>JAFGWT010000072.1 GCA_016937015.1 Deltaproteobacteria bacterium | reverse complement strand
GCCGACCGCACCTTTTTCAAAGAGCATTTTCCACATCAATGCATCTTCGGGCCATGTGTCCGGCAAATTGGTTTTAATCTCGGGCTGATTGCCATTGAGGGTTTTTAAGTACGCATCAAGTATATGCCATCGCGTAGTCATCGCATCGTTCTGGCTGCATTTATTTTGGGCCATCAGTGCTTTGGCGTCATCTGTGTTTGCCATTTGAATATGCTGCCAGACAATGAACGATACCGCTTCGCAGTCATCGGGATGTGTGTCGTACCATTCGTATAATACATTCAGTGCCCAGTAGTCGTTGCCATCCGCTGCGTAGGCGTTTGCCAGCAGCAACACAGGTTCCCTGCGGTTGGGAAACCGGGTTTTAAGGTTTTTTAATCGTGCAATTGCCACCGCTATGCGATCGTTCTGAATATCATTTTGAAGCTTATGCACTTCGCAATCCACGCACAGCGTCTCTGCGGCAAAGGTATTGGCGGAATGCCAGCAGATTAACATCATTAACATCATTAACACAAAGTAACTGAACGGTGCTGATTTCATGGCGCGGACTCCGCTGTGGCGTTTGTATCCGATTCGAATGGATAAAGTGACCCGACGGCGCAGCAGCGAAACCCTCTTGCGGATGGCGTCCAGTTGCCCGGTATGTAGCTGCACTGATGCAGCAATCGAGAGTCCCTGCAGTTGTAAGCACCGCCGCGAATTGTCGTATCATTGCCGTTAAGCACATGTTCCCACAGGTTGCCGTTCATATCAAACACGCCAAAGGCATTTGTGCACCCCGGAAAGCTGCCTGTGGGCATTAGCCTGAAAGCGGCGCCACAGTCGGCAAAGCAATACTCGTATGAGCATGCTTCGGCTGTCTGGCAACTGTCGCACAGGCAGAACGTATCTATGCCATTGCAGGTGGCGGATTCGTAAGCATCGCCGTATGCATATGTATGATTTTCAGGTCCTTCGCACGCCATTTGCCATTGGGTTTCATCGCACAGGGTCTTGCCTGCTGCCACGCATGCCGCCTGCGCAGCCGAATTGCTTTCCACTACCCATGGCTTGACGCCGGCTTTGGAAACTGCTTTGGAATTGTCGATGCCCTGCGACGTTTCAGATGCATCAGGCTTTGACGCCTCATACCGATCAATGCAAAAGAGATTGCTGATGGATACCATATCTCCCGGACAATAGAGCAAGGTCCGCGCACGACATCCGTGCGAGACACATTCAAACCCCAAATTGCAATCATCACTGGTCAGACATTCGGGAATTTCGCATTCATGAAGATTAAGATCGCAAATTTGGCTGTCACCACAGTCTGAATTGCTCATGCAGTCCACGCATTGCCCCGAAGTGACATCACACGACTGCTGCGAGACGCAATCGGCATTGCTGTAGCAGACGGGATCCACAAAGCAGCCGGCGCACAGACACAGCGAAACGGCAATAAATAGATGTTTTTGGAATATTATGATTTTTAACATTGTCGCATTATATGCAACTGCACTTGTTTGGAAAGCGTATTGCATGATGCGATGGAAATGCCGCAAGAGTTGTGCGTATCAGCCCTGTTCTGCAAATCATCGGTCATCTGCACAATCTGTTGCGGTTCGCGCACATTGTTGGTATGGACAAAATCCAAATCAACACTGGAAACCGAATATTCAGGGATTGAAACCATGTTTAAAAAAAAGGCGCCCGTCGATGCGCTGACTGCCAAATATGAAGCCCAGCGAATCGCATTTGCGCCTATTGTGTTTCAGGCGGCTAAGGCACTGGTGGATTTAAGGATTTTGGAAATCATTGATAATAGCGGTGACGACGGGGCGACAATTGTTGACATTGCAAGGCAGACGGGGTTGTCGGAGTATGCAGTGGAAGTGCTCACCGACAGCGGATTAAGCGCAAAAATATTGTATCTTACCGAATCGGGACAAATGGCACTGACCAATATTGGTACATTTTTACTGCGGGATGAAATGACTCGCGTGAACATGAATTTTGTCAATGACATTTGTTACCAGGGCATGTGGCAGCTTCAGGATGCACTCAAAGAGGGGAAGCCCAAAGGTCTCGATGTATTCGGCACCTGGGGAACCATCTATGAAGCCCTCGCCTCTCTTCCGGATAAAGCGCGACAAAGCTGGTTTGAGTTTGATCATTTTTACTCAGACATTGCTTTCGATGTGTTGCTGCCAATTATTTTTGAACATAGGCCGCTGACACTCATGGATATTGGGGCCAATACCGGAAAGTGGACGTTGAAATGTCTTGAGTATAATTCAGATGTTCATGTGGTGACAGTGGATCTTCCAGGGCAGCTGCATGTGGCCAAAGAGAATATTGCCGCTGCGGGAATGACAGACCGAGTTACCTTTTTGCCCACCAATATATTAGATGGCAGTAAGCTTGGCCGTGGCATTGATTTGGTATGGATGAGTCAGTTCTTATGCTGCTTTAGCGAATCGGAAATCGTTTCCATTTTGACTGCGGTTTCGGACGCCCTGCACGATGATGGGGTTGTGTGCGTGCTTGAAACGTTTTGGGATCGTCAGCGGTTTGAGGCATCGGCGTTCAGTCTGCACAGCACATCGCTCTATTTTACTGCCATGGCCAATGGCAACAGCAAAATGTATCACTCCCGGGTTTTAAAAAAATGCGCGGCCCAGGCCGGGCTTAGTTGTATATTTGAAAAAGACAATATTGGCGTTGCCCACACGCTGCTAAAATTTACAAAATAGAGTGATTTTTCGAATGGTTATTTTTGAACCGCTTTGAGACGATACTCAAAGATGCGTTCGTTCGGAATAAATGGAGAGATGGCGTTCAATCCGAGGTTATCGATGGCCAAACGGATCAGTTCAGTATCGTCCAGTCCAGCTGTACCATTCGCGTAGTGGCTCCCGGCGGCACGGATGGCGTCCAGGGGAATCAGTCCTATTAACTCTGACCCGGCGACATCCGTATTCAATTGCCTTGCCAGTATGCGTACGCGGTCGAATACCATGTGCACGGGGGTTGTGCTAAAGTCAGTGAAATTCATGGTAACCTGCGCGCAGTCATACGCTGCCATCCGCCATCCATCGGCTTTCACGCATTTGAATTCACCAGGCGTTCCCCTGAATCCGCTTTCTCGAATGGTGCGGGCGATGGTTTTGGCAATGTCAACATTCTGCGTATTCAGATTTATGTTGAAAGCGATAAGGAATGGTCGGACGCCGATTTGAACGCTGCCACTTTGTGCAGCGGCTTCGGTCCATTCCGACGGGCCATAATCCGGATACCATGCTGGTTGCGATATTTTGGTGCGCAACCCTTCATACTGTCCTTTGCGAATCGCAGAAAGCGAATGCCGGGAAGGGGAGGTTGCCGCCATCCCGTACAAATATACTGGAACGCCCAGACGACCGATTCGCTCTGCGAGCGCATGCGCCGCCCGGATGCACTCGGTGGTCTGAATGTCGGATATTGGGATGAAAGGACATACGTCGAGTGCCCCGTTGCGGACGTGTTCCCCATGCTGTACACGCATATTCACCAGTGCCCTGACCCTCGTGAACAGAGCGAACGCCGCATCTGAGACATCCTGCATATTGCCGGCAAATGTAAAAACGGTGCGGTTGGCGTCGCAATTGCTATCCACATGAAGCAGCGAAATGCCGGGACTGTTCATTATCGCATCTCGTAACATTCTAATTTTATTTTTATTTTGCCCCTCGCTAACATTCGGGACACATTCTACCAGTTGCATGATTGCCCTCAAGTAATTTACACATACATTGGATTGAAAGGGATTGAACGCACCCATCTTGCTGAATGCCATACACTGAAAGCTGTACATTTCAAATTTTCATAAAGATGAAATTCCATGTTGATGAGTTAATTTTGTTCATGATAAGGTCCACTGTCTAATTTATCGTTATTACAAAAAAAGGGAAGCATTTCCCGCCAATGAGGTCTCGCATGTCTGAACTGGAAAAGTATCAACAGATTTTCGAACGCGATCCTACTGACCTGCAGGCGTTTAACAATGTCTGCAGAGCTGCCGAAAAAGCCCAGGATTACGAGTATCTGACCGAACTTCTGAAATATCGTACACAGATAACGGGAGACCAGGCCGAAATCGTGGACCTGCTGTTTCGGGCGGGTGTGGTATATCTCGAGAAAATCAATGACGTGGCAAGAGGGGTAGAGGTGCTGCTGCAGGCGTTCGAAATTGATCAGGCTCATGCAGGCATCGGTGCACGACTGGAAAATGCGTATATTGAGGCAGGAGACTTTGAAGCAGCACTGGCTATAATTGAAGGCCGAATCAACGCGGTCGGGAGCGCGGATGTGGCGGGTACGCAAATGGCTATTCGATCCGACCTTCATCTTCAGGCCGGTGAGTTGCTTCAGGATCGGATGGGAGACAGCGAGCGGGCATTGATTCATTACCGAAAAGCCATTGAACTCGATAAAACCAATGCCGGTGCGCTGAGTCGTGCCCGGGAAATATATCTTGGTTTAAGTAAATTTAAAAATGCAGCCAAGCTGTGCGAACTCGAAGCACGGCTGGAAAAGAACACTGACCGAAAAGTGGCGTTGTATCGCGAGCTTGCCGATATTTTAGGCAACCGTATGAACGACATAACCCAGGCTGTGACAGCACTTAAGCGTGCTTTGAAGGCGGATCAGAACAATGAAGATATTAAGCTTGATCTTGCCGAGACCATCGCCAATTCGAGCATGGATCCCGCTCACGCGAAAGATCACAAGTGGGCAGCTGACTTTTTAACAAAGCGTGCCAAACACGTGGCCGGAGAAGAAGGCTTGCGGCTGGCGTGCATGGCCATTCGCGCCTATCCAACCAGCGAGAAGGCGTTGGCGGTGGGAGGGGCGCGTGCACGAGAAACACTGGATTTTGCGTCCCTGATCAACGAATGTAAATCAGCATACGCCACTTTAAACTCGGTGGATGAACAGGCGCCTCTCATTCGCAGAATCGTAAAAAGTTACCTGCGCATGGGGTCGATGCCGGATGCGCTCATGTGGGCTGAAAAGCTGGAACCGGTTGCCACTGATAAAGACAGGGAGCTTATCGCGAAACTGCGGGAAGCCTCCAGCGCTGGACCAATGGGGCTATTTGACAGTGAGGTTCCCGCTGCTGCGGTGTCAACTCCCGGTGATCATGACAATTTTGGTTTTGCCACCTCCTCTCGGACGTCGATGCCTGCAGCGCCAGCGCCTGTGAGTGAACCGCCTGAGCTCGATGTCGTATCTGTGTCGCTCGATCCGCCGGATGATATGTCCCTTTCGGAGTGGATAGATAAATTACATCACGAAGCGGAGTCGGCTCGGCGAGTGGGCGACGATGACCATGCTGAGCAGTACATGCGTGCGATTGTCACACATCAGCCTGGTGATCAAAGAGCGACAACGTTTCTGGAGCGCCGCTACCGAGGGCGCGATGATTGGGCCTCCCTGCGCGATTTGTTGCTTCAGTGCGTGCACTCCGATGATTTTCCACCGGCGGTGAAGACGGTTCGATTGCGTCAGGCCGCCAAATTGGCAGAGGAAAATCTTAACGATGTGAACGGTGCGATTGATACGTGGTATCAGATCAAGGCGCATGATCCGAAAGTACGGGATGCGCGGGACGCGCTCGAGAGACTGCTTGCCGAAACTGAGCGATGGGAAGAACTGACTGCGCTTTACAAAGAAGAAATCGAAGGTACCAGCAGTCGGTCAAAAAAAGTCGCTGCCTGGCAGAGATTGGCTGATATTTACGACAATCGTTTAAACGATGCCATGTCCGCGGCAGTTGCCTACAATCACATCATCGAACTGGCACCCGATGATGAACAGGCGGTTGATGCATTGGAAGAACTTTACGAGCGGGAGAAGCTGTATGACCAGCTGGTGCCGCTGCTCGACAAGCGTGCGGAATCCTCCCGTGATAAATTGGCCAGGAAGACCCTGATTTTACGTGCGGCGCGTGTACTTGAAGAACATCTCGGACTTTTTGAAGAGGCGTATCAGAAGGCGGAGAGCGTGCTTGAATTCCTTCCTGGGGACCTTGAAGCCATTGAGACAATGGAATTTGCGGACGAAAAGGCTGAGAATTACGAGCGGATGATTGAAACGCTCAACCTCAAGGCACGCGTTTCGAAAATTAAAAAAGAGAAGGTCGCCGCGTACAAAAAAGTTGCGGTTGTTTCCGCGTCACGTCTGGAGGACCCGGCTCTGTCATTGAAGGCATGGAACAAGGTGCTTGAAGTCGATCCTACCGACAACGAGGCGCTCGATACGACTGTTGGTCTTTACGAATCTGCCGGTGAATGGAACGAGCTGGTCCGGATTCTTGATTTGCGCATCGAACATACAGAAGACAAGGCAGAAAAAATAGCGTTGCATCGCAGGCTGGCAGCAGTTCTTGAAGATGAACTGGAGAATCCCAGCGATGCCATTTTGCATTGGAAGCGCATCCTCGATATCGAAGAAGATGTTGCGGCGTTAGGTGCATTGGCAAGATGGTATGAGACACAGGAAGACTGGAACGCACTGGCGGACGTCTTGGCGCGTCTGGCACCGATGGTCGAAGACAACGAAGCAAAATCGGATGTCCTTTTTCGGCGCGCAGAGCTCTATTACAACCGGTTGGGGCAGAAGGAAAAAGCGATTAGGGAGCTCAAAGAGATTAGCTCAGGAATCAATCCCAATCATGTACCAACCCTGGGACTTCTTCGTGATGTGCTCGCTGAAGATGGGAAATTCGAAGAAGCCGCAGATGTGCTTGAACAGCAGATTACCTATACAAAAGACACGGATGCGCTGCGATCTTTTTACATTCTGCTTGGGGAGTGGAGTCGCGATAAGCTGTCCGATTCGCGACGTGCGATAGCCGCTTACGAAAAAGCTGCCGCAATGGATATTTCTGATGAACCGTTGCTCGACAGGCTTGACGAGTTATTTGTGGAAACCGAGGAGTGGGACAAGCTGCTCAAGATGATGTACGGACGGTTCCAGCGGAGCGATGACAATGATATCCGATATGGCATTCTTTTACGCGGCGGTACGCTTTGTGAGGAAAAACTCGAAGACAAACAGCAGGCGTGGGGCTGGTACAGGCAGATTTTTGAAAATATGCGGAACCATGAAGGGGCGATGGCCGCAGTCGAGGAGGCGGGGCATCGAATGGGGCTCTGGAAAGAGCTTGTCGACTTGTTTGGGGTGATGACCAAAGAAGGCAATGACGACGAAAAAGTGCAATGGTGGCTGAAAATTTCGGCGATATTCGAAGAGAAGCTGGAAGAACCCAATCAGGCACTTGAAGCGGTATTGCGCGCCTTTGGATTGGACCCCGACAATGAAGAGATGCTGGATTCGGTTGATCGTCTTGCGGTGAATGCCCAGGCATGGGATCGGTTGTCTACCGTGTATTCTGTGCTTGCCAAACGTGAAGACGATGCCGAAGGCAAAATTGAGAAATTGCTGCGTCACGCAAAATTGCTTTACGAAAAAGGGGATGAGTCCGGTATGGCGTTTGATGTGGCGCTTAAGGCGTTTGAACTCGATCCCACCAGCGAGGAGATGCTGTCGTTTGTGGAAGAGGTCGGGCGAGCGGCCTTGCGCTTTGACGACATGGTCAAGGTATTTAAGGTATGCTCAGATCGATCTGAAGGTCTGGAACGCAAGGTTGAGCTTCTACTGAAAGCGGCAACCATGCATAAGGACAATCTTGACGATGGTGACAGTGCGCTGGTTCGTGCACTGGATGCATTGACATTATCTCCTTTTGACAGTGACATCGTGACTCAGGTCTGGGCGTTTGTGCGCAGCCTGGAAGCGGATCTCCTTGATACACAAAAAGGCATATATTGGCAAAAAGTCATAGATGTTTACCGGCACATGGTCGAAATTTTCCGTCGGGAGACTCCGAAACAGGTTGAACTCACGCTCGTTATTTCCAAAATATATGCCGAAGAGCTGCATGAAAAATCCCTTGCCTTTGAAGCGTTGAAAGATGCTCAGCAGTTGGCGCCTCAGGACGAGAATACCATCGACAAACTTGAGGTGATGGCCGGTGAATTGGGAATGTGGGACGACGTGGTTGAGCACTACCGGGATATTCTGGATGACACCTTTGAGATGAGTACTGCAGTGATGTATCATAGGCGTAGGGCCCGAATTCTTTCTGAATTCCTGGAGCGCAAGGAAGAAGCGGCAGAACACTACTGGCAGATAATTCAGTTGGATGCTCAGGACGTTCGCGCATATGAGTCCCTGCTGAACTACTACGAAGGCGCTGGAAAATGGAATGATTTGGTCAACCTTCTGGAGAGGCAACTGGATGCCGCCTCTGATGACGACAAACGGCGGGCGCTTTTATTGCAGATTGCTGATATTTGGGAGAATAATATTGGCAACAAGTATGAAGCAAAGGACTGGTACGGTCAGGTCGTGGCACTCTGGCCGGATGACGCGTCGGCCAGAGAGGGACTGGAACGTCTGGCGTCAATGGATAAGGTCGGCGGATACGAAGACGATGCTGAACTGCAGGAGCTTGTATCGATTGCACCCCCCCCTCCGGAAGTCCCCAAAGAGTCCGCAGTGCTGGAAACAGATGATTTAGACGAGTCCGATACGACCGGGGAAGACAGCCGGGTGGATGGATACAGCACAGATGCTTCAGACGGACCCGATGGCGAGGATGAAATAGCCACGGCTGCAGAAGAATCAGATGACTTCGACGAGATTGAAGAATCCGGGGAGAAAGACGCTCTTTCAGATGACGACACTTACGATGAACACATGGACGACGACGATGAATCGGCGGATGATTTCGAAAGTGACGAATCGACAGATGAAAACCTGGATGAATCAAAAAAAATAGACGTTCTGAATGAATCGGAAGAATCTGAGGAATCGGAAGAGTTAGAAGAATCTGAGGAATCTGAGGAATCCAAAGAAGATGCTGGGGCAGAAGTCACTGTCGATGATGATGCCGAATCAGGGGAAGTGTCAACTGACGAAGAAGGCGAAGAAGTCGAGGACGACGAAGATGGCGATCAATTCGTGGGTGACTCGCAGAACGAATCTGACATGGCATCCGCAGGGGAATCTGAAGAGGAATCTGAAGAGGAATCTGAAACAGTAGACGTCATGGATGAAGCTGGCGAGCATGGTTCGACCACTGACGCAGATATGTTCTTCGGTGGTGCCGAGTCCGGGAACGAAGACGAGAACGATAATGAATCCGAAGACTCTGATGATGATGTCGCAGACATGTTGGACGAGGATCTGGACGCAGAAGAAATCATCGAAGATGAGTTGGAGGAAGCCTCTGAGGATGACGTACCTGCGCCGCCGAGACCTCCTGTGCCGCCGCGTGTATCTGTAGCTCCGTCAGGCGGCACCGTCGCGCCACCTCCGCCACCGCCACCTGTTTCCGGGATGCCAAGGCCACCGGCTGTGCCGTCGATTCCAGCGCCTCCTGGTGTACCCGGAGTCCCGAGACCACCCATGCCGCCAGGACCACCAAGTGTGCCATCTGTCCCATCCATTCCCGGGACTTTTGCACCACCTGCGCCACCCAAGCCCAAAAGCTAATCGGAAACGCGTTGAAGTTGCTTTGAACCCCGGATACGAGATACCGTCATTGCCGCGACCGCGGCATTCCTGGAAGAACAAACAGGGAACTCCGCATGCGCGGAGATGACGAACGGCACTTCTTTGATTCATTATCAATGCATTTCTGTTAAGACCAAAACAGCATTCAGTTAATTGACCGCCCGGTATTCCTGGTGTGTCGGTAGGATGTTTTACACTGCGTCGGTCATCTGATGTGTGGCTGGCGCTCGATAAACGCCTTTTTTCCCTGGAAGTTGGAATGCGGCTATTGATCAGCCTTTGAAATTTTCCCAGTAGTCCTGAACGGTACGCTTCATGTCCCTGTGCAGCAACAGAATACCCAGCAGGTTGGGCACGGTCATCGCCACAATCGCTATTGCTGCAAGGGACCACACGATAGTTGTATCCACCAGTGCTGCCACAAAAAAGGCGATAATATACAGCAGTCGATATGGGAGAATGAACTTATCGCCCAATAGATAAGTCACCGCACGATCCCCGTAGTATGACCAGGATATGACCGTTGAAAACGCAAACAGCAGAAGCCCCAGCGACACAATCAGTGCTCCTTTATCGCCAAGGAATGTTTGACTGAAAGCAGTGGCTGTGAGTAAGGCACTGTGTACCAGCGATTTTCCACGGATGGTTACTTCCGTCTGAATGATGCCATCCTGAACCACCAGTTTTTCGGAAATCGGTTTGCCATTTCGGGAGAACGTCATCTCTTCTGCGATGGATCGGGCATTCAGCACGGTCACAGCCTGACCCTCGGCCATGTGACCGTTGTCAATTTTAAGGGTGCCGTTCAATGGTTTCACACTGGATTTGTCCCCCGTGTAAAACGCCGAGAGTTGCGCCACGTCATTGGGGTTGTCGTCCGCATAGTCGCCGGCGACAATCACCATGTCGGTGGACTGAAAATCATTCATGTGTTTTTGCGTCCAGACATTCGAGCAGATGATGGTCAGCCCAGTAAGGGTGCAGATGACCAGGGTATCAATGAATGGCTCCAGAATGGCGACCATGCCTTCTGACACAGGTTCGTCTGCCTTGGCGGCAGAGTGCGCAATGGCCGCGGATCCCTGACCCGCCTCATTTGAATAAAGACCTCTGCCAACACCTTTGGTCAGTGCGAATCCAAACGTCGATCCTAAAAAGCCGCCTGTCGCTGCGCTGCCTGAGAAAATATCCGTGAATATTCGGGCAAGGCCCGGTATGAGGTTGTCAATATGAGTAATCACCACAAGCAGAGCACCCGATACGTAGACCACGCACATGAACGGAACAAGGATTTTGGTCACTCGCGCGATACGCTTTATTCCGCCAATGATTATCAGTCCAAGCAGTACAGCCAGAACGCCGCCGGTTGCCCATGGCGGTATGTCGAGGGTGGCGGCCAGCGACGTTGAGATATTATTCACCTGAGGCATGTTGCCAGTTCCAAATGCGCAGATGATTGTGCCAATTGCAAACAGAACCGCCAGCCATTTCATTTTCAGTCCACGCTCCATATAGTACATTGGACCGCCGGCAATAGTACCGTCTTTACTGGTGATGCGATACTTGTGAGACAGGGTGCATTCCACGAACTTCGTCGTCATGCCAAGAAACGCTGTCACCCACATCCAGAACAGCGCAGCCGGTCCGCCGATGAAGAGTGCCAGCCCCACGCCGCCAATGTTTCCAGTCCCTACCGTGCCGGAAAGCGCTGTGGTCAGCGACTGAAAATGGGTTGTATCCCCTGGCATGGTGTCTTTCTCGTATTTACCGCTCAGAATACGAAGCGCGTGTCTGAAATACCGGATTTGAGGGAATTTAAGGTAAATGGTGAAAAATATGCCCGTCCCCAGAAGCAGAATCGGGAACCAGTTGCTGGAGCCAAGGTACCCGTCTATTTTCACCAGAAATTGGTTCAGTTTGTCCACTGTTGCTCACCTGTTAATATTTGTTGCGATAAAGCTGATGTAACTGATGTCGTCGATTTCCAGGTCTTCGGCGGATATGACGATAGCTGCCCTGGATACCGACGCCGTGTTATTGTAGAGGGAAGCGGTTTCATCTGAATTGCGAACGGCCTCGCAACTGCAGACCGCACAATCGTCAGATAGTTTCCGGATAAACGAGACATTGAAGTCCCGGTTATTGACTGCTTCAATCCGTACGTTGGAATAGGCAGGCATTGCAATGTCAAACCACACATCCGCAGCCCCTGGCGTGCACCCGGTATTTGCCACCGTCTGATAATACATCCAGGAGACCAGACGCACCGGAGAGTCGTGTATGGCTGAAATGTCCCAACTGGCGTTTCGTGGGTTACTGCAGTCATTCGCAGGTGCTTCCCACAATTCCGTGAAGGTTAGTTCCGGTGCATATTCCTGACTTAGATGAAGCGTCCCCAAATCGTCAGACTTCGTGTCGTTATTGGTTGTGCCACTCCACATCAGTTTGTAATCCCGCGACGTGTCATTGTCCCAGTCGTTAAAACCAACATCATATCCAATAGTTGAGCCATCGGCCGGTTGCGCCGCGTGGAGGTCCGCCCACGGAATGGCGATTTCCATCGAAAATCCGGCG
>JAFGWT010000071.1 GCA_016937015.1 Deltaproteobacteria bacterium | reverse complement strand
TACCCGGACGGCACCGATAATACCGATTCTTCGCTTCCGCCAGACACGGATTCAGCGTCAGGGACCGACATTGACACGGCTGCCGCGGATTCATCTCAGCCGGACGATACGGATACGACCACTCCAGCGGGGTATTATGCCGGGGCTGACTGGCGCAGCTGGCATGGCTGCATGTGGCCTGCCACCGACAATCTGAATGTGGGCACCACCATTACCCCCAGTGACTTTACCGATGAATCGGACCCGACGATGTTCTGTGTGGATGGCACGCTGGGCGCGAATGTAAAAGCACTGGCTGGTATTGGATTTTATGTGGCGCAGCCGGAAGCGGCCGCCGACTGCAGTGCTGAGGCCTTGAAAGACGCAGCAACGCCCCCCGCCACCACGCCGGAAGAAACCGGCATTGCCCTTAAAATGGTGAAAATGCCCACTGATATTAAACTGGGGCTGAGACTGGATGGGCTGGACGCCGACGGTACGACCTTAAAAAGCTGGTGTTTCAAGGGCGAGGTTGGCGGCAACGCTCCGGAGAATGAAGTGGTATACATACCGTATCGAGACTTCAATCAAAACTGCGACAGCGATACGACCATTGAGGCCTACAGCGGCGAGCCGATTTATGCAGTGTCGTTTTTTGTGTACGGCAGCGACTCGCACACCACGCCATACCAAATATGCCTGCAGGGATTTGCTGATTCCGAAAACCCCTACCTCGAAACCTGGCCATGGGACGATGAATACGCTGGAGACCTTGGCGGTGATGGGGGCGCACCGGACGACAGCGCGCGAACCCAAATCGTCCACGAAGGCGAAGGGTATATCATTCAGAACAACTACTTTGGCGGGGACAGCGGATACCAGGCGCTCAGCTACAGTAACAACAGTTTCGAGGTCATCCATTTCAGCGGCACAGCGGTTGACGCAGGCACCCCCGTGGCCTACCCGTCCATATATATTGGCGGCCACGCCTTGCCGGACATGACCACGGCAGCGACCGACAATCTGCCCATACGGGTGTCGAACATCGCCAGCGCGAAAACGACTTTGACGTGGACGGGCGTCAGCGGAGACACAGGTGTGGTTTACAAACTGTGGTTTGCCACCTCACCACCAGCCGACGGATACCCGGACGCACTGGATGGGTCGGTGGAAATATGGCTGCGCGCCCTGCAGAGCCATGTTCCGGTGGGCAGTGACACAGGTGAGACCGCAATGCTCTGTGGTCACGGCTGGAACATCTGGGCCGGCCAGCGCACCGGCAGCGAAGCCATTCCCTGGAACAGGGTCGTTGTCACCTATGTGGCCACCACTCCCATCGACGACTTCAGCTGCGATTTGCAAACTGTGATAACCGATGCAGCCGCACTCAATCGCAACGGATATCAGATTTACGCCAGCTGGTACCTCACCGACATCATCGCCGGTTTCGAAGTCTGGTCCACCATCGCTCCCGGCGCAACAATCACGGATTATTCGGCCCAGGTGCAGTAACCTCGGCAGGGCCTGGTATCATTTCGCCATTGACAACCATCGGGCAAACGCCACACTGGCAGGGATTACTGACGACCTTACCCAATGCGGGGCCCAATGCGGGACCCAATGCGGGACCGAATGCGGGACCCAATGCGGAACAGGACCTTAAAATGACATCGACAGTTTATTTCACACCGGTAACTGAGCATACGCCCATGTCTGAGATTCAGGCGATGTCGGCCAGACTGCTGGATACGCTGGTTCAGGACGAACAGATTCAACTGCGTCCCACAGTGCCCTTAAAAGTGCATTTTGGAGAACCAAAGAATGTGACCTTTCTTGGGCCTGAACACTATCTGGGAATAATCGACTATTTGAAAAGCCACAGCATCGACTCCTGTTTTATGGAAACATCGGTGCTGTACGGTGGTCAGCGCTACAAAAAAGAGCTGCATGAAAAAACCGCTGAATCACACGGTTTTACCCAGTTGCCCATCATATTTGCGGACGGTGAGGCCGGTGAGGCCTATGCCGAAGTGGAAATCAACAAAAAGCATTTTAAAACATTTAAGGTGGGCCGCGCGTTTCTCGGGTACGACCAAATCATCGTGTTGTCCCATTTTAAAGGACACATTCTCTCCGGTTTTGGCGGCGCCATTAAACAGCTCTCCATGGGGTTTGCCGCCAAGGGCGGAAAGCTGGCCATGCATATGGGGGTAAAGCCGCACATTAAAAATCGAAAATGCACTCAGTGCAGAAAATGTCTTGAGCGCTGTGCCGAGGATGCGCTGCATATTGGGGATGGCAAAAAAGAAAAGTCATGGATTGACCACGACAAATGCGTGGGGTGCGGCGCCTGTGTGGCAATTTGCCCGCACAAGGCCGTCTCACTGTTTACGGTAAAGAGTCTGGCGCGCTTTATTGGGATTGGCAATCCGTTCGTGGAAAAGCTGGTTGAGGGGGCATACGCCGCCCAAAAGGGAAAGCAGCATATCTATGTGTCTTTTGCCATGCGGATTGCCCCCGGATGTGACTGCGAAGGCAGAAAGATGAAGCCTGTAATGAAGGATATGGGCATTTTCGCATCAACTGATCCCGTTGCCATTGACAAAGCCTGTCACGACATGGCCGCTGCCCGGGGAAAAAAATTCAAGGCGGGACCAAAGACGTTTTCCTATGCAGAGGCCATTGGGCTGGGCAGTGGGTCCTATGCGCTCGTTGAAATACCATCCCAAGGGGGCGACGCATCGATTGCCATGTCCGGCCAGGGGGCGGCATCAGTGAAATTTTAACAGCCGGACGCTCAGCGCCAGGACTGAAGTGATGCAGGGGACCCGGGGGAATACGTCGCTTCTCAAAAAGTACTGGCAGAGTTGTCCCGTAAAGTCATTCCGCGCAGGCGGGAATCCAGAAAAGCTCCGAAAACACTGGGCAACTGGACCCTCGCCTGCGCCTCATGATTCTACACAAGTATTGCTTAACTTCCTGGGCGCACCGTCATTGCCGCGCAGGCCTCATGATTCTACACAAGTATTGCTTGACTTCCTGGGCGCACCGTCATTGCCGC
>JAFGWT010000070.1 GCA_016937015.1 Deltaproteobacteria bacterium | reverse complement strand
CGCCATCAATCCAACCGCACAACCACTGGCCGCCAGCTTCATCTTTGCGGCACGGGACACCCGAACATCGCGCATGAGCCAGACAAGTTACTGTATCAGTCTGGTCGGGTCTCCCAGACGAGTCATGTAAATATTTTTAAGTTTGTATTTAATGGCGTTGCCTCTGCTGTTTTCTGAAGACGCGCAGTACGGTCAATTTCTGACAGAAAATATTACAGAAGAAGCGTGGCAGGCGTCAGTGATAAATACCATCCAGCAGCGGTTCCCAAAAGTACTCGTCCAGGTTGGTGGCATCAGCGATGGTGGTGTGTTTAAACGACGGGATGTTTTTAGTGGTTTCAGCCAGCTCGCTGAAGAAGATGTCCATGGTATTGTGAAGCACACCTTCGGCCTCGTAATCATCGCCTTTTTGCACCAGAGCCATGGCCTTTTCGATCTGAGACGCCAGACACAGCCAGCGCATGAGTGGTTCGGTGGCGGTGGTGTCAATGCGATTCGCCAGGGCAATGGCTTGGTCAGGCCGACCGTTCTTGCGGTACATGCGAACCAATGCGCGCGCTGTGCTCACCGAGGGATGTGTTTGGATTGGGCCGGCGCCATTTATCATCTGTAAGAGCGCAATGCCGGGGGCGCCCGGCACCTGCGTGGATTTGCCCGTCAGCCACGACGCCAGTTCATCATAACGCTTCAAAACAATCAGCCCGCGAACCATCGCAGCGCTGTTGTAGGCCTGCTGATGTGTGTCTAAAGCGGTTGCTTCACTCGCCAGTTGCCGGGCATATTTGAAGAACGCAGCGTCGTTACCGGCACGGGCGGCTTCCCAAACAATGCCGCAAAGGGTCCACTGAATCTCTTTTTTCATGGCGGCGTTGCCTTGCTGTGCCTCAAGATTGGCTTCTCTTAGGGCCAACACGCCCTGATGCTCACCAAGGGTGGATTTCAGTTCAGCGAGCATTCCCCTGATTCGTACACGATTGTGAACGGACATGACCCCGCGGGCCAGTCGCTGTTCAATCTGATGCCGCATGGCGATGGACACATCGCTGGCCATTTTTGAACGCAGAACTTCGATTTCGATACGCTCTTCGGTGACAGTTTCCGCCAGACACTCGACTACTGTTTGATTTTGAATATCACTGATTTGACCGTGGGCTTCATTGGCGCCAGCAATATCACCGGTGTGACGCAGACGGACGCCCATTTCGAGATACCATATGGCCTGGTCTGCGGGCGGCAGACTGCTCACATGAATCGCGCGAAGTTGCCGCACCACCTTCCGATGGTCTGTGTCATTTCGTAACGCGGCGAGCAATGTGCCAAAATCGAGCAGTGATGCATCCGGATTGAACTGGATGTTGCCAAAGACCGCCGTTATAGCCTCCTCGAGAGTATCCACTTCAATTATCTTCAGCCCATCGGGTGCATTGGCAGCAGCCCCTCTGGGAGCGAGGACGATGCCATCTGTATTGGCGAGTTCCGCTTTGGCCATCGCAAGCTTGGCAGCCATGTGCCCCACTGTTTCAATCTGACCGTTCGCGCCGATGGCGCCGGTGGCGAACACGGGTAAAGGCAACGGGCTTCCTGTCACCTTGCTTAAAATTGCCAACGCCGATGCTAGTCCCGCGGAGTGACCATCGACATGAATAAGATCCGGGGTAACAGGCACAATGCCTGGCAGACTGCCTTTGGCCATGCTCAGTCTGGACTCACACCAATGATATGCTGTCATGAACGCCTTTTGTGACGTTGACGACCAGTTCAAGAAAGACCCCCAACTCTCTTTTTCATCGCCGGGTTTGCCCAGAATGCACGACAGCGGCACGGCAACACCAATGGTCCCATCGAGCGCCACCAGCATGTTTATTCCCGGTAACGGTCGACTGTCGCTGATGCGCCGCAGAGCACGGTGCCGTCTGGTGTTCAGGTTGAAATTCGTTTCGTTTGCAGCGTTGAGTAACGCAAGGGCTGAATGGGGCAACCTGCTGGACAGCAGTTCATCCGATGCGCCGATGATGGTTTGGGTTTTCATGGGCTGTCCGGCAGTGGAAGCGGCAATTCCAGGTGTCCGCCTTCCCATTCCACATTAAGTTTTCCGTCCCCGCAGCTGAGTTGCGGTGCATCAAGGGGAAACTGAAGCCGCCCGGCGAATGGTGTTTCGGCCTGTAAATCAGCCTCTTCAGGAACACAGATGGTGGCGCCAAGCGCTCTGATTTCATCCATCGCGCCCACTTTGTCCACATACAGATGAGTGTTTGAAACAGATATTTCCACCTGATCGTTTTTATAAATCAACTGCTCAATGTCTTCATCGGCTGCCGCGACGCGTACTTGTTCCTGTTCAATGCGGGTCATATCAGGCGCTTCTGCGGCTTGCTTTTTCGAAATCAGGAAGTCGCGGATAGACGTTACCTTCGTCTCGGTGGATTTTGCAGTGAGCGCTGAAACCGTCTTCTCGGCCTGAATGAGAATGTCGAGCTCTGCCTGCGCTTCTGGAAATTCGTTAATTAGCTGCGCGGCCTGCTTTAAAGATTCAACCGCGCTGGCGGGTATGCCTGCCCCTTTAAGCCACCACCACAGCTGGCTGCGATAATCCGGGTGCGCCCAGGCGACTCTGGCCCAGCGACGTTCGCCCAAGGCTACTGTACGCCACTGTTCCGGTCTTAGCACTTCGTCGAAAGCGTCAATAGCGGCTACGAGCTCAACGGTGATGTCCGGGGAGTGACCCAGTGCTTCTTTTGCGCCGGCCAACTGAAGCGCCACTTTGTCCCGCACACTCATCAGTGCGACAACCTGGTCGCAGAGGACGTCCCGGCGATCCGGATCCGCGTTCGTCAGCTCGATGAGCAGTCTGGACATCTCAATGGAGGCATCCGTCAAATGGTCGGCATCGATGTGAGCAAGGGCGACATTCACCTTTTTTGAATCGAGCTGTTCACCTCGCCCCTGAATTAATGAAACCACTCTATCTTTTGCTCCCGCATATACAAGGGTTCCAATTCGTTCCAAAACATTTGGAATGGATTCATCTGACTGCATTTCAGCTTCAGAGAGAATCTCCACAACATTCTCCACAAGCGCTTCATCCGGTTTCCAGTTTAAAACATCAGCCATTGTGCTCACCTTGAACGGGTTCCACAGTTACTGCGATTCCCTGCCTGCGATACCCTGCCTGCTCCCGGCACATATCCAGCCAGCTGGATTTGCAGTCTTTTTTGCTGCCTTTAAGCGCTATCGTTTCTTTTTCGTCCATATGGACGCTGGCAATTGTCATTGTCGCCTCCCTTCCGGACGTTTGTATCTGTGAAAATCTGACAGGATCTTTTTGGTGCGGGTCAATATCTGGTAGTAGTTGTCAACGGTTATACCCATCACGATTGAGATTTCAGCGGGTGTGCAGTCCGGGTGATTTTTATGTGTTTTTACCAGCTTCGCGCCTTTAGGATATCTGTTTTTCAGATATTCCAATACCGCATTCAATTCGTCGTTGGCCTCAAATCTCGCAATATCTTCTGTTGCATGTGAGCCCGGATTGTCACCCAATGCGTCAACATCATTCACTTCCACTTTGCGAACCCGACGTTCTTTTGTATCTGTCGCATTGCAGGTGTCTTTTCGCCATCGGTCCGTCAGCAAGCGCGTGGTGGTTACTGCAAGCCAGGTGCGAACAGTGGCTTCCGCCGATTTTTGCGGCCTGTTTTGCGGAGGACTCCGAAGCAGTCTGATTATGACTTCCTGCTGAATATCATTAATGTCGTCAGGGGAGCTGTAGCGGGAAGACTTGCTTCGGCATGTCCTTGCCACCAAATCGTTAATCAGCGGCGTGACCCTGGCCACCGACGCCTTGAACGGCGCAGATGCTGTACCCTGGGCCGCCGAGGTTAATAGTTGGATATACAGAGTGTCGTTGTTGTGGTTGCCTGTCATAAAGATTCCAATGACTCAATATACGTTTGGCGATGTTACAGAGTGTGTCCCCAATTGTCCACTTTGCCGGCCAACCGAAATTTTTTTTTAGAAGATGAGCATCTTTGAGCGGGAATCTGTTTCCTCGAAAAACCAGCAGGTTGTCTCAACGGTATTGAAAAATGCCAAAACGAAGCGGAAGCCATTCCGCGGAGTTGGCAGATTTAAATACCGT
>JAFGWT010000069.1 GCA_016937015.1 Deltaproteobacteria bacterium | reverse complement strand
GTGGTTGCCTCAATGCCGCCGTGGAATTGGCCCTCTGCTGAAACTGACCGGATGGGGACTCTGCAGGGGTGCGCATCCGGTTTGAGGTTGATTGCGCCGCTGATTGCGCCGGGATGGAAATGCGCTGGCTTTTGTCTTCGATGGTTTTTAGAAGTGTGGACTCGATTTGTATGACGGGCTGCCTGTGGGTGGCCACCAGTTTTTTTAAAAAGTCGGCAATTTCCGCCATTGACTGAGGACGTTCCTTCATGCTCTTGGATAGTGACATCATCACCAGTGTTTCGAGCTGCGATGGCACTGAAATCATCGAATTGGCCTGACTGAAAGGTGGCGGCTCGTCCGTCAGATGTTTTACCAGCAGCGCCATTGGCTGCGGTGCGGTAAAGGGAAGTGTGCCCGTCAGCATATGATAGAGAATCACACCGAGAGAGTAAATGTCGCTGGCTGGGGTCAGCTGTTCACCCTTGATTTGCTCTGGCGACATGTATTCGGGGGTTCCGAAAATTTCACCGGCGGCCGTCAACTGCATTTGATCCTCTCGGTTTTTGATTTTTGCTATGCCAAAATCGAGCACTTTAACCACGTCTGTCTGCGTGCCTCTGCTGCTTAACATAACGTTGTCGGGTTTAAGGTCCCGATGAATAATCCGGTTGTTGTGCGCTTCGTCGAGAGAACGACATATCTGAATCGCAATGTCGCAGGTGCGCTCCCATGGTAACGCCCCTTCGGATTTTATCAACTGAGACAGTTCCGTCCCTTCCAGAAATTCCATTGCGATATACAGGGAACCATCGTCGGTCGATCCAAAGTCAAAAATAGTAACTGTATTAGGATGCGTCAGCATGCTGGCTGTTGCCGCTTCGTTTTTAAACCGTTCGAGCAGATTCGCATCGCGGGCATATTCCCGGTGAAGCAGTTTCAGTGCAACCGGTCTTTCAATGCCGGTCTGAATGCCTTTGTATACGACGCCCATTCCACCTTCGCCGATTTTTTTCTGAACCACAAAACGATGCCCAATCAGCGTGCCGATAAACGGATCTCCAGAAGGAGTGGGCGGCGTCTGTGCAACCGGACCGAGCGCATTGCCGCAGGTGGCACAGAATTTGGCAGCGCCTGGATTTGGATTTCCGCAGTTGGGGCAGAAGGTCTGGATTTCGTTTTCTAGTTGGTAATTCAATGGTTACGCCCTGACCAAACATCTGTGATGTGTGCAGAAAGTTAAATAAACGGACACACCTAATAAATTCGGCAGTCGTCATGATTGTTTAATATGGCAGGAGCATATTTTTGCCGCTGGTTGTGAACGTGATTTATAAAATATCCCGCCGCCAGGTACTTTGTATTGCCAAACACGGGGCTTTTGCCTAAGCTGCGCTCGGATTGTCCCCGAAGTGGACGAGGCGAAGACGGAGAACGTGATGAATCGAATCTGCTGTGTGATTTTAATTGTGCTGTTTCTCAGCCCGGTGGCGTGCACGGTCATCAAGGACGATGAGTTTGAGTATGAAGTTGACCCTAAAATCGGCCAGGGCAATGAGGACCCCGACGACAATGACACGGGAACAGAAACCGAAACCGGGACCGACACGGAATCCGACACTGCGACCGATTCATCAACTGACACGGTAAGCGGAACCGATACCGCTTCAGACGCTGGAACGTTAGCGGACACATCTTCCAACTAATTGATTTTTATGTTTTTTGTTGCTATCCTGAGAGCATTCCGACAGAGTGTCGGTCCTGCCAACGCAGGTGCGAAGGGGATTGGGGCCACTCGCTGGGTATGCGGCAGTAATACCATTTCTCTTCATTTCTTAATGGAAATCAGTATATCCAGTTAAATATGCAGTCTGGCCCGATTGGCGAGGGTGGTGACGAGTTGCTGGAAATTCATGCCGGCATGGGCGGCAATTTCGGGGAGCAGTGAGGTTGGCGTCATCCCTGGGATGGTATTGATTTCCAGACACACCACCTCATCATCCGGTGTCAGAATGAAATCGATTCGTGCCGCACCTGCACAGCCCACTGCAGTGAAAGCCGTTTTGCCCGCCACGCATATTTTTTCAATCTGCGTTTTGGACAGTCGTGGAGGGATGTGGTGAGTGGAGCCCCCTGGCGCATATTTGGCCTCATAGTCGTAAAACTCTTTGTGAGGCACCACTTCAACAGCACCCAGTACGGTGTCGTCCAGTACCGCCACCTGTATCTCCTTGCCTGGTACAAACTGTTCCACCAGCACCCGTTTCGAACAGTCGAATGCGCTCTGAACAGCCTTCGAATATTCCTCGTCGGTTTTTGCAATGGCAACCCCGACCGAGGAGCCTTCTTCCACTGGCTTCACCACCACGGGCAGCGACAGCGTTTGGGGAACAGTGCGATTGTTAACATCCGTGATGACCACACCGGCCGCCACCCGGACACCGGCATCAGACAGCACTCGGCGAGTGAGCGCCTTGTCCATCGCAAGAGCAGACGCCAGCACTCCAGATCCAGTGTATGGAATCCGCATCATTTCAAGCATTCCCTGAACAGTGCCGTCTTCTCCGTAACGCCCGTGCAGAACGATGAATGCCGCATCGATTTTTGCGCTTCGCAGCTGCACATCGAGGTCATGAGTGACGTCGATGGGAACCACTTCGAATCCGTTCTGCCGTAATGCGTCGGCAACCGCGGTGCCACCGGCCAGAGAAACGTCCCTTTCTCTGGAAATGCCGCCATACAGTACACCAATTCGTTTATATTTCATCTCAACACCCTCGCGTTTGTTTTTATGATTGGCGATATATCGGATTTTGCCCAAATCGCATCTCAGAATTCATGAATGATTTAGTGTTCATAAATTGCTTTTTATAAACGAATTCCATATCCTGGGTAAGCAAAATGAACGATTTTTTGAAACGGCTCTTTTTAGGCTCTTTTTCAATGAAGGGCTGGAGGTTATAACGGATTTTTAATGACATTTATTGAAGCAGCACTTGAGATATTGCGCAGGGAGGGCATTCCTCTTCATGCGCGGGTTATCGCGGAAAAGGCAGTCGAGCTTGAGATTCTTTCTCATGTTGGAAAGACACCGGAACAAACCATGTCCAAACGTATTTCCGCGGCTGTTGCCAAAGAAAAAGGACCATTCGTTCGCGTGAAGCCCGGCGTATTTGCATTGTCCGAATGGAAAGATGATAAGGGCAGCCTTGTACCGCCAGGAAGAACGAAAAGACCGACAGTCCCCCCTGTTCATTCCATCGAAAAGCGCCCGCATACACCGCCGCAACAAACGCCAGTAATTAAAGATGCGCCGGTAATGCGTCCTTCCCTATCTCCTGTGGAGGCAACGGAACGTGAAAATGGGCGCGAGAAAGGGGCGGCCGAGGAGAATGAAAGAACTGGTGACGATGGTGCAGGTCGAAGTCGTAAGAACAGAAATCGGCGTTCCCGCAATCGAAACAGGGACACCCAGCGAAATGCGGAACGACGAGTGAGTGACGGGGAACGCACCGAGAAGAACGACCCCCCAACTGGTGTCAGCGAAATTCCTCGTGCAGACGTTCGGGGAGACAATTCTGCAGAACGGCGCTCTGCGCCGCCTGTTCGTACTAACGGTGAAAACGGTGGTCTGGTGGGGGAAGTGGCACGCTTTTTAGAAAAGCAAAAGCAACCGCAGGGCGCGCGCGCGATTGCGGGGCGCTTTCAAATCGGTGGAAATAATGCAGAGATTATTATCGATGCGTTATTGGACGCCGATAACCGCGAAAGACGTAAAACCGGGCGTATCCCCAGATTTGTTAAGCATAGGAACGGGTGGGCGCTGAGTGTCCGGGAAATTCCAGCTGAAATTGTTACCATTGAGAATGAAGTGTTTCAATCTGCATTTCGGTTGGAACAAATTGCCGAACGTCAGATTCTGCGTCGATTGAAAGGAATATCGTCCGGAAAACTGACACAG
The DNA here is from genome assembly GCA_016937015.1 of Deltaproteobacteria bacterium. Classification (GTDB taxonomy): domain Bacteria; phylum Myxococcota_A; class Polyangia; order JAAYKL01; family JAAYKL01; genus JAFGXQ01. Next base: position 5,682 of record JAFGWT010000069.1, on the reverse strand, counting down.
ATTGTCATACTGATACTCAGACAGATGGGGTACAGTGATGTTGAATCCATTGCCCGCGGGCGCGAAGGCGAATGCCATCTGCGAGTCAGCGATCGACGACATGGAGGGCGTTTTTCAACCGCAGTGGTCATCCGCCACGACGCCCAGTCTCGTGCGATCACTGACGCTGATGTGGCCGCATTTCGCGGTTCACTGCATCATTACAAAGCGTCACGCGGATTAGTAGTTACCACTGGTGAAATCACGCCGGAGGGAATTCGGGAGGCGGATATTCCCAACCTGCCGCCGGTTGGCATTATTGACGGACGGATGCTGGCGCAGGAAATGGTACGGTACTCCATTGGCGTTGAAAAACGCGCCGTGCAACTGGCATTTTTAGATGAGTCCTGGTTTTAGCAAATAGGGAGTTGTGTTGATGCAACACACCAAATCGACAGCGACCAGCTTTACTTTTTCCGAACAGGAACTGCCTGTTCGCATGGGCCGGTATCACCTGCTGTCCCGACTTTCCCGTGATCCGATTAGCGAACAGTTTCTTTCGGCCTGGGGGGTGGAGCAGGGGATAGATCAGCTCAGGGTTATTCGATGCATTTATCCGCGCGTTGCTCAGGAAGCGGAATTCATTGGGCTCTTTCAGGAAGAGGCACGCGCCCTTTCCAGATTGTCTTCGGATAATATCGCCCGAATTATGGAAGTGAACGTCCAGGGGGATATTCCGTTTGTCGCCAGAGAGTATGTTGAAGGGCTCACACTTGAACGGCTGCTGGTTCTGGCCGCGTCTAAAAAGCAGAAACTGCCATGGGAATTGTCCGTTCATATCGCCACAGAAATTCTCAGGGGCCTCGATTATATTCATCGGCGCGAAGACATTCATGGCAACCCTATGGGAATGCGTCATGGGGATGTGCGTCCAGGCACAGTGATAGTATCATTCGCGGGCGAGGTAAAACTTATCAATTTTGGGTCAATGCTTCGGTTCATTGTGGACGAAGCCACCCATGCGCAGTTGATGGAATTGCGCAATGCGTATCTTCCCCCCGAAATGCGGGATGAGGCGGATCCGTGCGAATCCGGTGATCGGTGGGCAGTGGCGATGATTCTGAATACGCTTATGGGCGGTCCGATTCCGGTATTGGGCGAAGAAAACCGTTGGTCCGCGCCACGTTTAAGTAAACTGGTGGACGGCGCCCCGAAAGTTCTGGATGAATTCATTGAGCGCGCCTTCCACAGTAACCCTGATGAACGGTTTAAAACGGCTGCGGCGATGCGCAGCGTGCTGGTGGAAATACTTGGGGATCACGCATCAGGGCATCCCCCGGATGATCTGGCCATACTCACTGAAGAATTGGGACGCGACGATGACAGGCACATGAAGGAGCTGGTCCGCTCAATGCTGAAAAAACCAGCGGAAATTTCTCTTGGCAACACCGCCAGAGGGGCGTCCATGATTGGTCCTGGGTACATCCTGGATGGCAGATATCACCTGTTGCGGGAACTGGGCGAAGGTGGAATGGGCACCGTTTTCGAAGCGGAACATCAGGGTCTCGGCAAAAAATGTGCCGTGAAAGTGCTTCATGAACGGGTGATGAGCGACAGCAGCACCGTTGAGCGGTTTAAAAGAGAAGCTCAGATTATTGGCAACATTGGCCATCCCAACATTGTGGGCGCACAGGATTTTGGTATCTGCGAAAAAGGGTACTACTACCTGGCCATGGATTTGCTGGATGGAAAACCGCTGTCCCATCGCATCTGGGAAGGCAATCTGTCTTACTACGAAATCTGCAGAATTATGAGCGAGGTCTGTGATGGGTTGCAGGCGGCTCATGAAGCGGGGGTTATTCATCGGGATTTGAAACCGGACAATGTTCACCTGACGAGCAACGGCGCGCGCATCCTGGATTTTGGAATCGCCAAGACCGTGGGACTGGATTCACGGAATGAAGCGCTGACGCGCACCGGTCATATCTGTGGCACGGTCGATTATATCGCCCCTGAACAGATACGGGGCGGCTCTGATGATCCCCGTTCGGATCTTTATGCGGTCGGTGTGATGATTTACGAATGCCTGACAGGGGAAACGCCATTTCATGGTCGGACGGTCGGGGAGGCATTGCACAAGGCAATTAACGACAAGCTGGTTTATCCATCCAAGCGCTCGGGGAAAAAGGATATTCCCACTCAGCTGGAGTCGGTGTGCGTGAAAGCGCTGAATCGAAAAGCCGAGAAGCGATTCGATAGTGCAAAGGAAATGGGCGTAACCCTCAGGGACATCGCTTCGAAACTTCAGAGCTCTGCAACGAACGGGGATGATGGTGATGGCAACACCAGAGATTCCATTTCCACGCTTGGAAAAGATCGATTTATGACCATTTGGCTGCCGGTCGCCGCGGCGGGCCTGATTGTTGCTGTTGTCAGTCTGATGCTGTTTTTTCATCGCGGCAAAAACAGCGTGGCCGATGGCCCAGTGCACGAAAATGGGACAGCTGGAGATTCCGGACATCCCATCAAAATGTCATCTGAGGTTCATTCCACTTCTGCTGCGGGAAACAGACATGTAGCGGAACAGGCCGCGGCCGTCGCATTGCCCGGTGGAACCGCGCAGGCAAAACCGGCAGGCGAGCGGGAATTGATGACAGTCATACAGCCATCCACAGAGATCGATACGGATGACCCGGACGTGCTTCGGATGGTGGAGGAACTGGCAGTTCGTGAAAAAAGTCAGGAAGAATCTTTGAGGCTTTCTGAGGAATTGATTAAGCGCGGAAATGAAAAGATTGCAAACCGTGATTTCAGGGGGGCACGGAATGATTTTTCTGAGGCGATTCGCCACAACCATCGCGCCGGTGATGCATGGTTTGGATATGGAAAGGCCGCATTCGAACTGGGCGACTACAGCACTGCGATTGAAAAAGTGCGGCGTTCATTAAATTATTCAAGCCCTTCCAAGCAAACCAAACGTAGAAATTATCTTGGATTACTGTATAAGGTGAGTGGGGATTCCAAAAAAGCTGTGGTGGAATGGGAAAGAGTACTCGCGATGAATCCGGGGAACCCTGAGGCGAAGCGGTATTTGGAATCGACTCTGAAAAAGGGTGAAAAATGAAACAAACGTTTCTGTGGTTTTTACTTTTTGTTGGTCTTGTTGCGAGCCATTCGGCGACGTCCTTTGCAAAAAATGTCGCGGTACTGCCTACCGAATACATTGATATCAGCAGAAGTACTGCGGATGAAAAAGCATCGGCGGAGTTTCATGGCAAATTGCTGGAAGGTATTCAGGAAGCCGGATATGAGGCGATTGAAGGCGAACAGGTGGACTCCGCTGTGTTGGAAAATACCACCGACGGCGATTGTCTGAGCGAATGTCTGGATGTGGTTCGAAAGTCTTTGACCGTTGATGAAGTCGTCCGAGTGCGTGTGCTCGAGGACAGCAGCATCGGTATGAGAACCATGACTATTGATTTTGCAGTGCGGCAACCGATTGTGGATGAGTCATCGGACGGCTACGAAGTTGTGAAAACCAGATTGAAGGGCGCTGTGGCGCTGGCTTTAAAAGATGATGTAGCTGGACCTGAACCACAGCCGACCGTATCCGAAGAAAAATCAACTGACATCCCGTTACCTATGGAAGGTCGAGAAGGTGAAACGACGGTTGAAGTCATCAGGGAGAAGCCACGGCAAAGACTTGGCTTGGCGCCGTTTATTGTATCGGCCAGTGTGACCGCTGCGCTGGGGGGGACGACCCTGGTGGTAAATGGTTTGGCCCATCGAAAATTCAAAAATCTTGAAAGCGATGTTGAGGCGGACAGGGTGTCAAAAAATGATTTTGATCGGAGATTGGAAACCATCAATACCCAGCAATTGATGACAGGTATTTTTTTGGTTTCAACTGGCGTTGGCCTGATTACAACCGGTGTATTGGCTTTGTTTACTGATTTTTCGAAGACTAATAAACAGCTTGCTGGTGTGACACCATCATTCGCATTTTCTAAAAATTCGGGCGCATTCTTTTTAGGGGGGAACTTTTAAATGACATGGATGAATCGGATTTGTGCTGTGGTTTTTTCAGTATCTGCGATTGCATTGGCGACAACAGGCTGTTCCTTTGGAGACGATGCTGACAAACTTAAAGAGCGCTTTTATGCCAGACAGACTGACTCTCAGTCTGACAACCCGGTTGATTCCGACACGCCGACCGATACTTCCACACAGTTTGATTCTGCTATATCTTCTGATTCAAATTCTGATTCAAATATTGATACTCAAACGCTGCAAGATGACAGTGCGACGACCGATTCAGTGTCAGATTCAAATACGGATTCAGTAGACACTGATTTCGAAACGGACAGCGTCACCAATTCAGATTCCAGCGTGGACACGGCCACTGTCCTGGACACGAATACCAATTCTGATTCAGAAGTCAGTTCCGACAGTGATTCGGATTCATTGTTGGATACCGAGATTCCTCCGGATACTGATACCGGCGAGAATTGTGTCGAATTAGGTTGGTTTTGCGGTGACGGAGAAAATCTTTTGGGATTTTATCTGAACTGCGATGACGTACTGGGATGCGCCAATTCCGGCGAATGGTGTGATCCTTCGCACCAGTGTCAGGCATGCGATAACGACGCGCATTGTGGCGCGGAATGCGAAACCTGTGGTGGATTGTCTCCACGATGTAAAAATGGTATGGGCTGCGTCGAATGCCTTTCAGATCAGGATTGCGGTACGTCCGCCCCTGCATGTGACACCGACAACAATATTTGCGTTGAATGCGTGACCAATCAGCAGTGTCGCCCCGAAGTAGTGGTGGTAACCATATATGATACAGAACCGGATACTGAAACTGCCACCGATACCGAATCAGTAACCAATACCGATTCTGCAAGCGATGCCGACACATCGACCGCCACCAATACTGAACCGGATACTGCTGTGGATACAGATACTGTTGTGGATACAGATACGGGCGTGCTGGATACGAATATGGCCGACACGGAGACGGCATACTTAGTGGATACCGACAAACCCTGGCTCTCGCCCATGGGGGTTTGCACTCCGGACAACACCTGTTCATGCTGGACAGAGACCCCACTGATAACCGATTCTGATGATACGGCTGTTTTGAGGCGTGATTGTCAGACTGATGCGGACTGTCCGTCTGAAGAATTCATGTGCCTTAGAGACTACTATTTCGACGACGGCATCAATGACCCCATTTATCATAAAACCTGTCTTCGAATCTGCAGCGCCATGTGGGGCGGTCAGGTGATAAACGGCCTTGAATGCCGCCAATATGGCCCAAACTTTGTCTGGGTTCCAGTGACGACCTGTTATGCCTTTTCTCAGTTGGGCGCCAATTGCGCGGTGGACAACTACAAATGCAGCGTCGATGGGTTAGATCTGGATTCGAATGGCGATATCAACGACGCAGTATGCATAAACGGCTCATGCACATATGGGTGTGATACCGACGAATGGTGTCCAAACGAATCGTCTTGTGGTACCGAGGTACCATTTTTTGGTACCTGCATTCCGCAATAGTCGCCCAATATAATCCCCGTCTGTCTCCATTTTTGGGTCTGGAACGCTCTCAGCGCTCGGGTTAAGAGGAAATACTGTTCGTCATACCCGCGAAGGAGACTGTCGATAAACGCGTTTAACGCAAGTGCATTCGGCGACATC
>JAFGWT010000068.1 GCA_016937015.1 Deltaproteobacteria bacterium | reverse complement strand
GGGAACCCAGCCTGCTTTGCCCAGCTTTAAACAACTGGATTGCCGCCTGCGCGGCAATGACGGTGCGCCCAGGAAGTCAAGCAATACATGTGTAGAATCATGAGGTGAAAACGGGAATCCAGCACGAGAGAACATGAAAAACCTTCTGGATTGCCGCCTGCGCGGCAATGACGGTGAGTTTACAATATCAAGTAAAACCTGTGATCAATCATGAGGCCTTTGCGGGCATGACATTGCGTTAGAACTCGATACTCTTCAGAGCCGGTTGGCGTTATCGCTTGACGCTGGCATCCCAGAGGGTGCGGCCGCCGTCCTCATCGATGGGGGTGAATGTTAAAATTCGCAGCCCCAGCTGAACCACCCGACCGTCCGGTTTTTGGATGGTGACGTGCTCGTCGTCGATTTTCACCACCGTGCAGTCGCCAAACTGACGATGTTTGACAATGTCGCCCACACTGGGGATTTTGACGGGCTCGTTGTCCCACAGCTGCGCATTCCGGCCCTTCTTTTCCAAGGCTGCGGACAGATTCATGGCGCTTGCCCAGCTCTGCTCCTTCACATTCTTTTCGGCTGCTTTTTTGCCCAGATAGGTGTTCGCCGCCACGTTCCTGACCGTCTCCGCCGACATGAGCGGGGTGAAGGCCAGTTCGAGCAATGTGGCCACGCCGCCTGTGAGTTTGCCGCCGACCACCTGGATGCCATTATCGGTATGTTTGGCCAAAAGGACACGGTAGTCACTGACGGTCACCTGCCCCGCATGGCGCACCCGGCCACGGATGGACAACAAATCAATGGGGCCTTCGATGTGCACCTGGCTTCCGGCACTGTCGAGAATCTCAGCCCATTTCAGATTTCCAAAACCGTTGACGTCGCAGAAGTCCAGATTGAGGGACGTGGCTGCGTCGTCGAGAGAAGCGGGAATGGACACTTGTGTTTCGATGGTCTTCGCAAGAACGGTGTGGTCTGTCATATCAGTTATCTACAGCCAAAAAAGCGGGAAGGCAATCCGGTATGTTGCGAATCAGCCGCAAAATGCAAAACGGCCTTTGCAATCACTGCTTGACTTGCGGAGCTACTTGCCGTGCTTGCCAAGGTATGCGGCGACACCTTCCGCTGTGGGTTTCATCGCCTCGTCACCGGCGTGCCAGTTGGCGGGGCAGACTTCGCCGTGCTCTTCGGTGAACTGCAGCGCATCCACCATACGCAGCGCTTCATCCACATTGCGTCCCAAAGGCAGGTCGTTGATCACTGCATGCCGCACCACACCTGCCTTGTCGATGAGGAACAGACCGCGCAATGCAACCCCTGCGTCCAGCAGAACGCCGTAGTCAGAGGCGATTTTCTTGTCGAGGTCCGCCACCAGAGGGTACTGAACATTCCCAATGCCGCCATCTTCCACTTTGGTGTTTTTCCATGCGTAGTGCGTGTATTGAGAGTCAACGGAGACGCCAATCACCTCAACGCCTCGCTTTTTAAATTCGTCGAGCTTTTTGTCAAAGGCGATGATTTCCGATGGACAGACAAAAGTGAAGTCCAGTGGGTAGAAAAACAGGACCACGTATTTTCCCTTGTAGGAGGACAGCTCAATCTCTTTGATTTCGTTGTTTCCAAACACGGCCTGGGCTTTGAAATTGGGTGCTTCTTTGGTTACCAGTGTACTCATTTTTAAACTCCTTCTTAGTGGAATATTTTTTTTCCGTTTGTTTGGCCCGGCTAGGATGCGTATTCCATGCCAGGTGGGGCGTCGGATTGGACGCCCCGCGATACGGGTAAAATGTTAAGTAATTCTAACTGCTTATTAGAGCTGGCAGCCTTATTTGTCTCAGCCGGACGTTGTCTCAGTCGGTATCGGCTGTCTCAGGCTAAAAGGGAAACTGTCTCAAAAGCACGCAGACAGGGGGGGACACTCAAGGTCGATTCAAGGGGCGTCGCCCTGTTTTGGCCCAAATGCGCCGATTTATGCTCAATCCGTATCAGATGACGCGTGATGCCCCTGGACCAGCAAATTGAACTCGTATGTAAGTGGTGTGATAAGCGGGTTGTCATCCACATGAATCAGCAATGTAACCATGTCGTTCGGGGCAACGAGAGGCTGCGTGGATGACTCCGACCGGTTGTAAAATGACATGACCGCCCGTTTGCCTTCACGACCCACACCGAACGCATATTCCCCAGGAGCGCCAGGCACGTCATCGACGCGAATTTTTGTGATGTCGTGGCCGACTGTGTTGCCGCCTTTGGCCACTGTGAAAATGAGTTTCTCTCCCACCAGCGCATCGAAGCTGTCGCACTCATCGGGAGTAAGCGGATTCCCAAAGGGCAGCGTGATGTATCCCACGTCGTCAACCGTCTGAAAGGTGATGCTTTCTTCAAACAGAATTTTATTCAGATTTATTTTAATCCTGGATTCATCGAAATCGGTAATGGCGGTGCAACCGGCGAGAATGCCGATGGCGAGAATGCCAATGGCGAGAATGCCGTTAATAATGACCCGTTCCACCTGACCCGATAGGGCCAACGTCAATCCGGCAACCGGCTGCACTGATTTTTTTAAAGCGCGATTTTCAGCCATTTGCACTCTCCCTCCTTAAAATGTCAAATCCGCCCAAAAGCCGGCGCCCAAATGACTCACCACCGGATGAATCATGATGCCGGCCGCTTTCTGCTGTTGGGTGCGCTGATGCGCTTTTTGCTTTTTTTTCTTTTCCGATACCAGCACCACGGTGCCGGCGATGGCCGCCCCCAGCGCGATGCCAAACGAAATGTCGGCAATGATCGCTGCGCGCCGCCCGCTGTCCATGGTGCCCTGCCGTGGGGATTCGTCAAAATCCTTTTCGTCTCTCAGCGCCATGGTGCCAAACACGGTCCCTGACACCAGTCCAATGCCCGCGATGGCACTGGCCGCCCAAAACGCGCGGGGAAGTTCGTCCGATGCCTTGTCCACCTGCATTGAGTCCGGTGTGATTGGGGATACCCCAACCGATGCTGATGGGCGTCTGCCCGCCGCATCATCTGATTCACTGTCAATCACTTCAGTCAGGTCAATCTGAACCGTTTTCCGGTCACCCGCCGCCACTGTGATGGTTTTGTCGCGGTGAATGCCTTCAAGGCTGGCTTTCACTTTGCGGATACCGGGATTCACATACAGCGCAGCCTTGCCCGATTGCGCCAGCGCCGTCCCATCCACCGCAATTGCGGCGTCTGCAGGATGCACCGCTATCTCAAGTCTGGCCGCCTGTTTTTCCAGCTCGTCGATGCGTTTTTTAAGCTGGTCCGCCATCCCGTAGCTTTTATCGTGAAGCAGCCCCGTCATTAAGTTAAGTGCGGCGGCGACATC
>JAFGWT010000067.1 GCA_016937015.1 Deltaproteobacteria bacterium | reverse complement strand
GACGGGGAAAGTGACTACCCGTCTTATCCGAGAATCGGATTCGGCTGGAATCCATGGAATAAGACATCTGCCGGCACAGACTTGCTGCCCCGTCAAATCAGGTCAGTGTCATCACTGGTGGTTTCATTCGATAAATCACTCGAAACCGAGGGACTTTACAATACGGCGTTCGACATCTGGCTGACCGGCCCGGAAGACCGGTACGCCAATACCATCGCTGGAGAAATCATGATATGGCTCGATGCCACCAAACCGCAAAGCGCAACTCTGACAGCTGAGAGTATCCCCATCGATGCTGAAACGTATGATTTTTACAAAAACACCTCCTGGAACGATTTTCCGTATCTGGCATTTGTAAAAAGAAGCGACACCTGGCATGGACACATAGACCTGATGCCGTTCATCACCTACCTGGTGGATAACAACCACCTGTCTGCCGATTCACACATTGCCGAGGTGGAATTTGGCAACGAAATCTGGTCCGGCAGCGGAAAAATGGTGGTGAATAATTTTTCATATTCTATCGAATGAACGGCAATAACGAATATCAACGGGTTGATTCAAAACCAACAGGTTCCTGGTTTAATTATTCAGGGCGCCTTCGGTGATCCATTGGCGCAGGGCGGCGATGCCCTGGGTGGGCATGTCTCCGGCGAATGAGGGCGGCATGTGGGGTTCCTTTGTGCGCTCCACCGAACCGATGATCTGACTCTCATCTGCGTTTCCCGCGATGACGACCACACCGGATGCCCCACCCTTCATCAATCCCTCATAGGATGCCAGATTCAAACCACCTTTGGCGCGGCTTTCGCTGTGACAGCTGCCGCAACTGTCTGTCAGCACCGGCTGAATGGTCTGGCTGTACGACACCTTTCCATCGGCAGTTTTAACCACTTTCACAGGAGTTGAACTGGACGCGCCACATCCCCAAATGCCAATTAACACAATCACAAAACCCAAAAATAGAAATGATCGTTTCATTTATTAACCCTTTCGTTAAATTGATAGCGACACCATACACCTGTTTTGGGAAAAGTCCTGTTTTTCTGAAGAAAGCAATCCAAAGTGGGGTTGGGAAGTCGAAGCGAATGGAAAATATTGCAGTGGCCGGGTTGGCAGTTGCCGGGTGAACGGTTAAATCTCTCCGCCATCGGTGATTGCCCAACCGTAATCATTAACCAGAATGGCCCTCGCGGCAGCCGCCTCCCCGGCGCTGTATTGGGAATCCCCCGCATCCAAACGAATGTCGCTTTGCACATCCTGCCCGGCGAAACCAATGAGCAGCGCATCGTAGTTTTCGGTCGATAAAGCGACGCCATTGAACATATCCATCATACCTTGCCCTGGCATCCCATCGATACTGCCTATATCCCATCCACCGATATTCTGATCGAATGCGCTGGCCCGGGAAAACATGGACATCATATTTTTTACGTTTTCGGTATTCCATCCGCCAATATCCTGATTGAAAACCTGTGCTCTGGAGAACATTTCTGCCATGTCCATAACGTTTGCGGTATTCCATCCGCCAATATCCTGATTGAAAACCTTTGTGTTGTAGAACATGCCCGCCATGTCCATTACTTTTGCGGTATCCCATCCGCCAATATCCTGATTGAAAACCTGTGCGTTGTACAACATGCCTCTCAAGTCCATTACTTTTGCGGTATCCCATCCGCCAATATCCTGATTGAAAACCTTTGCGTTGTAGAACATTCCTGCCATATCTGTAACGCTGGATGTGTCAAAGAAAGAAACGTCCTGATTAAATTGCTTTGCATTGCGGAACATGTCGCTCATATCCGTCACCTTCGAGGTGTCCCACCCGTCCAGGCTGCCGTTAAACGACGAGGCTTCATTGAAGAGGCGACTCATGTCGACAATATTTGATGTATTCCACTCTGACAGATCCTGGTTGAAATTTGTAGCGCCTTGAAACATCCCGCTGATATTTGCTATGCCGGACACGTCCCATTGATTTATGGCAGGGATGGTGGTCAGGTGCATGCAGCCCTCAAATGCATTGCGTAAACTGGTCGTATCGCTAATGTCCGGACTGTCCGTTGCATCGATGACAAGATAGCTGCAGCCCTGAAACTGGGCTTCGGTGTCACCGAAATTAAGTGTTCCCCACTGTACGATTTTATCCAGCGACCCCGCCGTTCTGCTTGAATTGGCGCCAAAGGACCAGCCTTTAATCTCGCCACGAATTCGGATTTCATAGATTTTTTCCCCAACGTAATCGTAATAGTGTGTTTTTTCTTCCGCATCCCATGTTTTAATGGTGTCGGTGGTGCCATCTCCCCAGTCCACAACAAAATCGTACGAGCCATTTTCCACAAGAGGCAGGGAGACAATGCGTGGATCCTCCAGGTCCATGATCTGTTCGGGGCGCCACAGCAAGATAAACATGTCAGGGGTGGGTTCTTCCCTATCGGGGTCCGTGTAAATTGAAACGGCCCCGTCACAGCAGATGGGCGCATCGGTGGGACAGGTATAATCCGCCAGATACGTGCCTTTTAAATTGGGACATTCCCCCTCTGCGACACACAGGCCGGGACAATCGCTACCCGTATCTGAGTCGGCATCCGTATCCGTATCTGAGTCGGCATCCGTATCCGTATCTGAATCGGCATCCGTATCCGTATCTGAATCGGCATCCGTATCCGTATCTGAGTCGGCATCCGTATCCACGTCGGTGTCAGACAGAGTCTCTGTGCCTGTCGCAGCATTTGGTTCCTCTACCTCGCCACACCCTGCACAGATTACAAAAAGCATCATAATCGCAATTACCAGGTATGCCTTTTTCATGATTTCCATCCTCGCTTTCTGTCAGACATTCACCGTTCCAATGACTGTCCAGCCCTGTTGGTGTCATAATGAGCAACGCGCATGCCACCTTTTGACTGAACGTGCCGTTCCAAAAAAAGAACGCAACTTCAATAATTTGGCGTATATTTTCCTCCCATCAGGGCACGCCAGACATGTGCCAGATGTGTGCCAGATATTGTGCCACTCTGCAATGGCGTCAGATCCGGCAAACAGAACCGCCCGGTTTTTACTTGAAGGCGACACTGCTTATGGATAACGTGAATTTCAATGTCAGCGAAACTCGTTCGTTGTCAAATTTGCATGGTGCAACTATACATTTTGAGGGCTTTCCATGAAAAAAATCATATGGCTTATTATCGCTTGTCTGACCCTGGGCGGACTTGTGTCTGCGGGATGTTCGTCGGACAGTAACGGAAAAGACGCCAATGACGGCGGCAGCAGTGACGCCGATTCAGATACGGATTCCGATTCAGACGCGGATTCGGATTCGGACAGCGATTCGGACACGGACGCCGACAGCGACAGCGATACCGACAGCGACGGCGATACGGATACAGACAGTGACACCGACACCGATACGGACGCTGACACCGACACTGACAGCGATTCGGATGCTGACAATGATTCGGACTCAGATACAGATAGCGACTCGGATTCGGATGCAGATACCGACAGCGATTCGGACAGCGACGGGGACAGCGACTCGGATTCGGACTCGGATACCGACAGTGAAACGGATACAGGCATGGATACAGAAGACATGGACCCCATCGCAGCAGCAGCCCTTGCCACCATTACCGTCAATAACATCAATGATGTGCGTGGCAACCTGACCCTGCCAACCACCGCCAGCGGTCTTTCCATCACCTGGACGTCCGGGGAACCATCCATCATCTCGGCGGATGGTATCGTGAATCGCCCCGCCAACGAGTCTGTGGTGGCGCTGACTGCCACCGCCGTAAATGGCGAGGGGAAAGCAAGCCTGACGCTCTTTGCCAGAGTTCGGGCCGCGGTGAACCTGGGGCCATTGGAGGGCTACGTGTTCGCCTATTTTACCGGCAATTCCCTTGCGGGTGAGAATATCCACTTCGCAGCGTCCCGCGGCAACGATGCGCTCAAATGGGATGAACTCAACGGCGGGCAGCCACTGTTCACCTCCAGTTACGGTTCAAAGGGACTTCGCGACCCCTTTATTATCCGGTCCCCGGAGGGGGACACCTTTTACCTTATCGCCACCGACCTGTCCATCGGCTCCGGCACGTCATGGGATGAGGCTCAGCGTCAGGGGTCACTTTATCTCGAAGTGTGGGAATCCCACGACCTCGTGAACTGGTCTGAGCAGCGTCACGTCAAAGTCTCCCCGGACACGGCCGGCAACACCTGGGCGCCAGAAGCCTATTACAGCGAGGACCTGGGCTCGTACGTGGTCTTCTGGGCATCCAAACTCTACGACGAGAACGACCCCAATCACACTGGCAGCACTTACAACCGCATGCTGTATGCGACCACCCGCGACTTCATCACATTTTCACAACCGCAGATATGGCAGGATGGCATTTCCCGCATCGATTCGACGGTGATTAAAAGCGGCGATGTGTACCACCGGTTTACAAAGGATGAAGGGGCCGGCACCACGGGTTGTTCCGATATTATCCAGGAGACCGCCACTGAACTGACGGCGCCCCTGTCCGAGTGGACCATGATAGACAGCTGTATCGGCAACAACGCCGGTACCAGCGCGGTTGAAGGGCCGTCCATCTTCAAGTCGAATCCGGGCGATGTCAATGGCGACTACCACTATCTGTTTGTGGACGAATACGGCGGCCGTGGGTATATCCCGCTGCGCACCGCCGATATTGGCAATCCCGCCTGGACCGTCGCGCCATCCTACGCGCTTCCCGCAGCCCCTCGCCACGGGACGGTATTGCCCGTAACCGCAGACGAACTTGACCGGCTCAGGGCTCAAATCAACAAATGGGCCCCGCCGCTCCCCGGACTGTATGCCGACCCCAACGCGGTCTCTTTTGGGGACTCATATTACATTTATACCACCACTGACGGATACCCAGGCTGGGGCGGCAAGGATTTTTACGTATGGTCCTCCAGCAACCTTGCGGACTGGACCCGCTCGGAAGAACCATTTCTGACGCTGGATGGGGCCAACGGCAACGTGCCCTGGGCAACCGGCAACGCATGGGCGCCGACCATCATCGCGCGCGATGGGAAGTACTTCTTCTACTTTTCGGGACACAACCCCACATACGACCGCAAAACCATCGGTGTTGCCATTGCCGACAGTCCCCTGGGACCGTTTGTCGCAGAACCGGAGGCCATGATTCTCAACAACGAAGATGTCACCACAGGCCAAGCCATAGACCCGGCCGCGTTCCAGGATCCCGAAACGGGTAAATACTATCTCTTCTGGGGCAACGGCGGCGCCCTGTATGCGGAACTCGCAGACGAAATGACATTTCTGGTCCCCGGCACGATTCGGCCAATTGCCGGATTGCCGGATTTCCGTGAAGGGACATTCGTCGTCTACCGGGAAGGGCTGTACCACCTCACCTACTCCATTGACGACACCGGCAGCCCGGACTATCGGGTGGGATACGCAACCGCACAAAGCGTTGACGGACCATGGACCTCCCACGGCGTCATCCTCTCGAAAAAAACCACCCTGAACATTCTCGGCACGGGGCACAACTCAATACTGAAGGTGCCGGGGGCTGACGAATGGTATATCGTTTATCACCGCTTTGCCATTCCGGACGGTGGCGGAACTGAACGGGAGACCACCATCGATCGCCTGTCCTTCGATCCGGAAACCGGTCTGATGCAGGTGGTCACCCCCACCCTCACAGGCGTCATCCCCCGCGGTATCGTCCGATAAAAGACTGCGTAGACTCCCCCCAGCGGTATCGTGCCTGTTCAGAAAATGTGTTCTGGATTCAGATGCGCCAGCTCCGAACACGCAGCAGATAATCGAATCAGTGCGCAAGGTCCCACCGACGCATCGGGATAAGGCATGGAAGATTTAAGGCTGCCTGACGCCATCAGCCGACATTGATTCAGCTAAATGTTCCGACCAGATGTCCGTCACCGCTTTGACGCATGCGAGCCATTCCTGAAGCTCTTCAATCGGGGCAATTCGCGACTCGTACATAAATCCATTGCCCGGCAATTCCTGCGCACTTTTGCGCTCGACAGTCAACACGATATTTTCGATGCTAAGTCGCGTGGATTCAGCAAGCAATCCCATCAGGGCATGGTACGCCCGCTTTTGCCGCTGTTCGTTGGAGAAATGCGCCACCGCCCGCTGAATCGCGTCCGGGGTATAAAGGGAATCGATGGTGCTGTCGTCAATGTTCAGCGATTCGGCACACCAATTCTCGGCCACCGGCGAAAGCACGTGAATAACAGGGAACCAAAGTATCGGAAGCTCCTCATCGTTGTTGGTCATCTCACTGCGGATGGAAAAATTAATTTGGAATGGGCCAAAATCCCCTTCGAGAGTGCCAAACTGCGCCAGGGCGCCAATCACCGGATGCGCATATGGAGAACTGGGACAAAACCGCAGATTAAACCTGTCCCCCATTTCCTTCAAATCGTCGTTAATGTCGTTGACAAAGAAATTGTGACGGGCGGTCCGCTGCCCCCAAAAGCGAAATACCAACGCGTAACCGCCGGCCACAACAATCGCTGTGACAACAACCCAAACAACTGTGTCAGCCATGAACGGTTTCCTCCATAACGTTTGTTCGCATATTTGTAACTATATCAGACGCAACCGATTTGAATATTCAATTTGTCAATTCACCCAGCACAACCAGAGGGCTAATTCACTCCAAACAGACAGAATCAAGCCCATGGACCGCAACAATGTATAGTTGATGGTATCGGGCAGCCCGGAAAACCCGATGTTTCGACAGGGCGATGAACACCGCGATAAACCCCTGCTTATTGCGGCCATTGCAACACTGTCGCCCAGCGACACACACTAAATGGGAACCACATGCCCCACGCTGTAGCTACCGTCGCCAAACAAGGGCAAAATACCCACCCTATCGAATTTTAAATCCGAATTCGATAGCCGCACGGTGGTCCGACAAAGCCCGTTCTCCTTTCGCGATCCCTTTGCATGAAGGGGACGGATATGCCGGGTGTGCACTGGCTTTCCCCGATAATACAGACGAATCTGATAGAGATCACTCCCGCTAAGACTCACATCCAGTTTTGACGCCTGCTGCGGTTTCTCCCATTGCACCTGCAATTCGCTGCAGGAATAGCCGCATTCAATTGTTATGGTATCATCGTCCCATGGGTGATTATTTTTCTTGATGCGGTCCATCCGCTCACTGGACCTGTGAAGTGATTTTATGGCCCTGGCAACTGGCATCTGATTGAAGTGATGGCCCCAATTCAGGTCAGGGTGACTCACGCCAATCACGTATATGGCCGCCCCGATTGTCACTGCGGCTGCAATCGCGAGAAATGCGACTTTACCCGCGATGGGATTCATCGGCCTCGGTGTATCCCCTGCAACCTTTGACCTGCGCCAAAGTGTTTCACCGCGCCCCCCCTGCCAGAACCCTGCGGCCAGCACAATCCAAAATGCGTCAAACGGCAATCGATACCGCGCCTCCCCCATGGAGAGTGCGGCCAGCACCACAACAGACCCGATACCGAACCATACCACCACAAATTGAAGCGCCGCCTCCCGCCTCAATATTCGGGGGACACCTCGCACAAATACAATCACAGCGGGAACCAGCACCAGTAGCATAAACAGTTGTGACGCCACAATTATCGGGCGACTGCCCAAAATCTTTTGTCGCTGTGGCCAGTAGTCCAGTTGAAACAAATCCAGACCATTGCCCATTGCCCGAAGAAGTGCCAGATGGGGTTCGTTGACGTAGCGGTGTAAAATCCATTTCAGCAGTCCGATGTGATCATTCTGTGCCAGCGGAATATCCCTGATACCTTTGTACCGAAGCACACCCAATGACGGAGGCGTCCATTTGGCTTTCTTTCCCGTCCGGGGGTCCGTAAAACGAACAGAACGGTATTCCCCCGCCTGCCCCATCACACTGTTCATCGCGGTGTTGGTCGAAATAACGCAAATATCATTGTTGTTCGCAAGCGTGCACCGATGCACCAGTGGCACAATGGTTACACCGACTGTCATCAGCACCGACACAACAAATGCGGTTTTTCGCCATTGCCTTAGCGCAATCCAATAAGCCGACACCCCCAGCAGGATACCAAGCAGTACGGGGCCGGCGTTTGGACGAAACATCATCGACAGCGCCCACGCGCTGCCCACAGGTATCCCAGGCGCCATCACACCCAGCCAGCCTTTTAGCCCGGTGCCTTTAAGCAGTGGCGCCGATTCGATGACCGACAGCGCCAATGCCAGACTCCATATGGCCAGCGATACCGTAAAAATGAAAAACGATTCAGACATAAACATGCCTGTATAATGGATATATCCCATACTGGCGGATGCCATCATCAGCGCCCACATCCCTGTTTTGCGATTGGTCAGAAGCCCGCCGGCATGGGCGACAAGCAGCGGAACCATACTGCCAAGGAGTGTCACCACAACCGTCGCCAGATGCAGACTGGCATCCAGACTGAATAACCCGGCCATCACGGCTGCCGTACCGGGGGGCCAGATAATGCCAGAGATGCCATTGCTCGCATCGGCACTGAGAAAGCTTAGCGCCTGTCGCATATAATCACGGGCATCTGTATAAACATAGTGCATGGGGGGGTGGTAAAACGTTGAATACCGAAAGCGCAGCACCACCCCCATAATGAACACAATCACCGCTGACAGTTCCAAAAGACCTATACGATTCGTCTCGCGCCATTTCCAGATTATGCGCCCCCATTCGACAGGATGCACGAATGCCGGACGCCGCCATAAACCATGCGGTTGCATAATCCCTCCTCCACAAAATTTTTCATACGGGGAAAGAAGCAAATCGCATGCCGACCAGCAACAGACGCATCCCATGCACACAAAAGCCACGTCTTTTATGGCCATGAGACCGTCTGCCACCGTACCAACCATCCGACACATTCTGTGCCATCAACGCTGGCGCCAATGGAAATGGAATGGGCCCCCAAACAGAATCCAGCCTGTACTACCCTTTTTTAAGTCACGTTGAGCACAGTACAATGTAAACAATGCGGAGGTTACATATGAAAAATCCAGTCGTGTACTTATCTATCATCCTCACGGTAATTTTGCTTACTGTTGGCTGTTCGGGTTCAGATACCCAAAACAATGATTCCGATTCCAGCGGTGACACTGATTCCGACTCTGATGCGGACACTGATTCGGATTCCGATTCCGATTCTGATTCTGATTCAGACACTGATTCTGATTCTGATGCCGACTCTGATTCTGATTCTGATTCTGATTCGGACAGTGATTCCGACTCCGACTCTGATTCTGATACGGACGCCGATTCAGACAGCGATTCCGATTCGGACACTGATGCTGATACTGACAGCGACAGTGATTCGGATACAGACTCGGATTCGGATTCGGACACCGATTCAGACAGTGATACCGATTCGGACACTGACACTGATGCTGACAGCGACAGTGATACAGATACAGATACAGACACCGGGATTGAATTGCCGCCGAACACGGTGGCCAGCCCCAATGGCCGCATTTTCGCAGAGCTCTCAACCACTGATGGGGTGCTTCGCTATCGCATCACGGTTGACGGAACCCAAATCCTTGCGCCCTCCGAAATCGGCCTTCGCAGCGATGGCGTTGATATTGGACGGAACGCCACCCTGGGGGAATTCGAAATCACGTCCGTCGACGAGGAAATTCCCTACTTCGGCGGTCGCGCCGTAGCCGTGAACAGGGCCAACGAGGCATCGGTGCCAATCACCAGCAACAACGAATCATACACTTTGGACGTGCACGTTGCGGACGATGGCGTGGCGGTTCGATTGCGACTGGACGCAAAGCCGGGTCGGCGAATCGAAGCAGAACGATCGGTGTGGCGGTTTGAAGGCGACCCGACCATGTGGGTCAGCGAAATGGACCCGAGCTACGAGCAGCATTACCGAACCAAAAGCCTCAATACCCTTGGCGGGGCGGAGTATGCGCTGCCGATGACGGCAAAGGTGGGGGAACGATTTGTCAGTATCACTGAATCAGCCGTTCATGACTTCGGCGATATGGCAATACGCGTGGGTAACGGCAGAGCGCTTGAAGGTTTTCTGTACGCGGATGGCATGGGGTGGTCCACCGACGCGGCGGTGAATCAACCATGGCGCGTGACAATCATTGCAGACGACCTGACCACACTCATCAATTCCACCCTCGTTTACAACCTGGCGCCGCCACGGGATGCGTCGCTCAACGGCGCGGACTGGATCAAACCGGGAAGGTCCAGCTGGCAATGGATGGCTGCAGGTGAACCGAAATTCTCAGAGCAGGAGCAATGGGTGGACTGGACCCAGGAACTCGGTTTCGAATATTATCTGGTGGATGACGGCTGGAAAGCGTGGCCTAACTCATGGGAGTCACTGAGAACCGTAGTAAATTACGCGGCGCAAAAAGGGGTTAAAGTTTGGATGTGGGTCAACAGCAACGAAATCATGAATGGCAACTCGCGCCGGAGCTACTTCCAACAGGCAGCGGATCTGGGCATCGTGGGTATTAAAATTGATTTCGTGCCGGCGTGCAATCGCGATATTTCCAACTGGTACACCGACAGCGCCAGAGACGCGGCCGAATTCAAACTGCTGGTGGATTATCACGGCGCTGCCAAACCCACGGGAATGGAACGCACATGGCCCAACGTCCTCACCCGGGAGGCCATTCGCGGTCACGAATACCAGATGACGCGGTTTGGCCGAGTGCTGGAATCTCCCCACGATACCATCCTGCCGTTTACCCGTCTGATGGCGGGCGTCGGAGACTACACCCCCACCGTCTTTTTGCCCACGGAGTTGCAGGGCAACACCTGGGCACACGAGCTGGCGCAGGCCATTGTGTTTGTGTCGCCGTTCCTCTGCTATGGCGGGCATCCCCGGGACTACGTTTCCAATACGGCGGTCGATGTGATGAAAGCGATTCCGGCGGTCTGGGATGAAAGCATCGCACTGCCCGGCAGCGAACCGGGACGGGTGGCGGCGATTGCCAGAAGGTCGGGAACAAACTGGTTCGTTGGAATCCTCAATGGCGCCGACCAAATGAATTTCGACTTATCCCTCGATTTCCTCGAAAGCGGCACCTGGCAATCCATCCGGCTCGGTGACGTTTCAGGCCGAGGGGATGCATGGGATCGCCAGGAAGGAGATGTCTCATCCTCGGATTCGCTCAACTTAAGACTCTCGGCCCGAGGCGGATTTGTTGCCTGGTTCAGGAAATAATCAGGCAGGTTCCCAAAAAGGGCGTGGCGTCCCACCCAATAGGCGTTGCGTGACACACCCGCCTTAAAAAAGCGCACGAAATGACAAAACCCCACTGACCAATGGTCCCCCCCAATCAGGTGGCCGAGGGAAGTTGCCCACCCCCTTCCCACAGACCCGGGCGTGCGGGACTACCGCATCCGGTTCCTCGAATTATGGGTTCGCTGCGATGTCGACAGCACTGAGTGCACGGCAATAGGTCCCGGAAGCGGACGCGCTTTCAAAATCCGATTGAAACGTTCCCACTCCATGGGCTTTCCAGAGGCGCAACGATTCAGCCACTCTCCAGATTCGCTTCACCATTTCGAAAAGCAGTCCCAGTGCTTCCGAGTTTCCCGTAATGCCGAAATACGAGTAATGACCGCGCAATTTACGTGACAACACTTCGTGTTGCACCGCTATCTTTTCATGGCGCATATCCTTGCAGGTCGATTTAATAGTCCTGAGAGACCACGCGAGGCGATCTTTGGCTGTTTTTGTCCGACCCTGTTTACCTTTCAAAATCTCGTTGTTTCCGGGTGTTTTGAGAACGAAATTTGCAGATCGCCAGCGCCAAAAATTAGCGAAGGCGGACCCCATCAATCCAAGGTCAACTTTGGTTCTTTTGGGTAGCACCTTTGAATACATTTATCTACACATTCCAAAAGTCCACCCGGGTGGACTTTTCAAATTCCCCCAAAATCAACCTCAAGTGTTGTGAATGCCGCAGCAGAAAATTGCCGCCAAAGATGCCCAAAGTTACCGCGCTCACACCTTCATGTCCAGAAATTTCGCATTCCCCTTTTCCATCAGCGCCTGGTTCAGCCCACCCACTCCTTTCCGGATACCTTTGAGGTACCTTTTACCTTTCGGGGACTTACCCTCACCTGTTCTCCTGTTTTTCCTCTCCTGCTTTTCCTCCCCTGTTTCCCCTCCTGTTCTTCCTCCCCTGTTTTTCCTCTCCTGTTTGTCCCTCAACTGTTTGTCTCGTAGCTGTTGTCCCCTCTCACCTGTTGGTCCCTGTTCTGTTGTTTCCTGGCATTGACTGGTTGTACAACAATTTCGGACTGGGATAAACCCCGACCGCGGCGCCTGCGCAGAGTAGAGACACCCATTCTGTAACACGTATAACGGACCACCCTACTGGCGTCCCCATTCCATGGAAGGCAGCGGCTGGGATACGTCCTTGCGATTGGCACGATTGAACGATTTGGGGGGTTCGATGGTTTCGTCGGGTTCACAGATGTCTTTGGCCAGGGCCGAACCGGTGATGCGAACAGGCGCGACTGCAAGCTCGGGTCTGTTATAGGTTCTGGCGCATGAATCGTAGTATCGGGGATCTCTCTGAGGAAGGATAAACGGCTTGTGCGCTTTGCCACTTTTATCGAAGTGGCTGAAATAGATGTGGCTCAGCAATCCATCCCGGCGTTTGCTGACAAAACTGATCCACCGACCGTTCCTGGACCATGTGGGATAGGACTCACTCAGCTCGCTGTTGACATCGAGTTTGTGATGCGCACCTGTTTGTGTATTCAGAATGTGCAGGTCGCTGCTTTTAAGGAAACACGCCATATTGCCATACTCGCACCCACAGAAGACAACCCATTTGTCGTCGGGAGATACACGGGGCTCGACACAGCTCATTTTGACTTTATCCGATGATACGAGCACCTCGGGAACGCCCCATTCCATGGTGGAAGCATCGAACGGTATCTGCATCAGATCATATCGTACGTTCCGAAATTCGTTGAACGGCAGTTGGGGGGCGCTGCTGAAATACAATTTTTTGCCATCGGCCGACCACGCCGGCCATGTTTCTCTGCGCATCGGGTCTGATATACCGGACGTCGAGGTGACCCTGTTCGAGGCAACCAGATAGAGCGCCAGATCCGAATCGTTATCCCACTCGCCGCGAGTCTGCCCCACCGTATGCTCGAACGGCGATACCCTGTTCACCGAAAAGGCCATCAGCTTGCCGCTGGGGTGCCAGGACGTAAATGCCGCAGGTGATTTACTGAAACCGGAAGTTCGCGTGTCTATCGGCGTCACTTCATCGTCCTTCACAAGCATCATGGGCAGGCCGAAATCTCCGCTTCGAACCTGATATGTCATCATGTCGGTGCGCCCGTTGAAAAACGTATGGCAATTGATGCACTCGCCGCCGATGGACTTGTTGTCGAGAACAACACTCTCCTCGAATGATTCGAGGGACCGCTGCATCAGGTAGAGCCGTTCGTGAAAATGATGAAGGTTGCGCATCCAGCGATACACCACGTAAGGATCAATTCTGTCATGAGCGACAGTGTTTTCAATTGCACTCAATCGCAACCACCCCCCCTGCCTGTGGACATACACAACAATTGACAATTTCTTTCCTTTGTTTTGTGCCAGCAGGGTTTTCCAGGCTCTTTCAGGAATTCGAATGTCGCCATCCATGGAGGCGACCATCACCGAGGAACCGGATTCTCCGGAAATGCGAACGGCGAAATCGTCCCCTTCTTCTTCGATGACAAAATTCAGCGGTGCGATGTTGGGGGGAATGACAACATCTGAATAGTCGGGGGAAATCCGGGGCTGTCTGGCGATCAATGGTGCATCGTCAGGTATACTGGATCCGCAGCCGCTACCGAGGCTTACGGCCATTGCAATAACGCAGCAGGTTGAAATGAGTCGCATCATAATTTCGTCTTTTTCCTGTCGAAGCTGGGGGGTGGCACAGAACCGGATCTTCCGAACACCTTGAAGAACCAATACGTATTACCGAAATCAGGCTGCAGGATATCCCACGCCTGCCGCTGATCTCTGTCGTATTTCTCAATCACCGCCATGAAACGCCTGAACCTCTCGAGTGTGTCTTCCTGCACATTCAACCCCAGGTCGGGCGGACGCTTCCCTGTAGCCAGCATATAGACCACGCAGGCTTCTTCATATGCCCGAGGAAGCGCCTGATACCCAAACGATTCGACACGATGAACATTTCTGCCAAATTCATTGATGTTGCCCGTAATCAGAAAGTGGGCCATCAGATACTCAAACGCCATCTGATTATCGGGAGCTTCGCGAAGCTGTTGGGTCAGCAGGTCTCTTGCGGTCCATTCTCCAACGTAATCGACTTTGGGCAGCAGCCGACGAATGTCAGAGATTTCATCATCGGTCTTCAGTAACTCACCGTTATTGAACTGCGCAATGAGTTCGTTTGCCTGACTTCGATGAGTGATTGTTTTCTGCATCACGCCCGCATACACCCGTGCGGCCCTGGGCCGGTTTTTCAGTACATTTATGGACACCAGCCTGCGCAAAACGAATCCGTGAAACCCCTGACTCGACAGAACCTCGTTGGCCCAACGTTCCGCCTGGTCAATTCGTCCCAGATGATAATACACATCGCTACGGCGGTTTGCGGCTCTGGAGGATATATCCTGTTCCTTGTCTCCCACCCCCAGAAACAACACGCGACCATCGCGAAACTGGGGAAAATCAAACATATCATCAGGCAGTCTACCCGTATGATACAGAGCATGATTGACGATATGGGCCGTCATGATGGAGGCCTTGGACGAATACCGTTGGGCATAATCCAGCGCGTTATCCCAGTCTCCCTTCTCTGCGTAGTAATCCAGCACCATTGGATCGTAGCGGTTGAACCGATAATCAGCCATGACAGCCCCCATGAGACAGACCGCAACAATGCCTGACACCCGGAGCACTCGAATAACCCGTTGCAGATGCTTCGCATAAACGGTACCGACAATCACAACAGGGACAATGGCATACCAAATGGTCTCCAATGGATGAAAATCAGGGCTGGACGCCTCCAGCGGTGCGCCGATGAAAAACTGAAGCATTCTATTGGGCTCGAACAAAACGGTACAGATGACAAAATGAATTGAAGCACCGAAAACAAGATACCCCAGTGCCGGCAGTCGCTGCCGTTGCCTGAAAAATTCATACAAGGCACAGATGAGCGTCAGCAGCAGCACGGTACCTCCAGAGACGTAGCTGACAATTATCGCCATGCCAGCGAACAGCGCGGGACGCATCTTCACGGACAGAAAGCTGCAGCCAACGTACACCGCCGCCATCCCCAGGCTGAAAGCAAAGGACAACAAAGGAAAAACAGAAATGTGCTGCGCAAGCAGAAACAATCCCATTGCAGCTGGGAGCACGGCGACCTGAAAAAATGGCCGTTCCACCGATTTTTCAGACATCTGCCGAAAAGACAGAAGGACAACCGTTGTGGAGATGAAAATTGTGACCAGGACAGCAAAGATGATCAGGGCACCCAGCCATGGATAGAAGTACAACTGGGTGACCAGGGACGCCAGGCAATCAATGGGACCCGCCACATACCGAAGAAACGGCGCAATGAAATCGCCATCAAAAAGAAATGGGCGTCGCCTGCTGTGATGGCGTATCTGAAAATCCATAATTGCCCAGATAAATAGCCAGGCTGAAAGAGCGACTGGAATGTACAGAAGCTGGCGCGTCCGTTTATCCATTTGAACGCAGCACCTTGCCTGGCGTCCGGAATTGAAAGACGATTTTCGGCTGTTTGGCGCACTTGACAATCAACATTCCCCTTTTAAATCAAAGGAATCACAAAAAAAATTTTCGCCCTGGCAATCAATCATTATAACCTCCTGTCTTCGGCTCCCCCTTGATGCGATTCATGAAAAAGCAGTCACGGTTCGGGATGCGCTGAATGCTGGCAGACAAATGTTTCTGTTGATGGAAATAGCGGCGCACGTTGGCGCGGTTCAATATCTCATGTTCTTTGTTGTCCGCAGTGTGTTGAATAAACGCCGCGCTATTTCCTTCAGACGCTTTCGCAACTTCGCGGAACCGGGCATCCTTCCAATCAGCCCACAACGAGGCAGATGGTTTCGGCGATAAATCGTTGTTCAAAATGCCCATGCCGCCCCACATGCTCCACGCGCCCACCAGGCCGATTTGCCCCAGTTGTTCGTAAAGAAAACACCACGTCGCATCATAGGAACAAGGGCAGCTCTCAAGTACGGGAGCGGGAAGAAAATCGCGAAGGGTCCACCAGACGACCAGGTCCGCACCGAGCTCATTTGCAGACGACAAGAGAAATTCCATGTACCATCGTTGTTCTTCGTCAGTTGAGCGAAGCAGATCGAAACAGTCATCAGCAATGGTGGGAAACGGAACTGTAACACTTCGGTTGGACCAGCCGGTCTCCGCAAAAAC
The DNA here is from genome assembly GCA_016937015.1 of Deltaproteobacteria bacterium. GTDB lineage: Bacteria > Myxococcota_A > Polyangia > JAAYKL01 > JAAYKL01 > JAFGXQ01. Next base: position 2,979 of record JAFGWT010000067.1, on the reverse strand, counting down.
CACTTGCTCACCGGTCAGTTCGGCTGGCGCTGAAAAATAGTCCAGCGCCATGCGCTCCCATTCCCATTGTAAAAACAGGGGATAGGTGCTGATGCCGAAGCGATCCCGCGAAATATCGCGGACGTCCTCTATAGCCGAGATTAGACAACTTTTGTCGCCTACCTCACAGGCGCCTTCGTCAGTAAATCCCCACATCTGTTCCAATTCAAAACTGACGAAAACTGGCATAACAGCGTTGTGTTGTTTTTCCTGATCGTACGCCGCGTTTGACAATTCAATCATGGAGGGCCATTCCTTGGGACAATGAAACTGATATTTGTTCATTTCGATATTGAGGTTAAGGAATATGGGACTGAACAAATCGACCATCCATCGAACATAGTTGAGATACGCAGCTTTAAGGTCAATACCCTGGTATGACGAAGAAAAGTCAGCGCAGCCGGTCTGCCATTCAGAGTCGATGACCAGCTCTCCGTCGACAACGATGGCGTTGTCACTCGGGGTATTTCGACTGCCCGATAGAGGGGTGAGACTAAGAAATACACCCACGTTTAGCTTGTCGACATCGTTTCTAATCTGTTCCATGGTTGAAACCCACGCCGTCGGCAATGAGCTGCCATCGGCAAACGCCTGCCAGGGAATGCCAAAGAAATCCATGTGTAGAGAAACCAAATCGACCTGTCTTTCAAACCCGGAAAAATCAAAAACCGTTTTGATATCCCCCGGGCGCACCTCATATTGCATGGGCGCAGCCGACATGTAAAAGCCTCGATATTCGGGCGAGGCATCGTCATCTGTTAAAACGTCAGAATCTGCATTCGCATTCGTGTCTTCGTCCGCATTGGCGCCGTTTGAATCCTCGCGACGCCCATCATTTTCCCTGTATGAACCGCAGCCAGCCGTGATCAAGGCGACAATGATAAATAGAATGGATTTCAGCATGGATAATATACCTTTTCAATAGACGATGAGCGCTTCTCGCACACAACTGGACAACGTATCGGTGCGGTCATTTTGTGTGAAATCTGCAATCAACAGCACTGACCGTTTGTCAACGCAACCGGCACCGAGTGACGGCCTTCACCTGTCGTTTCTCCAACGCCCGCGGTTGGTAGCGTGCCCTACTCGAAGGTAATCGCGGCAGTATTTCCGTTTATGTTGAAGTTGGCGTCGTTGGTGCCGGTGATGTGTTTGCCCTGGATAGTCAGGTTTTTGAAAAGCACCCCGTCAATATTGTATGTCGATGACTTTCCCAGAAGCTCAATTGTCTTGCTGACGTCCGACGATATGTTGATAAATTGCGTATCCTCGACTTTGCATTGATTCGGTGCCTCGCGCCACGATGGCACTTCGTTGTTTTTTATCCCAATCAAGACAGCCGTTGTATTTTCGATTCGAATGTTTTCGAATACGGTGTTCGTAACGTGCGCCGTATCGTAGGCTTCAATCATTAATGCGCGTGCCGCACTGACCACATCGATGTCTCGGAAGATCACTCCGTCAATACTATCTCCCGCCGTCTTCGTACCAATTTTGCAACTGACGGAATTGCTGTAAGTAACCACCTTCTCATGGACGATATTTTTCGTATTCACCGTCCCACCGTTGGTATATTCGAGCTTCGTCGCCATGCTGTCGTCGCCCGTATAAAGAAACGCATTAAACAGGTTTCCGTTTGTTGACTCATCGAAGTTTACACCGTCGGTGTTGTTCCATGTGGTCGTGGTTGGGCGGCAGTTAATCATTTTGTAGTTCTGGAGCGTGACTTTATCGCTTCGATAGATGAGGGTATTCCAAAAACTGGGATCTCGAACAAGGACACCGTCCACCAGTATGTCCGAGCTTTCCTCTATTTTCATCAGATTCGTCTTCATGCCCTTGGCGCGGATACTCTTTCCATTGGCGTCGATCACGCCTCGTCCGCGAATCTTCGAATTGCTGACCTGGTAGAACCGAATCATGGCATGTTGACAGCCTTCGATATTCACTCCCCCGCTACCCGTGTTGAAGTCATCGGTTGAGTTGGTTCCGTAGAGCAGGGCACCACCTGCCAGGTACAGGGTCATATCGCTTTTTAGCCACAGCTCGCCAACAAGGTACTTGCCCGGTGGAAAGTACAGGACGTCCTGAGCGGACCCGGACGCGGCATCGATTGCTGCCTGAATTTTGGCAGTTTCCTTTGTTTGCCCGGTGTTGTCCACACCGTAGTCGGCGATGTTTTTCACATTTGTATCATCCAGAGAAGGCGCGTCCTTTTCCAATTCATCCAACAAAATAAACAGCAATTCCTTCTTATCTATCTGCAGAATCAAATAATTGGGTCCACTCTCAAAAGAAATGGTATTGCCGTTTCTCGTACTCTCAATGCTTCGACTTCTGGGGCTAAGGATATACGAATCAAAATTCTCATTCACCGTTACTTCAATGGCTGCTGCACGGTTTAAAGAACAGTGCGCATAGTGAATATTCATTTCTGCACCGAACTTTGTCATGTGCTCCACATGTAGATCCGCCTCGTTTACGCTCACTTTATACAGGGTGCTGGGTACCGCATCCGGCGGTGTAGGATATGTCTCGACAACCAGGGTTCCGTCCGCATCTGTATCCGTATCCGTGTCAGTGTCTGTGTCCGAATCTGTGTCCGAATCTGCGTCAGTGTCAGTATCGCTGTCAGTGTCAGTATCACTGTCAGTGTCACTGTCAGTGTCAGTGTCAGAATCCGTGTCACTGTCACTATCGATGTCGGTGTCCGCGTCGGAATCGGTGTCGGTATCCGTGTCAGAATCCGTATCCGCGTCCGTATCGGAATCGGTGTCCGTATCCGTATCCGCGTCCGTATCGGCGTCCGTATCTGAGTCGGTATCCGTGTCGGTATCTGTGTCCGTATCACTGTCAGAATCCGAATCCGCATCACTGTCAGAATCCGAATCCGTGTCGCCATCCGAGTCGGCATCGGCATCCCCAGTGGATGCGCGTCCT
>JAFGWT010000066.1 GCA_016937015.1 Deltaproteobacteria bacterium | reverse complement strand
TGCGACCGCCGTATCGGTATCCAGCTCGTTCGCCGGGTTGCCAAAAACCCGATACTCATAGACGGTGGCCGGCGACAGACCGGTCAGCACCCAGCGGGCACTCTTTCTATCCGGACACTCGGCCGGGACCACTGGCGCTCGCTTTGTCCCCCATTGCACGGCACCTTCCCGACGAATCTGCAACGACAGGGTCCGCGGATCCCCCGTTTCCAGCGCCACCGTGACGCCAAATCCGGTCGCGGTGGGCGCAAACAGCATCGGTGCGCCAATCATTCGATGAAAGCTGTCGTACACAACACTGTCCGTGTCGCAGTCGAGGGGATCCTTAAACGCCTCAGCTGGTCCCGTATCGCTGTCTATGTCGCTCCCACTATCCGGACCGGTACCTGTATCCGCCCATGTATCAGTGTCCTGGGGCGCATTTGAATCAGTGGGCAAAACAGTTTCAGAGTCCTCACCGGCGCCTGTACCGGATTCCGTATCTGACCCAGCGCCACTTTGGGAATCGGTATCATTGTCAGTGTTTGTATCAGTGTTTGCATCATGCGACGAATCTTCCGTGTCGACGCTGTTGCTGTCTTCACCGGTCCCGGTATCGCTGTCCGAGGTGGCGGTATCCGAATCCCATGCTGTCTTAACGCTGTCGCAGGCGACCATGGTGGTTATGCTGACCAGCATCAGCAAAATCCATAGATATTTGCCCCCGACTTTGATTTTGAAGTGAATAATTTGCAGTTCCCTCAGCATATGTCCTCCCTGTTTTCCATTTTTAACCGTCCGGAGCACCGATATCAACCACAGGACCAATTATCGCGATGTTTAGTCGCCTTAATCGACGAAACGACCATTTGCGTAAAGCGATGAAACTATTAAAGGCGCGCTTCCCTGCACTCACAGCAATTGAGCTGCGCCATAGTTTGCTCATGTGCACGTTTTAAGGGGGGCTTTTTCTTTGTTTACAGTTGGTTCCTTTGCGAAAACTCTTAAAATGTTCCCTTTGCATTCGTAACGACTCGTACTATAAATTTCAGGAATCAGGTTTAGAAAATGAACAGCGCTTTAGGAATTTCCAAAGGCAGTAAAGCGAGTAACATAAATGAAAATAAAGTGTCCTGAGTGTTCAACCGCTTACAATATTCCCGACGCGACCCTTGGCGGCAAGCCCAAAAAGATGAAGTGCGCCAAATGCAAGCACGTCTTCACCCTGGCAAGGCGAACCGACCATCCACCGGAAGGCTATGAGGAATTTGCCGGCGGTGGTGGGTTGCCACCGGAATTTGCATTTTTAAAAGCGTCTGTGCCGCCTAAATCACCGTCCGCACCTGGCATCCCCTCGCTGACGGACGGTGGCACTTTTGTGGGACGTCCACCTTCGGGGGCGCCCACCGGACCGCCCACACCCGTCCCGGTGCAGGATAACACCAGGACGGTGATTGGTCGTCCGGCACCGGTAATGCCCGAGCCGCCGTCGAAACGTACCGAGACAGCCGAGCCACCCGCATCCCCCCCACCGCCCGCTGCCACTGGTGCGGCCGTCCAGCAGGATCCGTTTACCCAGGGCATTCCAGAGCAGGCACTTCAACAGGCCCAGAGTCCGGCGGCCAAAGCGGCAGTGGAGGAATTGCGCAGGGGCGGCGCGACGCCCATTCGCAACAGTATGCCAGCCGAAGACATGTTTGGTGGCGCCGCATCGGCCTGGGAAATCGAAGCCCCCATGGAACTCGGCAGTTACGCAGTGACCTCTCACGCCCCGCCCCCTCACGGACATCAGGTGGCCGGCAAAATCATTTTCGGCGTCATTGTACTTCTGATTGTGTTCCTGCTGTTTGTGGCATTTCGCAATGGGTGGTCGCTGTCTCTGTCCGGTTTGCCGGAACAGATTGCGTTTGCATTCTCGTCAGAAGCGCTGGAGGACATACCTGACGAAGCCAAAAACATTGAAGCCACGGTTGTATCCAAAAAAGTCGTCACATCTCCCCGCGGGGGGTATCTGATAGTCTCCGGTGAGGTCATCAACAACAACCCCGGTTCGCGCAGCAATGTCATTGTTCGCGGCAGACTGCACGACCAGAAGGGGGATGTACGAGGCGAAGCGCGCATGCCCTGCGGACATGCGGTGGATGAGAAAGTAATTCGCAGAACACCACCTGGCAGCATGAATCAGCACTTCATGGAAAACGGCAGGCCGCACAACTGTCAGATTGGTCCAAACGACAATCGGATTTTCCAGGTCGTCTTTGACAATCTGCCGGCGGATTATGACGCCGGTTTTGACGTGCATATCATGGTCGTCTCGGCCACTGCGCCCTGACTATCCTTTTGCGCCATCGATGTCTCCATTGCTGACGCCATTGATGATCCCCTCCCCTCAGTTTACCGAAATTGAACAGAGACTGACCGGACTGGACACACCGCTTCAGCGGGCCGCGCGTTTTTCGGAATGTATTGTGGCATGTTCGTCGACAGAGGCGTCGAGTCTGTTTGCGGAAATATGTATCCGCCCCTGCATGACCCGCGCCGCCCAGGACCTGCTGGTGGCGGACGCAGCTTTTTCGGCCCTGCTGTCCGATCTGTGGCCAGCCTCCCATATCCAGCACACCCGTGAGGCGGCCGCCTACGTGGATGACGAGGTGACCCTGGCGCTTCTGGTCCGCCCCAGCCGGGACGACGATACGGATGACACATACCAGATCCCCAAATACACACAGGAGAGAGTGCTGACGCTTGGAGAGCGCAAGGCGCTGGCATCAATGCCATCCAGACAAACGCTGGAAAAGGCCATGATGGATCCCCATCCCGACGTGGCCAAAAAGCTGCTGGACAACCCCAGACTGACCGAAGCCGATGTGGTGCGAATTGCCGCCAAATCCACAATGGCGCCCGCTGTGCTGTGTGAAATTGCATCCCACTTCAAGTGGCGCAGGCAGAAAATGGTGCAAAAGGCGCTGGTGAATAATCGGCTGCTGCATCCCGATTTTGCGTTGACCCTGTTGCCATTCCTGGACCGGCGATCCATGTCTGAGATTTCCAGGGATGCCCGACTGGATGAGCGGGTTCGTCACGGGGCGACGGTACTGGTGACCCGAATCGATGAAGTGCAGCACAGCGTGGAATGAATCGGCCTGTTTTTCAGTAATCGACCCATTCTATCTTCAGTTGCGCTTGTTGCGCCTCATCGTCCTTTCGAAACATCTGGCTTTCAGTGCAGTCTGTTCGATCAACATTGTTTCGGTCCAGATCGCGACAGCATCTCTGCCTCATTTTTCTGCGCCATGGGGCACACTTTTTTTATTTTTTTTGCAACAATCGACGCCGGCGTCCGACAAGGGGACATGAATGCAAAAGCCATACTTTCCGCATGTCTGGATTTTTTCTTCGAACCCCGCTGCTTCGCCTGCGGCGAAATAGTCATCCGCAACAGTTCGACCTGCGGCGCGGCGCGCTGCTTCTGCCCCATCTGTGCTGACGCGCTGATACCGCTCAATACCCCAAAATGTTCAGTCTGCGCAGAACCGTTTCTGAGCGCCGCCCAGGATCACCTGTGCAGCACATGTCTTTCTCATCCACCGCCCTTTGAGCGGGTGGTGGCGACGTTTGAATACGGCGGGCCACTGGCGCAGGCAATTTTGCGCTACAAATACGCACCGGCGCCGTTTATGGCACCGGAACTGGGGCGGCTTATGCGCGTCTCCACGCTGGGAAATGTCGACTGGGTGTTGCCTGTGCCCCTGCACCGCAAACGACTTGCAGAGCGTGGATTTAATCAGGCAACACTGATGGCCAAAGAGGTGTGCAGGCAAACCGGTGGCCAGTTGGCAACCCATTTGCTGCGGCGCACTGGCCATCAGGGGGCCCAGGTGGGCAAAACTAAAAAAGAGCGGATCAAAAACATGAAGCGGGCATTTAGGGTGGTCGACCCCAGGGGGCTTTTGGCGGGAAAGCGGGTAGTCCTCGTTGACGATGTGGTCACCACCACCGCCACGGCGCGCGCCGCAACGCGGGAGCTGATTCGCCAGGGTCGGGCATCTTCGGTGGTTGTGCTCTGCCTGGGACGGGCGGCCGCGGTGTCGTAATTAAATCAAACTGCGAGATATATTCAACACATGAGCCGCATTTACGTTGTTTGCCCCCATTAAAAATAGTCCTGCGCACAATTCATCAATTTGTTAATATGGTTTTCGTCAGAAAAGGCGCTATCGCCAACAAATATTATATAATTAAGTCATTAGTGCAAAACGGCCCCGCGTCATGGATTGACAAAAGAATGAACAAACTGCTCACAAGTTACAGAGGACAGAATGCCTGAGACAATGCCCCGAAAAATTATCCCATTAATTCTTATTATTTTGGCAGGTGCGTGGATGGTCGCATGTGAGGGCGAGAGCGCCTCCGGTAAAAATACATCCGGGAAGGATGATTCCGCTGATACCCAGACCGGCGTTACAGACGACTCCGATTCCACCGCAGAAAGCGATTCCGACAGCGACACTGACAGCGACACCGACG
>JAFGWT010000065.1 GCA_016937015.1 Deltaproteobacteria bacterium | reverse complement strand
TTCTTTTGTACTGAATATGCTGAGTTAAATTATTCTGCCCACGCCCTCTGTCGTCTCATCTCGAACAAATGACAGGCCTGATGCTGGAAGGTGATCGCCTCGTCTATTCCTGTGCACCATGAACGCCAAAGCCCGCACGCAGTTAGAAAAAATGACCAACAGTGAATGGCATAAAATTCAATCAGCACTGCTCATACACTGCGAACTCGGTACCCTTTCCATGGTGATGATTTACGAATCATGGCGGGAGTGGGTATTCTGTGCAGGCAGTGTTTTTTTTGCTGATTAGGAATTGAACGAAACAACGTTTGATTGAATTGCGTTTTGCTATCCCACTGCCGCTGCCATGCACAATAAAACCAACCAGTGGAACAATGCATTCTCGCCTGGGAATAAACAAGGGTTAGAGAACTTATGCAACTATGTGGCGCGTCCGCCGTTGGCAACCGGAAGTCTGCAACGGATTTCGGATGATGAATATTCTTTCAAACTGAAAACTCCTTGGTCGGACGGCACGACTCATCTGATTCTGTCACCGCTGGAAATCATCGAAAAATTGGCGGTCCTGGTACCCCCTCCCAGACAGAACCTGGTGCGATATCACGGGGTATTGGCGCCGAACGCAAAGCTGCGCTCCCAGGTGGTACCCAGGAAACCGGACGCCAATGAAATAGAAAAAACGCGGGGTAAATCTAGAAATCGACTATTCTGGGCCGCGCTTCTCGCCCGAACCTTTAGACTGGAGATGGAGGTCTGTGCGTACTGCGGTGGCAGGATGCGTATGGTGGCGGTCCTTACGGATCCGGTTTCGATAAAGAAATATCTCGACGGAGTGGGGCTGCCTTCGTCTGCTCCGGAAATCGCCCCGGCGAGGCCGCCGCCTCAGGAGGAGTTCGACTACTATTGATGGCGCCTGTGGCTACAGGTATTTTTTTGAAGCCTGAACGGCAACGAAAAGGTGCTCGTGCGTTTAAGGCCATTTTGGCTGGTTCAATTTTTCAGTGGATGTTGAATGGGGCATGGATTTTTGTGGCGATTTTCAGAGGATTTCGATCGAATCGGCTTCATGAATAACAATCTGATGGATATTGGGAGGAGAGTTCATGCATGCTGCAATCAGCAAAAAGGTCTTTTGAATTTCCTATGTACAGCAATTCGGGGATATATTGCTGCGACGCTTAAAGTGGTTTATCTGCTGTCAGTTGCCCGATCAATCAGGAGTACGCCCCATTCCAGAACCACAACATCGCCCAGCGACATAGATACTGCCGTCACAGGCTTCTCAATGTCTTCGAGCAACAGGGATAACTCCTTCGTCGCATAATTCACAACGTAAAGACCGGTGTCAGGCGTCCAAATCATCATCTCATTTTGACCCGTCCAAATTAATTCGGAATGTTCAGGAAACGCCAGTACCCGCTCTGCGGGGCCTCCGGCACGGGGGACGCGGTAAAGGTAATCGGGGAGGAAATCCGGGGCAAAATATACATATTCGGGGTCTCCTTCCGGCAATGCGATTCCCTCGAGCCATCTGCCGCGGAACTCCGCATTCAGAGTTTCATGACTGTCCGGTTCGCCAATTCGAACCCGGTCAATTCCCTGGTCAATATGGCTGGAGCCAAAATACATATATTCACCATCGAACGCAAAGGTGTACGCGATGACATCCCTGACAATCAGTTCGGCTTCCTCGTTATCCCCAAACCATACCGGTGAAGAGTAGTCAGCACCAACGGTGAGGGGATATCGATAAACAGCGAAATAATCTTCTTCATCGGTGGTTGTATGTCCGGAAACATATACGTAACCATCGAATACGCAAAAACCTTCGGTCGCAGATCCCATCAGACGCGATGTTGGTTCGAAACTCCCGTCTGGTTGAAGGGCCCTGACGACTTCTCCATGAAGACCCTGATCAATCCAGTCCCGCAAGGGACCATAGTCATAGAGAACGCCATCAACCACCATGGCATCCACAACCGGGGCGGCGCTGCGATCGGTGGAGACCTTTGTTTTGGTAATGGGATCCAGCCAGATGAGATCCTTTCCATATTCTGAGTACATGTCTTCATCCACCGCAATGGCAATTATGGTTTCATCCATATACGCTTTATGAATAAATTGCTGCGTATTATTTTGAATGTGCAGGACTTCGCATCCATTCTCCTTTTGTCCCGCTTCTGTGAAACAAATTCCCCGGCAGAACAAATGATGCGGCGCTTCACATTCGCCCTCCGGTGACGCCGCATACGGTTCCTGGTACACCGTCTGTTCACTCGTCGTGTCTTCGTTCACCGTTCCGGATGTGGTATCTGAACCAGGGAACGTATCGGTGGCAGTTTCTGAGGATGATGCTGCGTTGGAATCATCTGTTTCCGGGTTCTCCCTTTTATCTTTGTTGGCATCTCCACACCCGATCACATTTGTCAGAATGAGCGCGTACAGAAGCATGCACATGGCTGCAACGTTGCAGGCAGTTCGAGGACTGCGAAGTGAATTGTTCATTTGAATATTTCTCCTGGGCTTGCGGATAATTGTCATTTCCTGAAATACAGGACAAATTAAAAAATTGTGGCCTCTGCCATCTGGCAGTCCTGAGTTCGGCTTTGGGTCGCGATTGAATTCGTAAATTCAAAATATCATTATTTGGCGGAAAAATACATCACAAACTGAAACTTATATCCCTAAGATCCCTGCAAGAATAGAGGGGGCGTCAATAAAGGGGTCAGGTGTTTAGGGGCTGTTGCCCAAATCAAAATGAGCCGATTTGAAGCAGTCCAGATAGTAAAATACGAAATTAGACAATTGTTGACGAACAGCGAAACATCCTTTGTTTTAAGGTGTTTCCGTAAAATAGTTAAAATTAACCATTCCAGCGATTCTGAAATAAAACACCCTGAAAAAGTGGACAGGTGAGATATTGGCGTATTTCAAAATGAGAGTCACAAATGGGAGAACAGAGGGATACAACAGCAAAGCAAAGCTAGTAAAAAAGAGGGCTTACGGGTATAAAAGCTTCAACAAC
>JAFGWT010000064.1 GCA_016937015.1 Deltaproteobacteria bacterium | reverse complement strand
GGTGTTAGTGTCGACGGTGTTTGTGTCTGCGGTGTTAGTGTCGACGGTGTTTGTGTCTGCGGTGTTAGTGTCGACGGTGTTTGTGTCCGTGGTGTTAGTGTCAACGGTGTTTGTGTCCGTGGTGTTAGTGTCGACGGTGTTTGTGTCCGTGGTGTTAGTGTCAACGGTGTTAGTGTCCGTGGTGTTAGTGTCGACGGTGTTCGTATCGACGGTGTTAGTATCTGTGCCGGTGTCTGTATCGACGGTATTTGTATCAATCGTTTGTGTGTCGAAAGGGGCGGTGTCCAGAGGGGCTGTTTCAGCAGTACTGTCTGGCAGAGACGTCTGTGACGATGTATCTGGCATTGATGTGTCTGACGGGTCAGTGACGCTGTCAATATCCGTGACGCTGCCTGATTCGGAATCATAATCGACTTTTTCAAATCCGATTCGACCGCAGCCAATGGATATAAATATGAGAATGATACAACAGAAAGTGTTTATGGGGGCAGGCCGGTACATCAGTAACAGTATACTGTAATATTACATGATGGAAAAAAATATTTATACTGGCAACGATTGGAATATGAGTCACCGCCTGTGAAGCAGCTGCCCCACCAGTTGAATGTACGAATCGCACGCGCCCACCTGGCGCGATAGAGACCTGGATAATCTGAACTGCCCGACATTTTTGCCGATGTGGGTGATGTGCTGCAAAAATGCGTCGTGGGTGGTGCCTTCGTATATCCCCGATGATGTAAAGTCCACGCCGGCGACTGTGGTGGACACACATGGGATGCCCATGGCCGCATACATATGTACTTTTAACGGGTTCATGTAACTGGAACAGTTGTCGTTCAGGTGGGGCATGATGGCTATGTCACACTGCGCCAGCAGCCCAAGCAGCGCTGATTCGCGCAAGGGACCATGATAGATGATGCCGGGATTGGCAAGACAGTCCATCAACTCGTCTTTGGCGTGCTGTCCGCTGCCCACCAGATGGACCCGAACCGAAAACGGCAGAGTGGTTATCACTTTTTTGAGGAGCGCAAAATCCATGCGGTCGTTCATGTTGCCGGAATAAATAAGCGATACGCTATCACTGCTATGGGCCTGGGCGGTTGTCACTGGCTCAAAATTGTCGGGCACCATGTACCAGTTGGGAATTTCAACGGTCAGTTTATTGGCAAGGTAGTTCAAATCCGTAAAATACTGTGCGTTTTTGGCCGAATTGAACACAACGGCATCCGATGCCGCTATGCTGGTCTGGTACTGAGTGAGCAATTCGGACGGCTGCTCAGGGGTCCACGAAAGCTGATTGTCCACAATGTCACAGATTTTGGTGTAGGGCTCAAGGGCCTTGAGCACCGACACCCAGTGGGGCACCGCCGGAAACACAATCGCCACACTGTTAGTGGGCAAAATGCCGTTTTCCATCAAAAAGGTCTGAATGACACAGGTCGGCTGTGTCATGGCATCCAGATACAGCGTTCTGTAATGAATCCCGTTTTCTGTAAACCCATATTGCTTTCGATAAAAATCGTGCAGTACGTAGCCGTGATCCGATGCCGTATTGGCGGCGCCCACCATGTATTGCCTAAGTTGCGTGGGCACCATGATTTCAAGGCAGGTCACCCGAAATCCATTGGCATGCATGGCTCTGGCAACCTGATCCACGCGCCTGCCGTACAATCCGGCATCGTGCTGCTTCCAGATGAGCAGAACATTTTTGAGAGGGGCATTTTCCGTGTGCGGCACTGGATGCGCCCACCGGTATGCATCGGGAGTTGACGTCTTGTTGTCAGGCAGCTGCGCAAGCTGTTGAGCGGCCATTATCTCTGAGAGGGACGCGCCTGGGGATCCGGCATCGCTGCCATCGGTGGATTCGATGGTGGCAGCGGACTGAACGAACAGCCGCGTGTCTGAATGACTGATGGCCCATGCCAGCTGAACCCCGGCAAAATCCATTTGCGCAAGCCTTACCTCATCAAAGCGGATGTCGGAATCCCGAAGACATTGATAGTAGCGTTCCCGCCGGTGAGCGGGGATGGTGAGCTGGCAGCCACTGGTTCCGGACGAGTCGTCTGTCTGCTGTATCTGCATGTCATCTGATGCGAATGCAAAGAGGACAATCGGCCGCTCGGGTGTCATCAGGGTCTGTTGACTGTCCGTCAAATTGTCGGACCCGATAATCGCCACTGCGTCATTTTGCTGTGACAGCGATTTAATCCGCTTCAGTTTTGCCAGAAAATGCGGCAGCAATTCCCGCTCCAGCGAACCTGAAACGGCGAAGCTGAGCTTGATTTTATCGAGCAAATGTCGTTGCCTGTCGACTGTGACGTGGGCTGTCACAACGTGCATGCCACCGTCCATAAAATCGGCGGGAACAACGAGTGCGAATCCGTGGCAGCCATCGCCCACCCCGGCGTTTTTCAAATCTTCTCGAAACAGATTGCAGGGCGTACTGGAAAGTGCAGTGCCGTCGATGGCAATATCGACGCTGACAGACTGATACCGGTTGGTGGTTGCCCATCCCAGCAGAGTGGCGCCGTCTATTCTGTCAATGGCGCCCATCGCCTGAACAGGTGACGGGATGTGTAACAGTTTGCGAATCCGTTGGGTCATCTTTTTTTGCGATGTCATCTGTGCAGTACTATCACTGGCGTCTGAAAAATGGGATGAAAAAATATTTCACGACATGGATAATAGGCTGGTGTAATCTTTTGGGAGGATGCGGGAAAACCGTCATCCATGCAACTTAAGGAATTGAAGTATGAGGCTTAACCCGGCAACGTTCATTTTTTTTGCGCTTCTGTTGGCGGGCCTTTTCGCCGGGTGCAGCAGATCCCACCATGATGCCACCGACACCGAAGATACATACACCGACACTACATACACCGACACCGGCACCGGTCATGATACAAATACCGAGGGGGACACCGAAACCGAATCGCCGTCTGAGACGGTCAGCGATTCCGCATCTGTGGTGGACAGCGACACATTTTTACCCCTCAACGGGATTCTCATTAACGAAGTGATGAGTAAAAATGAGGGGGCGGTACTCGACGATGCCCTTGAAACCGAAGACTGGATCGAACTGATCAATTCCGGCGATGCTCCAGAATTGCTGTCCAATTACACCATTGCCGACAGCAGCGATCGTCCCGTCCTGCTCCCCCAATGGATACTCGCCCCCGGAGAACTGGTATTGCTGTTTGCCGACAACGACGACCAGGGAGAGAGTCACCTGCCGTTTAAAATCAGCGCATCCGGTGATTCAGTAACCATCGCCACAATCTCTGGCGTGGTAATCGATTCGGTCGACGTGCCGGCCCTTGACCCCAATGTCAGCTATATGCGACTGTCCAAAAGTGGCAGTGAATTTGCGCCGTGTCGATACGCCACCCCGAAAAGGCCCAACGACGACTGCGCACCGCCCGTGCCCCAGAATCCCGTTGTACAGCAGTTTGCGCCATTTGACTGGCCCACACCTTTCTTTGAGGTGCCCGGTCCGCTCGTCCTCAACGAGTTGTCGCTTCGCCCGGCGGCGTTTATCGAAATTGTGAACAGCGGTGACACCGATGTGGACGTATCTGCATATGCCCTGCGTCTGGCGCCCAACTGGCCTGGAGAACCGTGGCCTGGACGCGAAGACGGCGCGGTTATCCCGGCGACTGGGGTGCTCGCGCCGGGCGAACGAATGCAGATTGCGGTGGATGACACCATGACTGCGGTGCTTGAATCCGACCTGGAGTTCGAAGGCGTGGTGACCATCTTCAACACCGCAGATGACAGCGTGTCCGACCGTGTTGATTTTATGAGCTGGCCCCAAAATGGCATTCTGTCCCGCATTCCCGATGCCACCGGCATGCCGGTGTATTGTGCGAACGCCACACCTGATGCGGTCAATACCTGTACACCTCTTAAGAGTCGTCCGGTGGGCAATCGGCTGCGTTATCTTAGAACGCCGGGGGATTTTGAAGCCCTGGCTGAGGGAGGCGCCGAACTGGGCATTGGGTCTGTAAAATTTGTGATGGACCTTGATGTGCCGGGCGCGGTGCATCTGCTCAGCAGCGGGTTTTGGGATTTGCATTACACCTTCGTGCGTGAGCTGGTGGAGGGCAACGACCACCTGGATCGCTGTGACCCCGAAGATACCACTCTGTTCAATCAGGGCTGGTATGATTTCTCAGTGGAAAATTACTACAGTGAGGACAGGCGGTTTATTCTGGGGACGCTCTCTCATCACGGTGGCGCAGACCTTAGATGCGTGGAATATACCTTTGGGGATGCCATCTCACCGGCGCAAATGGTTCAGGGATTTTTCGGAGCCACCGCGCACACCATGAATCCGGCGGCATGGTATCTTAGGCCACAGGATGCCAGTCAGGTGAGCAAGGCCCTGCTGGTCGAAGGGCAGGCGCCCATGGTGGGCACTGACGCGCCGTTTGCCGGCGTGACGTATCAGCCCCTGACCGAAGCGGTTGGGTATGGTATTCTCACATGGATTGACACCAATAATCTGGCCACGGCGCAGCTGGGACCGCAAACCATTGTGGTGACCAGCGATGTGCCCAACGATATTCCTCTGGTGGGCGGGCTCATCACCCAGGCGTTTCAAACACCTCTGGCCCACGTGAATCTGTTGAGTCAGGCACGGGGCACCCCCAACATGGCATTGAGGGATGCGTCCAGTCACGAGGACATTACAGCCCATCTTGGCGAGCTGGTGCGGCTGAAAGTGGATGCCACCCATTTTGAAATAACGCCCGCGGACCCCTTGGAGGCTCAGGCATTCTGGGACGCGCTATTGCCTGATGGCCCCAAAATAGAGGCGCAGCGTGATGGTTCGATAACGGGGCTCGTGAATCTGGACGGCAGGGTGGGATTTGAGGATTTGGGGGCCATTGGCGCCAAAGCGGCGCAGCTCTCCGAACTGTTTCGGATTACCGCCACCCATGCCCGCTGTCAAAACACCCTGACCGCTGCGCTGCCGCCGCAGGCGTTTGCCATTCCGGTGGCCTACTATCTGGCGCATTTTGAGAACTGTGGCGCCAGCGCGCTGTGGGAACAGTATCAGGCGCTGGATGAATTCCAGACCGATCGCAGTGTGCGAATTGAAGCCGTGACCGCGGTTCGCGAGGCCATTGCCAAAGCGGCGGTGGACCCGGCGTTGCTTTCGCTGGTGGAAGCGGCGGTGGCTGAGCGGTTTGGCAGTGAGCCGGTGCGCTTCAGAAGCAGCAGCAATACCGAGGACCTGTCGGCGTTCAACGGCGCGGGACTCTATACCTCAGCGAGTGGCCAGTTGGGATCGACTGAAGAATCGATTGACCGCGCCATCCTGACTGTGTGGGCGAGTCTGTGGAACCAGCGTGCCTACGACGAAAGGGAACTGGCCAACATCGATCACAACACAGTGGCCATGGGCATCATGGTGCATCAGGCATATCTGTCCGAAGAGGCCAACGGCGTGGCCGTGAGTCGTGACATTACCGAGCCCAACCGGGGCGATCGCTATTATGTGAACGTGCAGGCGGGGGAGGCCACCGTCACCAATCCGGCGCCAGGGGTGACCAGCGAAGAGTTCATTTACCAGTGGCCATCGCGGATGCCCACCCTCAGGGAGCGCTCCACAAGCAGTCTGAGTGACGGTTATGTTTTGAATAGGGTTCCGGTGTCCGAATCGATGACACCTCTGTACGGTGAAGTCGAAGGCGAAATCCGCGATTTGATGTGCGCGCTGTGGTCCATTCATGATCATTTTGAAACAGTGCTCAATCCGGACGGCGAGAACCCCTGGTTTGCCATGGAAGTGGAATTCAAGCTGGTTCACGAGACCAGAGCGCTGGCCATTAAACAGGCGCGCCCCTTTTCCTTTGGCGGCGCGACAATGCCCACGGATTGTCGCGAACTGTGAAATGACCCGCGGCCAGCAAAAAATGTTCAGGCCTGTTGTTTAAGGAATTCTATGGCCGCGTCCAAAGATTGCACTTCGATGAGTTCCAGACCGTTGGGCCCGGCTTTGCGTGAGTAGTTTTTCACGGTGAGTTTGGTGATGGCGCTTGTTGGCAGGATGGTAATAAAATACTTTATGCCGTTTCGGGTAAAGGCGGGAAAAACGTCTGTGCCAATAAAATCCTGAATTTCCTGACTGAAAACACCGTTCGCGGTACTGGAATCAACAATCCATGCGACACCGCCGCCTGCTTTTGCCTTATCGAGACCTTTGGTCAGGACAGCATTTTTAAACTCATCCAGAGTGACACCATAATCCAGCCACTTGTCGACGATGGCCTTTACATCATCACGCCAGCTGACAGTTAGTTTCCCTTCGATTTGAAAAATTTCCATTGGTAGCTCCTTTGCATCAGAAAACCCTGACTTTACATTAACGGCCAGGCGGGCATTTCCTTAAGCGCCCAGTTCGCGCTGTAACACTGTTATTCTGATGAAATCAGCTCGCTTCCACAGCTGAGAGGTCCGGCACGGGCCAGGTCCGGTTGAATCCCTGCGCCAAAAAGGGCTATCGTAAAAAATGTAAATACACCTCCAATTAACATCTGGCAAAGAGGGCATGTACGCATTAATGCGCCAAATGGGGTCAAAAAAAAATAAGGTGAGCACGTATTCTCAAAAAAAAACAACCTGTGTGGCTGTGCACCTGGCACAAAGATGCTGGGGCACGATAAGGGCAATGCATCCTTTATCGCAAAACGGACAATCCATTGAAAAAGCAAAACCTTCAAATTATGGAGAGTACAAGTATGCAACGCGCATCAATTTTGTTTTTAATTCTATTGTTTGTCACAGCCAGCGGCTGCGGTGCAAAAACCGGCGAACACGGCAGTGACGGTGACGCGGATTCTGATTCAGACGCGGATTCTGATTCAGACGCCGATTCTGTTTCAGACGCCGATTCTGATTCAGACGCCGATTCTGATTCAGACGCCGATTCTGATTCAGACACCGATTCTGATTCAGACGCGGATTCTGATTCAGACACTGATTCTGATTCAGATAATTTTATTCCCGATAATTCAACACCTTCAGAAGACTACACCGAAGAAGTGGGCGGCGTGTCTTTTGATATGGTGTACATACCGGGCGGCACATTTACCCTGGGGTGCGAAAGCAGTCCCTGCCCGGCCAACACCGACCCTGTGGAGAACGTGACCGTCAGCAGCTATCATATCGCGAAAGCGGAGATGACTGCAGAACTGTACAACGCGGTGATGGATGGCGAATCCTCCGGCTTCGGCGGCCCGAGTATCACCTGGTACGATGCCATGGCATTTGCCTGCGAGTTGAGCAAAATGACAGGCAGGGCGTATCGGATGATGACCGAGGCGGAGTTTGAGTACGCTGCCAAAAATCACCTGGATAGTCTGGACGACATCGGCAGCGGCGAGGAATGGGCGTACAACTCATGGAGCGCCACCCATATGGGCGGGACCGACCCGGTAGGGCCGGGGAGCGGC
>JAFGWT010000564.1 GCA_016937015.1 Deltaproteobacteria bacterium | reverse complement strand
TGACATATTTCCTTTGCAGCAGCCTCAGGTTGCGTTCATTGATACCCTGTTGCCGCCAACCGCTGCGGTGCTGGACGCGGGATGTGCCACCGGCTCGCTGGCTATCGCACTGTCCGCCGCTGCCCACCGGGTGACCGGGATTGATTTGTCTTCAGCGTTGCTGCAGATTGCACAGCAGAAAGTGAAAGCACAAAAAGCATCCGTTGCGCTTTATCAGCGCGATATGCTGCATCTTTTCCCCATGTTTCAGCCGGGTCAGTTTCACGCAGTCACCTGCATGGGAAACACGCTGAGTCATTTGCCGCCCCAAGGCGCCCGACTTTTTTTTCAGCACGCCAATCAGGTATTGACGACCACGGGAGTATTGATTTTTCAGATTATTAACTGCGACAGGCTGCTGCAGCTGAACCTGTCCACCCTGCCGGATATTGACAACTCACATGTCCTTTTTGAACGCACTTACATTCATTTTGACGGCGCTTCACCGTTTACGTTTCGGGCACGCATGACAGTGAAATCCACGGATTTGTCATACACCGTTGACGAAACCCTTTATCCGTACAGTGCGCAAACCCTTCATGACATGCTTGTGGCTGCCGGGTTTTGCCACATCGTCTTTTATGGCAACTATGCCTGTTCTCCCATAGGGGTTGAACACCAGCCGCTGATTGCAGTTGCCAAAAAATAGATGATTCAATTCAAGAGTGTCCAACTCACTCTGGATTGTCGGCCAAATTCGAATTCGAGCCCTTTTCAGCCTGTGACGCCTGCGCCGCCAGCCGATCTTTTGTGAGATTCAGCTTGGCAACCAGATGAATGAAATTTTCACTCATCAGGCCAACCACAAACCACATGGGGGCAATGGCCAGACTGGTAAATGTAAAAATGGACAGGGTGCCGCTGTAATACCATATCCTGTACCCGGTGATAAAAAACAGAATCCATCCTGTGATACATTCCATCACAAGCACAATGCACATATACGTCAGGCCGCGCAGAAAAATGTTGCGGCGGTGAATTTTTTTATACACCGGTTCAATGCCAAACAGACATATGGCGGCATACACAAAAAACATCCACAGACTCGCCTGCCCGTACAGTACCGATATTGGTGTGTCCCATATTGCCGACAAATGCAGTCTGTCATCAACGCACCATTGATACTCAAAAATGACCTGCAGCAGCGGAATCTCCCGTCCAACTTTTGTGATGGTATAAAAAGCGACTTCGCCAAAAACCAGTATGGCGCCATACACGCAAAATCTGAAAACAGCTCTTCGAATCGCTTTTATTGAATACGGGCTTCCGCCGTTCAACCGTATTTGACCATTGGATTTCATCTGCGGATTCCTCCCCTGGGCAATGGCGACGCCACATCGTGGCGATGCTGTCTGGGTCTCCACTCCATTTTAGTCGTTTTGGCTGACAATCGATACACATTCCTGAAAACGTGCATCCCAAATCCTTGAGTTCGGTTATGATGCAACTCATAATGTTTGCTGAAATCATGAAAACTTTGGGTTGTCTGGGAGCAATGATGGTCTGCCTGCCTGCATTGGCCAGCCCCATCCCGTCACCCCAGGATAGTGCCCCAACTGAAGTTGCCATCGACCCCGTCGCCCAGCCAGCGGCGCCTTTTGTCCAGCAGGATTTGCGTGACTGGCACAGCGTGCAAGCCATGGGCGTTCAATCCAAAGTGGGCAATATGCTGTTTTCTTTTGGGGCAATACTGTATCCGGTCATCATGGTCGGTGCGTTTTCGGACAGCCGAAGCCCTGGTATCATCCCCATCATTGTCACCGGCGAAATCCTCAAAACCGCCGGGCTGTTCCTCACCGGAAACGCCCGAAACGTTGCGGCACGGGCAGCCGATGAGTCCATAGGGGATCCCATGAAACCTTTTAAATTCTACATCATGGGTGCATTTCTCTCAAAAGGGGCGGGCTATGGACTGGCGGGTCTTTATGGAATACTTCGGCACGTCAACGCCAACGTCAGTCAACGGATGCTTCGCGTCACTCTGCAAGCGGGGATTGCATTGTGGATTCTGGGGGATGTGCTGACCCTTCTCAATGCATGGCACACTGTGCGATATATCCGCCGGGTTCAAACCAAAATCGGTCGGCGTCGACTGCAGGCATTGCCTTATTCCCCAGACAAACACGCCTTGGGACTGCAGCTTCAATTCGTTTTTTAAACCATTCATTTTGCGAACGTCACTGAGAATAGCAGTCTCTGGCGGTTTGGCGGTTTATTTCCAGCCACAAATGCCGATATCATAATCGCAATGCCACTTTTGTCGGGCACTGGCACAAAGAACGACTGCTGAATGTTGGACGCCTCACGTAAAATTTTTCTCCTTCCCGGGCAATTGACCATTGCTCGAAATCACGAAGAGATCACAACCATTCTGGGGTCCTGCGTTTCCATTGTTTTGCATTCGCCCACCGCCCATATCAGCGCAGTGAATCATGCGCAGCAACCAGCAAAAGGCGGCGGCATCTCCTGCAGGGAAACGTGCCCGCACCCATGTGGAAAAGCCGAGATTCCCGACCACAAATATGTCACCTGTTCGTTTGATTTTATCTGGGAACGGTTAATGGCGCTTGGTATCTCGAAAGGGGAACTGCAGGTTGGTCTTTATGGGGGCGCCACGTCAGACGCGATGGCCGGAAATCCATATGGCGTTTCCCAAAGCAATATCGCCGCGGCTGAAGCAGTTCTTGCCAGTCGTGGTCTGCGCATCCATCACCGCGACGTTGGCGGCCGCCACGCCCGAAAACTGCGGCATGATAGCAGCTCGGGGATCACCATCATTAACGGCTGAAGGTATTCTTGAAACAACAGATTCCTGCATATTGAAATTCCGATGTCTCATTTCTTTATTTTGCGCAATTTTCTTACTTTTGACGCATTTTCCGGGCGAGGCGGCGGGGGCATCCAATGGCGGCGAATGTATAGGGCGCACCATTGGTTGCAGTGACACTCAGGGGATGAGCCCCTCCCGTGTCACCGCAAAACAGATGCTCGATGACCGGGCCGGGCGGTGGGCCAGGCATCGGTTCGCCAAAGGGGGTGATCATCTTCAGGTCGAGTACATTTTCAGGATATCCGGTCATGGCAAACACCATGAGACAGTCCGCGCGTTTTGAATCCGGGAATTGAGGAGTCCAGGCAATATCGCCGTTGGCTTGCTTCGCCACGTGCACAATACTGCGGCAACCGGATTCGTACAGTGCCTTCATCCGTGCAGCGACCTGCGTGGCGCCGGTTTTATCCGGATCTGTGGAATATTCAGGAGGCGGTGGTGCTGGTGGTGACGCTGCGGGCATATTTTGGGGAAGCGACCGCGAGGGGGACGGCAGTGCCGACTGGGAAGACGCCACCTGAGACTGTATGTACACGATGAGTGCAGTCACACCGGCGGAAATGAGTAAAATGGGTACAACAATCGTCGCCAGTCGCCACCGAAGCTGACGGCGCGCTTCCTGGTTGGCGCGTTCCCGGGCGTCATTTTCTTCGGCCCGCCGTTTATCGGCCTGTATCCGGTTTAAATTTTCTTCGCGTGCCTTAAGTAATTCATCGGGAATAGAAAAGGTACGATTGCAAAACGGACAGCTGGCCACAACGGCAGCGGGATCCTCCGGCAATTCCACATGCCCCCCACAATACCCGCAATGTAATGTATCGGTTTTTATCATCCGATTCCCCCTTTGTCGGAAACGAAAATATTACAGTACACTCATAAGCACGTCCCGGTCTGCCCGGGTCAGACTGTTGAGACGAACGGTGACGGCAAACTGTCCGTCCCCATGTTTTTTGATGGCGACAACCTTGCCGTGAATACTGGCACCGGACACTGTAAATGCAATTCGAGACCCGGGAGGCAAGGGTCTGGGTGTTAATACAGTTGCCACATCCTCAATAAGGGAGTCCACTTTGGTAACTTCCATGGGGCGTTCGAACTGATTGGTCATTCACAGCTCCTGCTAGTGTCTGTGGGAATGCGCCCGCATTTCGCGGCGCTCCTGTTTGGCCATAATTTCCTGTCGGTTGTCGTACTGTTTTTTCCCCCGGGCCAGGGCCAGCGTCACTTTAACAAATCCGTTTTTATAGTGAAGGTCCAGGGGAATCAGCGTGTACCCCCGCTCCTTGATCTTGATGGTCAGTTTGGCAATTTCCTGCCGGTGCAGCAGCAGTTTACGGCGGCGCTTTGGTTCGTGATTGAAATGAGCCGCATTTTCGTATGGCGCAATATCCAGATTGTAGAGATATGTTTCGCCTTCCTTTATATTGGCATAGGCGTCCTGCAGATTGGCACGGCCCGCACGAATGGATTTGACCTCCGTTCCGGCCAGCACCAGTCCGGCTTCGAAGGTATTCTCAATCTCGTATTCCCGTCGCGCCCGCTTGTTTTCACAAATGGTATCCGGAGACCGCTTCTTTTTCTTGCCTTTGGCCATAGCTCGAACCTTGTACACAATTTGATTTAGCGAAGCAACCGCATTCACAGTGCCTGACAGGGCGCCCCCAGGAAACAGCCAGGTCGGTTTTTGATGAACAGGGAACCAATCGGTGACAATTTTTGAGTTGATGCAATAATCACGGCAGACACATTTGGAGTTATTGGTGGTAACTTTCTTCTCAAAACAACAGATTTCAATAATTGTTACAGCGGTGGTATTCGTTGTTCTTTTTTCGCATCTGTTCGCCGTGGCAGGATTGGCTGGTGAACCCGATGCCGAAGTGACGAGCGGGACGAAATTATACGAACGAGCTGAAGCACTTTA
The DNA here is from genome assembly GCA_016937015.1 of Deltaproteobacteria bacterium. GTDB lineage: Bacteria > Myxococcota_A > Polyangia > JAAYKL01 > JAAYKL01 > JAFGXQ01. The sequence continues at coordinate 1,736 of JAFGWT010000564.1, read as the reverse complement.
CAGGCAAGCGAATTACGAGGAGGCCGCGCCGTTATACGAACGCTTTCCCAGTGCATATCCGAATGATGAACGAGCTGCAACGGCAGTCAGGATGGCAATATTGCTTTATATTGGTACAGATCAAATTCCAAAAGCGCTCGCGGGCATGAAAACTTTTGAACAATTGTTTGGCGAAAAGAACAAGGCCCACACCGCAAGTGTCGTGTTTTCAGTGGGGTTTGTTTACTTCAGTACGAAAGACTGGACAAACACAATTGGTCATTATGAGCGGTATCTCGATAAGTACGCCAGAGTTGAACAGTGGAACGAAATTATTGAATCGCACGCAATGCTGGGAGAGGCATTTCTCAATAAGAATCAGCCGGACCGTGAAAAAGCGCTTACGCATTTTGTGAAAGCGGTTGCGTTGTTTGAAAAACACAATGAAAGCATGACCGAGAATATCCGGAAAGCCAAAGCGATGATAGCAACGGCCAGAGCGAAATTTCGGATAGCAGAAGAGGAGATTCGAAAACTCGACCATATTAAACTTCGATCATTTTCACCCAGAAAACGATTGCCGCAAAAAGTGAAAAAGTGGTGGAAGAAGAACAGTGACATCGATTTAAACATCGGAGAAAAGTACGAGTTTGAGCAACTCGCTGTCATAGATCAGTCCTTGTCCGTCAATCCCGAGAACGCGTTGGGTGCGTTAATGGGAAACGATGTTTGTGAATGTTTTGGATATAGCGGGTTGGGAGAGTCAAAGAAAAAAGGCACAGAAAACGACGGAATTAAAAAATTGAAATCCTTGCGTCCCCAAAAAGACAGGCCGGAATACAGACCCGCGCCGAGTATCAGTTTCAAACAATACTATGTATCGCCGAAGGTGATTCAGTACATGTATTGGATTGAAAACGAGGTCAAACCCTGGATGATCGAATATAAGACGGCAATGAATAACCTGGTGTCCGCTTTGAGAAAAGTAGTTCAGATGCATGTGCCGGAATGGGAAATGGCGGCTGTCGAAAAATTTGCTAATCAGCAGTATCAACTTGCCAATGCGTTTCAATCATTTCCTGTTGCCGGGGATGAGTCGCTGCGAAAACACCTGTCGAGATATTGGAAGCAGACGGCTGAAAGATACAGGCAGTTTGCATTACAAACCTACGAACATTGTGCAAACATCACCACCAAAACGCGATGGTACAACGATGTTTCCATGCGCTGTTTCGATGCCCTTGATGAACTTGGCAGTAAAAAATTCTCGCCGCTGGAAGAAGTACTGCCCGGTGTGCTTTCCGGCGAGCTTTTCGACGTGACGGATTTTTCAGAAAAAGAAATAAACGTGTCTCTGGAGTACGGGGTTTTTCCGTATCTCATTGATGTTTCACCCTGATTACCCGACCAAACCGACAGACACGTGGTTTCGGTTGAAAATCACTGCCAATCCTTCTCTAAGATAACTAAATAGGCGAGCATCGAGATAGAACACTTAGCAAGGCACTTGAGTAACCCAATCCGTCTTCCGCGCAGGGCTCATGATTGATCACAGGTTTCACTTGATACTGTAAACTCACCGTCATTGCCGCGCAGGCGGCAATCCAGAATGTTTCTCATGTTCTCTTATGCTGGATTCCCGTTTTCACCTCATGATTCTACACAAGTTTTTGCTTGACTTCCTGGGCGCACCGTCATTGCCGCGCAGGCGGCAATCCAGTTGTTTAAAGCTGGGCAAAGCAGGCTGGGTTCCCGCC
>JAFGWT010000563.1 GCA_016937015.1 Deltaproteobacteria bacterium | reverse complement strand
TCAAAAATATCATCGTTTAGCTGTTCGTTCTTTAATTCACTTATTTGCATTCTGCATGGGGACCGCATTGGGGCTGGCCTGTTCAGAAAGCAGCCCAACACCCACTGCGGCTGCGGATATTCACGTGGTCGCCTTTGCGCCGGATGCCACGGTACTCGATAGCCGGGAAATGGTGCAGATTAAATTTGACAAACCAGCAGTGGCTGAAGCAGAGGTGGGTAAAACACTGACAAAAATACCCGTTTCATTTTCCCCCCGGATGAACGTGACGGGACACTGGCTGGACCGTCAGACCCTGGTGCTGAAGCCGACCGAGAATTACCGGTCTGCCACCCGTTACAAAGTGACACTGGTGTCGCCGCTCAGCAGCCGGGTTACCAAAAAGGAACATACCCACGCGTTTGTTCATGAGCCATTGACGCTCAAGGGGATTGTGGGCATGGATACCACAGCGGCGCCGCAGGATCCCAGATTTTCTCTTGAATTCAATTTGCCTGTCAAAAGGGATGATGTGCTGGGCGCGTGTGCGTTGCATCGCGAAAAAAATAACGACAGAATTCTGCTGACTTCAACGGGGGGCAAATCCGTGGATACCCAAATCCCACTTTTGCCCAAACACCCTTTGATGCAGGGGGAGAAGTACGTTGTTCGCTGCCAGTCGCTTCAGCCGGCGGAGGGAAACTGGCCGCTCGAAAAGGCGGAACGTCACATGAAGACCCATCCGGCATTTGGCATTGAGAAGGCGTTGCCCAAAGAGAAGGTGATTTCCCCTGACGCGGGCAAACTCGTGATTGAGTTTGCAACGCCCGTCGCCCGTGATGCATTTGAAACCTACGTGAGTGTGGTGCTGAATGGCAAAAAGGTCTCCAATCGCCATTGGGACAGGAGCGGCCAGGGGCGGGTGTACAAGTGGAACAGCTATCTGGAAGCGGTGTCGAAGTATGAGATTGGGATTCGCAGGGGACTGGCGGACAAATTTGGCCAGACGCTTGAAAAGAACAGATGGATAAAATTTGAAACGACCGATGCCCCGCCCGCCATCAGTGCCGAGACGGGCATTACGGTGGTGGAAGCCAAAATGGACGGGTACCAGGTCTGGACCCGCAACGTGGCGTCAATGGCCATCGAATGTGCAAAGGTGCCCGCCGGGAGAATCGCAGCGTTGATGGGGTCCGGCGAATTGGAATTGTACCCGTGGATTGGTGGTGGCCGGGAGAATATCGATTGGGATGCGCTGAAGCTCAAACCCAAAAAGGAAACCCTGCAAATCGACAGGTTGAAGAACAGATGGAAGGAACACCGCATCGCTGTTTCGGACATATGTGGCAAAGGGGAAGATGGCGGTATTTATCTCACTCAGCTGACCAGCGACGAAGTGCGCCGGGAAAAGGAAAAAAACAGCTGGGGAAGGTACCCGTTTCGCGCCCTGGCCAACGTGACCGATTTGGGCGTGACCCTCAAGGTGGGACCTGCGTCGGGTATGGTTTGGGTCGCCTCCATGTCAACGGGACAAACCGTGCCAGGTGCCCAGGTGACCGTTTACGATTTGAGTGGCAAACGACTCTTTAAAGGAACGACCGACAACAACGGGATGCTGCAGGTACCCGGCAGTGCAGCGCTGAACAAAAAACAGGGGCAGGCATCCAACGATGAATACGACGAGTATTATCAGGTGCAGCGGTTTATCACGGTGGTTGAAAAAGGCAGTGACGTGGCGTTTGTGGATGGCGACTGGAACGAAGGGATTACCCTCTGGAATTTTTCGGTCAAGTCTGACCGCAGCGGTGGCAAAAAGCGCATTCGCGGATTTATTCAGTCAGATCGCGGTATTTACAGACCGGGTGAGACGGTGTTTTTCAAGGCGCTGGTTCGCGAAGTGTCTTTTGCATCCATGCCCAAGACCCCAAAGGAACGGGCAGAGGTGATTATAGAGGACCCCTACGGTACAGAGCTGTTTAATAAGCGAATGTCCCTTAGCCGGTTTGGGAGTCTGGCCTTTAAGCTCAATCTCAGCACTCAGGCCCGGCTGGGGGATTACTACGTCAAAATCAGCGTGGCCGGTCAGACCTTCAGGGAGCGGTTTTCGGTGGAAGAGTTTCGTCCTGTGTCGTTTGAGATTAAAAAGACATCTGATGGCGGCGAACAACTGATGGGACAGGCGCTTAAATACGCATTCCAGGCGGATTATCTGTTTGGGGCGCCGGTTAAGAACGCAAAGGTGGAATGGGTGGTGACCCGCTGTCAGCGTCCTCTGGAATTCAAGGGATACGAGCGATACAGCTTTTTGGGCAATCCGTCATATTACTGGAGCTGGTACGACTACGACGAGAACAGCAATAATTGCGTCTATGTGTCGGACAATACCATCTCCACGGACAGCAAGGGCCGATTTGAGTTCACGGTGAGCGACAGCGGTGACAGCGATGCGGTAATGGCGGACTACATCGCCCGGGTGACGGTTACCGATGAGACTGATCAGAGTGTGACAAAGCAGGTGGCGATTCGTGCCCATTCGATGGATGTGTACCTCGGTGTGCAGCCCAGTAACTGGGTACAGCGCCTCAATGACACCATTTCAGTGGACGCGGTGGCCCTTGATACCCAGGGGAAGCCTGTGGCGCATAAGGCAAAGGTGAAGGTGTCATACCAGACCTGGGAGTGCGGCGACGGCCCTGGCTACCGGTACAGGTGCGAGAGTCATCAGACGGATGTTCTGGAAAAGGATGTCAATATCGCAAAAGAGGGCAGCAGGGTGGTGTTGCCGCTCAAAAAAGCGGGGGATTACATTGTGACCCTGAGCGGTGAGGACAGTCGCGGTAAAAAAGTGGAGAGCAGCACGTGGGTGTGGGTCAGCGGTCAGGCGCGATCAGACTGGTGGGGCGATGATGCCAACTGCATGACGCTGATTCCGTCGAAGAAATCGTACCAGCCAGGGGAAACGGCCATCCTGATACCCAAAGGGGACACCGAAGGCAGCACCCTTTTGGTTACAGTGGAGCGGGATGGCATTCTCAGTTCATTTGTGCGTGCGGGAATTCCGAGCGGCGAGGGCATCGAAGTGCCCATCGAGGCCAGCTATGCGCCCAATGTGTACGTTTCGGTTGTGGCATTGAAACCCCGTACCGGTGAGACCGACCGGGCGCGCCCCGTTTTTTCGATGGGAATCATTGAACTTGGGGTCTCCACCCGGAAAAGCGAAATTGATGTGAAGGTGGAAACCGAAAAGGACGCCTACGAACCAGGGGATACGGTGAGAGGCAAAATAGTGCTCACGTCAGATGGCAGGCCGCTGGTTGGCGAGGTGGCGGTATCCGTGGCGGACGAAGGCGTATTGCAGCTCATAAACTACAAAACGCCAAATCCGCTCAACACCATCTACGCACCGTTTGGTCTGGGTATCGACACCAGCACAAATCTGATTCATCTGGCCAGATATATCAGCCCGGTGGATGAGACCGAAGAAGGGGCCGATGGCGGCGACAGCGAAGACGCGCCGGTGCGCAGCAAATTTGTGGCGTCTGCGTTCTGGAAACCTGATTTGGTGACAGACGAGACCGGCACCGCCACATTTGAATTTACAGCCCCTGACAATCTGACGGCGTTTCGGGTGATGGCGGTGGCCGCCGATGCCGCGGATAAGTTTGGCGCATCCGATAAACGCATAGTCATCAATAAAACGCTTTTGCTCAATCCGGTGCTTCCCCGCTTTTTTGGCTCCGGCGACAGAGCGTGGATTGGCGCGGTGGTGCACAACTACGCCGATGTGGCGGGGGAAGTGAAAGTGAACTGGGCCCTCGAAGGGCTGTGGACCAAGGGCACAGGTGACACCATAACCCTGCAAAGCGGTGAATCCAGGCGGGTTCAGTTTTATGTGCAGGCGGGCAAACAGAAACAGGCAAAGGTTAAAATATCGGCGCAAATGCAGTCTGAGAAGGGCGCCTTTGCCGATGCGTTTGAAATCACAGTGCCCGTCCGGCGAAAACTGTCGGTGTCCCGCGAATCCCTCTTTGAAGGCAAGACAACAGACTCAGGAGATATTCCTATTGCGTGGCCGGATGATGTGGTGACCAGTTTCAGCGAGGTCAGCGTCACGGTGGATCGCTACGGCCTTGGCGCCATTGGTGAGAGTCTGCGTTATCTCGTGCAGTATCCCTATGGCTGTCTGGAGCAGACCATGTCTCGACTGGTGCCGATGTTCAAGGTGAAGGATTTGGCGACCAGTCTGAACATGGATGAGTTGAAAGGTGGCAAGCTGAAGGAATACATTGCGTTTGGGGTGGATAAAGTGCTGCGTCATCAGCATGACGATGGCCAGTTCAGTCTGTGGCCCGATTCCACGCCGTCTCCCCATTTGACCGCGTTTGCCCTCTGGGGGCTGAGCGAAGCACGCAAGGCGGGGGTCCCGGTTGACGATAAGGCGGTGGAACGCGGGGTGTCTGCGCTGGGACACTGGGCGGCAGATAAGGCTGTGCCTGGCAGCATCGGTGAAGCGGCAGAACTGGCCCAGGTGGCTTTTGTGCTGGCCCATTATGGCCGGCCGGACAACGGGCTGAATGCACGACTGTATGAGCAGCGCAACATGTTACCCGTGTATGGCAAAGCCCAGCTGCTTCGGGCCATGGTGGCCGCAAAGGAGAGTGATGAATTCCAACAGCAGCTGGTGAGCGAAATTCTTGGCGCGGCAACCCGTGTGGAAGGATCTCTCTTTATTAAGGAATCCACATCGCCTGCGTATCATTCATCGCTGGTTCATTTTATGAGCAGTGACGTGCGTTCCACCGCGATGGTGATTACCGCGCTGACCGAATACAATGCCTCGCTGACTGAACTGCCAATGCTGATAGATGGGTTGAAAAGCCAGCGGGTGAATGGCGGTCGCTGGCACAATACTCAGGAGAATGTGTACGGTCTGATTGCCATTGCGGATTACGTGCGCGCCCAGGAGGCAGGAGATGCCGCGCCCACCATCACGTTGAATGGAAAGCCGTGGAAGTCATTTGAACTCAGGGGCAGTCAGGTAATGCGGTTTAAACGCACCCTTCGCAAATTGACCCCTGGCGCAGTGCGGGTAACAAGCGATACGCCGGTGGTGGTCAGTATTCAGCTGGCGCTCGCCCGGGAAAAAACGAATCCCCCAAAGGTGGACAATGGCTTCAGTGTCACCCGAGCGTACACAGACCTTAAGACCGGCAATGCCGTTGAAAAGGTAAAGGCAGGGACAATTGTAAAGGTCCGCCTGGAGGTGCAAAGTGTCATTGACCGCGATTATGTGGCGGTGTCTGATGCCCTGCCCGCGGGCTTTGAAGCGGTCAATACCAGGCTGGCAGTGGTGGACAGCACACTGTCACAGCAGACCGGGTCGAACTACGTGTGGGACTATGTGGAGCTGCGGGATGATCACGTCAATGCATTTGCCAACTTTATGCGCGCCGGCACCAAGTCGATTGAATACCTGATGCGGGCG
>JAFGWT010000063.1 GCA_016937015.1 Deltaproteobacteria bacterium | reverse complement strand
GTTTGAGATTATCTTAAGCGACCCGCGCGTGTCGGTGATTTTTGTAAATATTTTTGGCGGGATTCTGCGTTGCGACGTGGTGGCCGAGGGGATTGCCCGGGCGGTGTCGCAAAGCGGGCTTAAGGTGCCGTTGGTGGTGCGGCTGGCAGGCACCAACGCCGAGGCTGGGCGCGCCCTGCTCGATAAAGCGCAGCTGAATATCTTTACAGCAAAAGATATGGAGGATGGCGCCGAGATTGCGGTGGAAAAAGCACAGGAGGTGGCCCCATGACTATTTTACTTAGCCGAAAAACCAGAGTGTGTGTTCAGGGAATCACCGGGGGGGCAGGTGCCGTGCATACCCGCAAGATGATTGAAGCGGGCACCAACGTTGTTGCCGGGGTGACGCCGGGTAAAGGACTTTCAACCTTTGATAATAAGATTCCTGTTTTTGACACGGTGGTGCGGGCCAAAGAGCAGACCGGGGCCAATGCAACGGTGATTTTTGTCCCGGCAGCCTTTGCGGCAGATACCATTATGGATGCAGCCTACGCGGGGATGGAGCTGGTGGTGTGTATCACCGAAGGTATTCCTGCCGTGGATATGGTGAAGGTGCGCTCGTTTATTCAACAGACCGGGACGCGCCTGATTGGGCCCAACTGTCCAGGACTCATTGCGCCCACCGTGCGGCAGAATCTGGGCATAATACCGTCGAGCATCGCGTTGTCGGGCAGGGTAGGGGTGATTTCCCGGTCCGGCACGCTCACCTACGAGGCCATGGCGCAACTGACTGCACTGGGCATTGGTCAGTCAACGTGCATTGGGATTGGGGGTGACCCCATCGGCGGCATGGATTTTGTGGATTGCCTTAAACTGTTTGAAGCCGACGCCGATACCGACGCGGTGGTGATGATTGGCGAAATAGGCGGCGTGGCCGAAGAAGAAGCGGCGGAGTTCATCGCCTCCGAAATGGAAAAGCCGGTGGTTGCCTTTATCGCCGGCGCCACCGCCCCGCCCGGAAAACGCATGGGCCACGCGGGCGCCATCATCTCCGGTGGCCGTGGCGCCGCCAAAGACAAAATCGCCGCCCTCGAAAAAGCCGGCGTCACCATCGCCTCATCCCCCGCCCGAATCGGCGAAACCCTCCACGCCACCGGCGCCATCCACCTCACCGGCGAATACGAAACTGTTTAACCGGTTTTCGGTAACCATCCCATCCGCCACCAACCCGTAGGGGTTGCGAATCGCCCAGCCAAATGATTTGAATGGCCGAGTGGAAAATCCCCGTGGTCCCTTTGGGAAAGGGACATGGGCGGGTTGTTCGTTGGCGGAGGGGATGGTTTTGTTTATCGGCCGGCCAGTTGCCTGATTGGTTCGAGCAGGTCGTCGCGGACGTAGAGGTTGCCGATGCCGCGGCCGAGGCGGATGTTGGGTTTACTGGCGCCGTGAAAATCGGAGCCGCCGCTGCGGACAAGGTCGTGATGTTTGGCGATGCGGGTGTACTCGGCGCTTCTTGAACTTTTATATCCAGAGTAGAAGACTTCGATACCCTGCAGCCCAATGGATGTTAACTCTCCCACAAAGGTATCCAGTTCATCGCCTTTAAGGCCGGTCAGATGCGGGTGCGCGAGGATGGGGACACCACCGGCGGCGCGAATGACGTGAATGGCCTCAGTTGCAGTCAACCGATCCTTGGGCACATGGGCGCTGCCGTTTACGCCGAGGTACTTCGCAAAAGCCTGATCGGCGGTGGACACCACCCCTTTTTTTTGCAGCACCTCCGCGATGTGCGGCCGACCGATGGTGTTGCCTTTGGCCACGGCTTCCACTTCATTGAGGCTGATGTCAATTCCAAGCTGTTGCAGCGCTGTGATTATCTTAGGATTTCGGGTGTCGCGCATCTGCTGGGTGCGGACCAGCACGTCTTTTAACGCCCGCTGACTGTGGTCAATGTATAGACCGACGACATGGATGGTCACCTGATTGTGGTTGGCAGATAACTCAATACCAGGAACAAATGTCTGAGAAATCCGTCTGGCTGTCTCCATGGCTTCGTCGAGTCCGTCGGTGGTGTCGTGGTCGCAAAGGGCCACTGCGAACAGATTGATTTTTTTGGCCAGGTGAATCAGTGCAGATGGAGACAGTGTGCCGTCTGATGCGGTGGAGTGGGTGTGCAGGTCGAGCATGGATTACCAGTTTGCATCGGGGGGATGCGGCCATTCCACGCTGGGCGGGGCGCCGTACACCACCTGTCCGGTAACCCCAACCAGCATTCGCATCACCAGCGGGGGCACGACTGGGACTGTGACAAACAACAGCACAAAGGCGACCATGGCTTCCAGTCTGAATTTATTTCGCCAGCGGCGACTCACGTTTAATCCCGCCCCAACGGTCTTCGAGAGGATGCGCCACGCGGCGGGAATGGCGAGTGCCATCCAGGCAAATTCTCCGTACTCCGGGCGGAGGTTCAGCAGTGGCGGCAGCATCATCACCATACCGCAGATCCAGACGCTCCATACCAGCGCCATGGCGGCGGCGGACGCATTGCCCGTGGTCATGGGGATGCGCGATGCATTCCCGATCCTCAGCAGTATCAATGACAATGCGGGAATCATCACCAACGCACCGATGGATATGGACACAAATCCAATGGCGGCCCGCTGAATGGCGATGGTGTGGTCGGTAAAGCTAAACTGCGCACTGATCAGATGCGCCAGCACCACAACCGATGCGGGAAGCGTTGCCGCCGTAAACGCTGCAACGATGAGATTTGGCGCGTGGCCGGACTGTTCCGCCAGGTGGCGATCCCACGCTTCTTTGGGGTGAAGCAGCAGTTTGATGCCGTTAAATATCATTGTGAATCCGACTCCTTTTCAACGGTGTCTGTATCGGTATTGCGGGCCAGCATTTTCATGGTGTACAGCAGACTGTTTTGAATACAGAGATTGGGGTGTTTTTGACGGGTTTTCTGCCGGCCTTTAATTTCAAATTTTTCCAAAAACGGCAAAAATGCCGGATTTTTTGTCTGAACGATTTGCGACAGTATGGCGTTGCGTTCCTTGCAGCCTTTCTGTTCCCGAAAATCGGCTTGCAGGCTGGTGAGCCAATCCACGTTGCCGTCATTGGCCGTCCGCTCCAGCGCCATTCGCACTGCCCGTCGGACATCACCGTTGGTGAGCGCTGAACTCGCCAAATCGGTCAGCTGCGACAAATCTTCGCTCGTACCATATGACGCGAGCATCAGCGCGGCCTTTTTTCGGATCGCCTCATACTGAAGCCCTTCCATCAGATTGGCGCGCAGAGTTCTATTTTGGCCCTGGCGCGGGTCAATGTCGATGGCCTGCTGATACTGATAGATGGCCGCAAGCTGCTTACCAGAGGCGTAGAGCACATGACCGTACATTACTTTGGTTGCCGGATTTTTAGGGTCGACGTACAGCGCTTTGCGACAGGCGGATTCCGCGGCCTCGAACTCATTTTTTTTAAGTAACGCGGCGGCGGTGCCAAGGATAGTGCCGATTTCCTCATCCTTCACTTCCGGCACCAACACGCCCACGTCCGACGGTTCGTCTTTCTCCGAAAGCAATCGGCTGATATCGTGGTCCGCAGGTGCCACTGACATGCCGATGACCGCCGCCACCAGACCGATGGCCACGAGCACCAGACTGATAACCCGCCGGCGAATTGAGCCAAACAGGGCAGTCTTCATCCGGCCAAGGAACCTGACGTGAGCAATATGAGTGGTCACAATGGTCGGATCGGTTGTGTCACTGTAATCAATCTGTTCGAGAGACTTGATGAATTCAGCTGCGGATTCGTATCGCTGATTCGGCTTTTTAGCCATTGCCTTTTGAACGATATGCTGCAGACCTGTGGGGTAGCTGCCGTAACGCTGCAGTTTGGGTGGCATCGCGGTGAGATGCGCGGACATTACATCCATCACTGTTTTTCCGGTAAATGGCGGCTCGCCGGTGAGCATCTCAAACAGAATTACCCCAACGGAATACAAATCCGCACGATAGTCAATCTGGTCGCCAAGCGCCTGTTCCGGCGACAGATACTTGGGTGTGCCAAAGACGACGCCGGTTTTGGTGAGCTTGTCGCCGTCGGACTGTCCATCAGCCATTTTGGCGATTCCGAAATCCAGAATTTTGACCAGATAGCCGCCCTCTGCCTGTGGCACCAGAAATATGTTTTCGGGTTTCAAATCCCGATGAATGACACCCTGTTCATGGGCGTGCCCCAGACCTTTGAGCACCTGGATAACAATATTCACCGCCAGTTCCGGAGACAGCCTTTTTTGGCGATGCAGCCGGTAGTCGAGGTCTTCGCCTTCGAGCAACTCCATCACCAGATACAGCTGACGTACATTCCCTTCACCATATGCGCCAAAGTCTGTCACTGTGATGCAGTTGGGATGGTTGAGCAGGCTCGAAGACCGGGCCTCCCGCTGAAACCGTTTCACAATTTCATTGACCTGCGCCAGTTCGGCGTGAATGAGCTTAACGGCAAACTCCTTGCCCATCATGACATGGCGTGCCCGAAAAACATGCCCCATGCCCCCTTCACCCAACTGTTCCAGCAGTTCATATTTGTCATCCACCAATGTGCCTATCATATCCGTGTCGTCGGGCACATCAATGGCATCCACCTTTTCCTGCAACGATTTTTCGATGCCGTTGGCGGGCTCCGGAACCACTGCCGTTGAGAATACGCCGGGGGGGGCCTGTTCGGTTTTACCTGTCATTCAGGCTCCACTCGGCGCACGCGAAGGTGGGTCAAGGTATAATGCAAACAAATTCAAAATTGTGCAAAACGAATACCCCATATTGGTCACTGAGACCCATTCCTTTGGGCCGTGAAGATTCACCGCACCGGTGAACAGATTTGGGGTGACCAGTCCTTTGCGACTCAGATTCGCGCCATCAGTACCGCCTCTGATAGCCACCACTGATGGTGAAATGCCCGCCTGTTGCACTGCCTGCTTAAGGTTTGTGACCAGGTGCGCATGAGATGCCATGAACCTCATCATATTGGGGTAGTTGAACTCTGTATCCGCCCTCACGACCAACCGGGGTTCAGCCTGTTTTAAGTCATTGAGCTTTTGTTCGACCAGTGCACAGAGACGTTTTGCGCCTTCTTCTGTAAAATCACGCACTATCAGATGCGCGTGGCATTGTGCCGCATCCCCTTTTACGCTGACCGGATGAATAAATCCATCGCGATGGTCGGTGCATTCGGGGCTTTTTTCTGCAGGCAGACTGCAGAGAAATGCACCCATATGGCGAAGGGCATTGACCATGACATTTTTTGCAGTACCTGGATGGACGGACACCCCGGTAAAGTCAATATCCATACTGTATGCCTCGAAGGTTTCGAAATTCAGCTCCCCTGCAAACGTACCGTCGACGGTAATGGCAAAGTCCGCGCCAAATGTGTCCAACGGAAAACGATCCGCGCCTCGGCCGATTTCCTCGTCTGGGGTAAAACAGATGCGCAGGGTGGGGTGCGGTACCTCCGGATGACGCTGAAGATATTCGAGAACGCCCATAATTATGGCGATGCCTGCCTTGTCGTCCGCGCCGAGCAGCGTGGTGCCATCGGCGGTAACAATGGTGTGACCGATACATTTTTTGAGCGAGGCATCATCCTCTGGCGAGAGCATAACGCCATTCTTCAAACATATGGGCTGTCCATCGTAGGCGATGTGCACGACGGGCTGCACATTTTTGGCGCTATACGCATCCGATGTATCCATGTGCGCAATCAGTCCCATGGTCACCGGCCCGATCCCCGGCCGTGTCGCGGTGACATATCCGTTTATATCCAGCGCTGCATCCATCAGTCCCAGCGATTTCAGTTCCTCAACCAGAAGTGTGGCCAGGGTCAGCTGGCCTGGACTGGATGGCGATGACGTGTTTTCAGAGTTGGAGGTGGTTTCTATCTGCACATAATTTAACAGACGAGACAGTGCCGAGGTGTCTGATTGGAATATGTCGGGATTTGAATATTCGGTCATTCTTCAGGTTTCTTTTCCTCTAAGCATTAACTGCAGTTAAAGACATTAACTATAATGACTGTTTTGATACAACAAGTTTAATAAAAAGAAATTCATAGGTAAGTCATCATTTAAAGACGCGTAAAGACGCGGGAATATAAAGACGCGTAAAGACGCGGGAATAAAGACGCGGGATCAGACTTTTTTGAAATGGCCTGTGAAGCGGCGTGTTGAACCACCAATTTAAAAATGTTGTTCCGCAGCGGACTGTTTTGAAATCTGTGCCGCACCTGCAATACGCTTCGGATCAACGAGGACTGGCTGTAAAAACGCCGCAGGGTCCAGTCTTCCGTTGTCCGTGCGAAACTCCAGATGCAGATGAGGACCGGAATCCGTCGAACCGCTCCGCCCAACGGTGCCAATAATATCGCCAGCCTTTACATCTCTCCAGTCATCGACGCTGATGGTGTCCATATGCATATAGTAGGAGCGAAGGCCGTTGCCATGATTGATGGCCACATATCTCCCACCTGCGCCCATTTTTCGAGGGTCGAACCGGGTGGCTTCCTCGCCGGTCATTCGTTTGGAGCCGGCGTCGGGCATATCCACGCCCACAAAGACGGTTTTCCCATCACCCACCGCGCGAATGGGTTCGTCAAGCTCAGCCACCAAATCCATTCCCTGGTGGCGATAACCGGTTTTGCGATTGCCGCGCCGTCGTCCAAAATCGTCGAGCACCATGCGCGGGACACCATCGAGAGGCGATACCAGTTTTACCCCCTGATATTCACCGGCAGCCGCGATTCCGACGCCATTGTAGTATTCGAGCAGCCGCCGTCTGGCAGTAAGGATCCGGTCTTCGGGTTCTGAACTCTGGACGTTGTCCCCAAAAAACCAGTGAGATACGTAGTGGCGGTAAGTGGCGTGCTCGAAAGCGTTTGCAAACGCGGTGGCCAAACTCTCCTGTTGCGCTTTAAACACACTCAGGATAACCGCGGTCCAGTAGATATTTGAGATCGGATTGGCCGCCTTCCACAGGTTGAACGGATATTTTTCGGCTTTGACTGCCCTGGCACTCCACTGGTCGTTTTCGAGTATCCAGTAATTGTATTGGCCCTCACGAATGTGGGGGGCATGCATTGCCACATCTATCCGGCTGAGTCCGTACCGCCGGGTTTCGTTGTCGGGCTGTTTGGGCAGACATCGCGACTGATCGTAAATGAGTCCGCCCATGAGGAATGGATCAACGTCATACTGGCGGGCAAAGGTCAAAATGGCGGTTCCGAATTTTTCGCCGCGTTCCGCGCCCAGTCGTTTGTCGCCGCAAATTGTACGAAACGCGTCTATAAACCGAGCATCATCCACATCAGTCGGCGTTGCCGGCTCCTGAGGCCACATTTCGGGCCTGACCCGTTCCTCATGCTGCTGCTTATGATGAATCTCCACATCTTTTCCGATGCGTCGCTGCCACGGCCATTTTCCGGCAACTGCGGAATATGCGCATGTGATGCCGGCCAACAAGAGAGAGGCTGAGACAACGACAGTGAATCTGGGAGATTTGAATTTCATCATGGTTAAATACCGTTATCCGCCCCGAGGGTCAATAGCCGGGACAATCGGCGGGTGAATGACTGGTGCAATGAAATAGGTGGAGGGGAGCGCAGGAGGGGCTCAATTAACCCAGAACAGATATTTCAATTTTCGCACCAGGCTTTCGTGTCCGCGTTCGACTTCGTCTTTCATTCTGTCGATGCGCCTGGGCAAAGGCGATGGCACACCGTTCTTCACATAGCAGAACCCAAACACGTATTCGAGCAGGCGTTCAACTTCTTCCCGCGACCGTCCCCGTTCGATTCCTTCAAAAGCGTCTTCCATTCTTTCAACATCGATAACGATGTCCTTTGCGTTGTTAAACAGCTTGCCAGCGTTGATATAGCCACGCGGGGGATTGGGATGCTGATGGTCACCCAGCTGGATTAGCTCGGCCACGCTGAGCGATTCTTCGCCGCTGACGATTTTTTGAAGGTCTGTCACCACCAGCTTCCAGGTATCGTAAAATTCCGCAGTCATTTCGAGGGGAATGGGATGGTTGCGCTGTTCGGGGTTGGGGAGCCACTCCCGCTCATCATCGGTTTCCGCCAGATACGCCTCACGGGCAGAAAGAGAAAAAGCGAGACCATCAAGAATATGCTGCTGCGCGGAAGTGACTTTTTCGGGGTGTTTGAGGCGGATGGTGAAAATGGGGTCATTGCTCATTATGATAGCGGCATTAATATCGGAGTAGTCGTATGCCTCCAGCAGATTCAGCACAGCCAGATGAAAGGAGATAAACGCCTGGGCCCAGATCACATCCCCGTGGTCGAGTTTAAAAGTGGGTTTTCGCCGGGGATCATCCCTGGGAATGCTGTTGTCGAAGGCATCCACTTCAAGTTCAAACAGCTGCGTGTCTCTTTGGTCAACACCGCCATCCTGGTTCCAGTCCACATTCATGCACGCCACACATAAATCCATGGATATTTGGGGTTCCTTCGCTGCAACGGCCAAAAGCCCACTGACTTCGGTCAGATGGGTGGTGGTGCGGGCAAGAATCATGCGCAGGTACTCCTGATTAATGTTGCGGGTCACCGCAGCCCCGACCACCATTGTGCGGCCGTCGATAAAGAACTGATGCATGGTGGATTTGTATTGCGCAATGGCTTTGACGAGCGCGGCGTATGGATTGTCGGCATCGGTTTGCAGTACATCCGTTGCGGATTTGTGAGCACCGTCAAAGTCGCTTCGCTGCAACAAATCGATGGCTTGATTGGCCGCAGTCCGGCGCTCCTGCAGACTCGGGGCGCAGCCCAGACTCAAAAGTGTTGCTGCGCAGAGTGCCGTAAAGCGGACAATGAGTTTTAATAAACGCTTCATAGGTTTCCTTTCAAAAGTAAAAACGGTCTGTATTTGCTGTCACTGGAGACGAACAGACGCCGAAAACGATTTAGCAGCTTTAAATAATTCCTCAATATCCTTTAAAAAGTAAGCGAGCGTCATCATTTAAACGGAATCTGTTGTCGATGAATGGCGGCGGACTGGCCCAAACGACAAAGACGGGAAGAATTCAGACGGTATATTTCATTACCAGTCGGCCTACGGCAGGAACGGCGGCCTGGACATTTTTTTCAGCCACCCCGCGCAGGCCATTGTAAATCTTTTTAATGGCAGCCTTATCGGAACGGGCGATGATGTCGTCGGTCACGCCCAAAAGCTGATTTGCAATTTCCTTATCCCTGGAGGTCGCCCAGCGATCAAATGGCTGGCTTTTATCGGGAACCGCTGCCAGATACCTCTCGTACTGCTGGTCGAGTTTTTCCGCGAAATCATTGAGCAGATGGTCCACAGCGGTCTGTACGATGGTTGGTTTAATGGCTTTAAACATTTTGTAACTGGTTTTAATCATCATACCGGTCATACCTGATTTGGCAGCCACTTCAGCATCAACCAGTTGCGCGCAATCCTGAACTACAGATGGTCTCTTTTCGTCACTCAAAATCGTATCCTTTAAAAATCCCATGGTGCCTCCTTCGGACCAAAAACCGTTTATTGGTGTCCCCTTACCAGTAATTCAATGCAAAATCAATCTTCATGACCGCTGCCAAAAGCGATAAAATAAAAGCCAAAGGGTGTGGCGGGTACTGAATAATGCGCTAACTTTTAATTATTGTTGATTTGGACGATGAAGGAGGCCTGAATGACCGAACGTTCTGAATATGTGGAGTTAACCCGAGTGAGCGATCCCGTGCAGGCGGATTTGCTGGCTGCCTTTCTTGAAGACGGTGACGTGGAATTTCAGGTGGTGAACCGGTCTGGGGCCGGTTTTATGTCACAGCTTATTCCTCGTTCTGCAAATCCGGTATTATTTCGGATACTTGCCACGGATTTTGAACGGGGTAAGGTTCTGCTTGAGGAATACAATACCCTTCAGCTGCAACCGACTCCATCCGATGACGATGCTTTGACTGGTGATGACGGGGACGCAGAAGACCTGGATGACACCGACGAAGACCGGGATGATGCCGAAGACGACTTGGATGATACAGAAGAAGACCTGGACGACGCCGAACGCGGATAAGTGATTCGCGATTTGACGGCATAGACACCCACACACATTTTTTCAAAATCAAAAATCGCTTTGTTGTACGACCGTTTCTATCGATTCCCGTTGGTTTGGATGACTGCGCCGTCCTGGAAGCAGTTAGGCGGGGTCCTGCTTTTCATCGCAATATATTTGCGAATGACCGCGTTTGGGAAATGCCGTTTTCTGGACATGTGCCCCTGAAATGTAGATTGTCAGGGGAGTGAGTCACGGTCCAGAAACGAAGGAGATTCACGATGGCAAACAAGGTTCACGGGGGCAATCGCCGGGTTTCGGCGCCAAATCCAAATCGCAGGCGACGCAGTGGAAAAAAAGAACGAACAGGGTCGCGATTAAAGAGTGCGGTGTTGCCGCTGGTGTTTGTGTCAGTGGGGGCACTGGGCATATGGCAATGCATGGACGATGATGCGGCCTCTCCACTGGATCCCGTTGCAACTCAAAGCAGGCCGGTGGATATGGGAGATGGCCGGGAAGTGGATCCCACACTGCTCAACGAATCCAGTTTGCTGGAAAATGAACAGTTGGCCAAACCGAGTAAGGCGGATCTGGCAGAAGCGGCGTCAGGAGAGCCTGTGGAAGACCGTTCAATCGAAGCTGCGGGGGAGGATCTTGAGGTGGATACGGATGCCGAGCTTGAGGCGAAATATCCTCTGCACGGGGTGGCGTATCATTTTCATACTCAAATATTCGAAACGCCGGCGCTTGATGCGCGGATTCTGGCCTATGCGCGGCGAGGCGCCACATTTCGTCTTTCGGAGCGGGTTTCTAAAAAAGATTGTCCCAAAGGCTGGCATGAAATCAGAGGCGGCGGATATGTCTGCGATGGCAAAGGGCTAAACGTGGCCAGAGCGCCAATCACGTTTGAGCCGTCTCCCAAAGAGGCAAAAACCAACGAGGCGCTGCCATACGAATATCGGTACGTCAGGCGTAATGGGGTAGCTGAATACTGGAAGATTCCCAGCCCGGAAGAAATTGAACAGGCAAAAACTGTTTTTGACGCTATCGAAAAGGCGGAAAACAGACACACGGATGCGGCCGCCGCCAGTATTGCACCAGAGCACGCGCCGGACAGTCAGGCTCCGGATAGTCTCGCACCAGACAATGATGAAGGGCAGAATTCCGAGAATGCGGCACTGGCTGCGGTGTTGGCCAAAGCCGAACAGGCCGCGGCGGATTTGGCCGGGAATACCGATACAGGTGTGCCTGATTCATTGAACGACGCCGTCGGGAATGAACCGTCGAACGATACCGATGCCGATGCCGCTCCATCCGGCGCCGAACCACAGACGACTGATCCCCTGGAATTGCCCGCATATGTTCATCTTCGAATGGCCAAAGGATATTACGTCAGCGTCAATCAGACGATTGAGGAATCGGGCAAAAAGTGGCTGCAGACGGTCAGGGGTCGGTATATTGAAGCGTCGGAACTCTTTCCCGCCAGTCCGTCTGCGTTTGAAGGAGTGCTTCTTGATAACCGAATGACGTTGCCCATTGCATTCGTGGTGAATGGCGGTGTGCGTAAATTGAAGCAGGATACCCCTGGCGGCCCGCTTAAAAACGACGCGCGAGTGGATAGGTACAGTTCCTTTCATGTGCGAGGCACCATTGAGCGGAATAATAGGCGGTACGTTGAAGTGGGTAAAGGGCAGTATCTTCCCCAAAGCGCGGTTGGTCTGGCGTCGGTGGTGACGCCCCCGGAGGATATCGGTGAGACTGAACGATGGATAGATGTGAATCTGACCGAGCAGACGCTGGTGGCCTACGAGGGCCACACACCTGTGTTTGCGACCCTCATATCGTCCGGCAGGGAAGGGTTTGAGACCCCGACGGGAGAGTTTCGCATTTACAACAAGCATGTGTCCATTACCATGGACGATCCGGACGCTGGCGAAGAATCTTATTCCATAGAGGATGTCCCCTGGACTCAGTATTTCGATGAGGGCTACGCCCTGCATACCGCGTTCTGGCACGATCGATTCGGAAAGGTGCGCTCCCATGGCTGCGTCAATCTCTCGCCCGCGGACGCCCGACGCCTGTTTTACTGGACCGGCCCGCTCATTTCCGACGGCGTCCATGGGGTCATCGCCACCAAAGAAAACCCCGGCACTCGGGTGGTGATCCACGGGTAGCTATGGGAATTATGCACAGAGCAGCATCACTTATTGCTTTTTCAGCTGTAATGGCGTTTGGATGCATCGTTTGCAACCCATCGTTTATATTTGCGGCAACGCTGTCTGAGCGCAATCCGGGCGTTGCGGCTGAGCCTTCTGAATCTGACGCCACCGCAGAAACAGAAATCGTCGCTGCAGGTAAAGAAACAGGGCAATATTTTCCTGATAATGCCTTTTTCAATCTGACGGTGAACGCGGGTATCGGACGCCCATTGGGGGTATACGTCGATGTTTAAGGCTTTGCGCCGTTTTTCTCCATCTCAGGTGCATATGCGTTTTCCCTGCAAACGGGGGTGCTGAGTGTTGGTTTAAAAACCGGGTTCACGGGTTATGGCACGCCGTTGCAGCCGGAGCCCATGAAGTCCATTTGTCATGTGTTGTGGGTTTTTCTTTTTTCCGGCGAGATACGCTACACCACTGCATTAATGCTGCCGTTTTATCTCACCGCAGCCATTGGCGCTGGTCCAACTCTTGGGATTCTTGGATTTGAAGGCGAACCCCGCCATCCAATGTATTCGGAAGGCACCTATTTGAATGCGCAAATGAATGGCAGTTTGGGGATTGGCATCCGATTTTCTCACCGAATCGGTCTGGCGATATTCTGATGAATTGTATTCCGTATTTTACGACGGTCACCCAATGCTGCTCTGGGCAGCGGGATTGGGATTGGAGGTGTCGTTTTGATTTTCGCGGCTCGAAGACTGGAAGGGATAAAAAACGCGTTGGTCGTAGCGGCTTGTTTGGGGGGGCTGGCTGCAGCCTGTGAACCGATGGACCCGTATGTTGCTGCGGGCAATGGGTATCCGTTGCTGTATCGCATCGAAAATTATCTGCCGTTGGATGGGGATCGCATTTCAGATGTGTACGATCCGGACATTGTCGACTACATCGGCACGACAGAGCGGGAAGAGAATGTGGACTATGTTTCGGGCGTCCGCGGCAACGGTGCGCGATTTAACGGGGAAAGCAGCTTTATAGAAATTGATTCGCACAATGGTGGCTTTACAGAAGACGCACAGTGGCACAACTGGATACGGACGATAACATTTTGGATTCGGTTGAATCAGACGGGCTCAACACCGGTTTTTTCGGTGGGAAAATATGACAGTGGCCTTTTCATAGGCGACAGCAATGCCACCATCGACGATGCGTATCTGTCAATTTTTCTGGACCGGGCCAAGAGTAAAGGGTTTTACTGGCGTCAACGCGATATGCAAATCCTCGATGAAAACTGGCATTTCATTGTGCTTACCTCGACAGAAGACGATAAAAATTACAAACTGTATGTGGATGGTATATCGCAAGGGGAAGCCGGGCGCTGGCATATTGAATCTGACGCGCCGCTGATCGAGCCGGGGACCCTCAATCTGGGAAGAGTTGTGGCAGGAAATGGAACATATGACTACTTCAAAGGCGATCTCGATGAATTTATCATTTGGTCCAGACCGCTGACCGAAAACGAAATCAATGCGCTCCATAATAACGGCTCTCCACCTGCCTATCCGTTTATCGATAATACAAATTGATTTGACTGGGTCGGGTATCAAAAACACGTTTTGTAGGAGATGAACTCACTGATTGCGCTCCCACTACGATCTCAGCAGTACATACACGGCGCCGGTGCCCCCGTCGAAGGGGCGGGCGGAGGTGTATGCAAGGACTTTTTTGCCCATTGCTCCGCGGGTGAGCCAGGCGCGAAGCTTTTCCTTTAGCACTGGTATATTGTTTTCTGAACCCAGACCGCGGCCGTGGACAATCAGCACGCATTTTTTTCCGGACTTGAAAGACCGATCAATAAAGGTGGCGACCGCTCCGCGAGCCTCTTCGCGATTCATGCCGTGCAAATCGATATGCGCCTGAATTGAGTATTCCCCCTTGCGCAACTTCTTAACGATGCGCCGGTCAAGTCCACTGATTGACGCTTCAATATATTCATCAGTGTCGGCAATATCAAAGTCGGCCTTGCCGTGAATCAGTTCATCCAGGTGGCGCATTACCAGTTCAGCATCGTCGATAGTGTGAATGGTGTCTTTTATACGGTGCTGCTTTTCAGCCCGTTTGTGTTCAATGGGCATTGCGCCATCCATCATCTGTGACAGAATCGCGGCCTCTTCATCTTCCTCCGTGAGTACCTCATATGCCGCACTGTCGCTTTCGCCAGGGGGGGGCAATTCTGTGGATGGTGGTGGACTGGCGTCAGTTTCAGGGGTTGAGAGCGCTGCTTTAATTTTTATAAAGGGACGGTTGGAAAAAGTCGGGGCTTTTTGAGGAGTCTTTTTCTTTTTTCGTTTTGCGGCCATTGAAATTCTGCACTTTCATCGCTGTCAAACTGTCTGCCCGCATACTTAGCGGCGATAATCCACAATACAATAAGACAAACCGATACCACCGCCAACCATCTGAATGACAAAACAGCCGATAAAAGTAACGTTAAATTGACACTGACTGCTTTGGCGGTGCGGTTTATGAAGACATCCACCCACGCCTTGGCTTTGTATTTTGCTTCTGACGGAATGAGTACATAAAGGCTTTCGCGGGCAGACTGATTGATGGAATAATTGAGGCCGTTGTCAAAAATACAGAGCGCGGCGCCGATCAACAGTATGGGCATGGCCAGAAACGCCATTGAGCCAAACAGTAGGGCAACAGGCAGGACGAGCAGAGCCCTGGTGATGCCGAGGCGAGTCATGATAACGCCTGTGAGAAGTACCTGCACTGAGAGTGAGACAATATTAACCGTCATATACACGGTGGAAAAAAAGCTGCCAATGGCATCGCCGTTCAAATTCCGGGAGACGGCTGAAGTAAATTGAAAATCGACCAGCGTGGAGACCATTTCGTAGGAACCGGCGATGACAGCAATGGCAATAACATATTTGGACCTGATGAGCTGTTTGAGAGAGAACGTATTGAGTGGTTGTGTCGCAGATGACAAGGTGGGTTTGTGTGTGTTGCTGGGTGCTGCATATCCTGCTGCGACATGTGCCAGAGCGGCAATCAGGACGGTGATGACCGCACAGACCAACAGCCACTGGGACACCGATAGATGACCCAGCAATCCCCGGGTGCTGGTTGCCCCTATGGCGCCGCCGAGCACTCCCCCAAACACAACGGTTCCCAACATCCGTTTGGCTTGTTCGGTGGATACCGAATCGTTTAAAAACGAGAAGAATGCTGCGAGCATCAGCATATTAAAGACATCGCCGTATGCATAAAATGCCCAGGCAAAGTTCTGGCCACCCGGTACCAGGATGAGCAATCCGGCCGCACCCATTATCAGCATCGCAGAGATGACGGAAATGAGATGTTGCTTTTTGTATTTCCGCACCAGAAAAACCAGCAATAACATTGCCAGAAACGCGAGAACCATATTTACGTTTTTGGCCAGCAGTTCGGTTTGGGCCGCGTCAAACTGCGCCCCCCCAAGAGTCAGGCTCCGATTGTCGTAGTATTGAATAAAAATCGACTTTTTTAGCGGTTTGAGTATCCAGAATATCCCAATGATTAAGAAGAACTGCAGACTCATCAGTGCTGCAAAGGGCCATTCTTCGGCGTAGGGATGTATTCGCTTTTTGTGATTTTCGCTCATTCTGTTTATGTATCAGATTCTCTTGATAAATCGAAAAAAGGCTCTAATAAAACAGTCACTTAATTTGGAACACGTGTATGATTGAGTAAGTTGTAAAAATGCTTCGTTAAGTGGACATCTGAATGTGGAAGTGTTAATATTTCCTTACTTTTCTTACAGAATAATGTTTTCCGAATTACTCAAATCCTTGTGGGGGTACAAATGGATAGCGGTGAAACGCCGGAAATTATTCGCGGACTTGATAGCACTGAGTCCGTGGAGAAATCCATGGCAGTCAAGTCTAGTGAGGTGAAATCCTACCCGCCTTTGCCTTCGCAGCGTCAGGACGATGGCATCATTGATTATTCCAGATTGGAAAAAATGGAGACTATCAGCAAAATCGCCGGTGGTGTCGCTCACGATCTCAACAATTTTCTAGCCCCTATCATTAGTTATGCAGAACTCGCCATTGATGACTTGAGTGAGGATGAGGTCCTATACTACGATATGGAACAGATTCTTGAGGCGGCGCGATATGCGCATGGGTTGGCCAGGCAGTTGCTGGCGTTTTGCAGAGAACAGAAGCCCAATTATGCGGTTATCAATTTAAACAAGTCGGTTAAGGGCGCCAAAAAAATGCTCCGGCGGTTGCTGCGGGAAAATATTGTTCTCGATTTCAGATTTGACCCGAATTTGGAGAACATCGTCGCTGATGTATCGAGCATGGATCAGATACTGATTAACATGACAGTGAATGCACAGGATGCAATGCCCACTGGCGGAAGATTTGTTATCGAGACTGCCAACGTGATTCTCGACGATACATTTGTAAAACGCCATGACGGTGTGCTCTCGGGTGAATACGTCATGATCTCGTTCACTGACAACGGTCACGGCATGAGTGAAGACGTTAAGGCACGGATATTTGACCGGGGATATTCCACCAAGCGGGAGTCGGGCACCGGATTTGGACTGGCAACCGTTAAATCAGTGGTGGACGCCATTGGCGGCTATATCCATGTGATTAGCGATGTGGGGCAGGGCACCTGCTTTAAAATATTTTTGCCGCCCGCGAGGCATCCCATGGAGTCCGGTCAGCTGGGTCACGATGAAGTGGTGGCAAAAGGCCAGGGCGAATGGATCCTTGTTGTGGATGATGAAATCCCAATTCGACGCCTGACCACCCGAATCCTCGACAAATACGGGTATAGTGTGCTGGAGGCCGCGTCTGGCGAAGAGGCGCTGCATATTCTACTTCAGAAAAAAGGCAAGGTTGATTTGGCAGTGATTGATTTGGTTATGCCCGAAATGAACGGCCTTCAGGTGCAGCAGGAAATCCGAAAAATATTCCCCCATATTAAAACTGTGATTATGTCTGCCTACGAACCGGAACACGTGCAGCACTATTACCTGGTCAAGGAAAAGCAGGAAGTACTTCAGAAGCCATTCACGGTGCATACCCTCGCTGAAACCGTCAATCGCGTGCTTATGAGCGGCAAAAAGCAGACCTGATTCGTGGCATTCACGATTCCCGCTTTCTTAATATTTGTCTGACCCATCATAAACTGATAAGAATATCGCTTTCGAATCCGGTACAGTGCTAGCAGAGGTTTATAACGAGATGCCCAAAACCTATAACGAAATCAATGAGAAAATTGCATCCGGCAAGGCGGTTGTGCTCACTGCTGAAGAGATTATCGACTATGTGGATCGCAAAGGCGTTGCTGCGGCGGCAAAGGAAGTGGATGTGGTAACCACCGCCACGTTCGGTCCCATGTGCTCCTCGGGGTGCTTTTTAAACTTTGGCCACTCCACACCCAAGGTTCGTATCTCGGAAGCGTGGATTTCCGACGTGCCTGCATATTGTGGCGTGGCCGCGGTTGATGTTTATCTTGGTGCGACGCAGCTTCGACATAACGATCCGGCCAACATGTACTATCCAGGCGAGTTTCGATACGGCGGGGGGCATGTGATAGAGGAACTCGTGGCCGGTAAAAAACTTCAGCTGTTTGGTCTTTCGTATGGCACTGACGATTATCCGCGCCGGGAAATACGAACCATGTTTGATATAAATGATCTGAATCAGGCGATAATGACCAATCCCAGAAACTGTTATCAGAACTACAATGTGGCCGTGAATACGTCAGACAGACGCATTTACACCTATCTGGGGATTCTCGAACCAAACATGCGTAATATGACTTACTGTTCTGCCGGACAGCTCTCGCCACTGCTGAACGATCCGTACTATGAAACCATTGGGATTGGCACCAGTGTTTGGCTCGCCGGCGCGCGTGGTATGGTGTATGCCGAAGGAACGCAGCACTGCTCGGTGGTGGAACGGGGAGAAAACGGCGTGCCGGTGG
>JAFGWT010000562.1 GCA_016937015.1 Deltaproteobacteria bacterium | reverse complement strand
GTCCAATCCGCAGGAGAATCAGGCGGCAACGGTGCGGATTGAAGACATGCGGACAAGCGATGATTCCCTTCGAACTGTGCCGGGGCTGGAGGTGGTGCTGCAGCCGGGTGAACTGCATTTGTTCAGAGTGACAGGCGATGGGGGGGCAATCTCCAGGTCGGCGAACGTGAATGAAAGTGGTATTGGTGAGAGGCTGGCGTTTCGCGTGGTATCTGACGTCCCGGTGGCCGCGTATCAGTGGGGCAGCTATGGGGATGAAGCAAGTGAACGGGTGCGCGATGCGTCCCTGCTGCTGCCGGTTTCCAGCCTGGATACCGAATACATTGGGGCAACCTGGCCGGAAGGATATGAAACAACATATCTGACTGTCGTGGCTACCGAAGACAGCACCGAAGTGACGCTTGTGCCGCCGGTGGATGCTCAGGTCAAAGGCGAAAACGAGTTCATTGCGGCAGGCGACCTGGCGACCTTCACCCTGAACGCGTTTGATGTGCTGCAGATTGAACCGATTCTTCCTGAAGAGGCATGGTATCCATCCCTGGCTGAGGATGTCAGCGGTACGGTCATTTCGGCCACGAAGAAGATTGCCGTATTTGGCGGACATACATCGGCATGTATACCGGAAATGGGAACCAGCTCTGCCAACCATTTGCAGGAACAGTTACTGCCGCTAAACGCTTTTGGCGAAGATGCGGTTCTCGCCCGGTATCCGCCAAGGGACGGCTACGACGCCAGTTCAGACCGGGCTGTCTGGCGCATCGTGGCAGGCACCGACAATATGACCGTGACGTTTGATCCGCCGGTGGATGGGGTGGGCGCGTCATTCCGCTTTGAAAAGCAGGGAGATGTGCTTCAGTTCGACAGCACGACAGATCACTACGTCAAAGGTGTTTTGGAACCGCCGGTGGACGGGAAAAGCGCTGCGCCATTTTTGGCGTTAATGATGATGACGCACGCAGAATATACCGCGTCCGGACTTGATTTTATGAGCATGGGACACCCTGTGATGATACTGGTGCCACCGGCGGGACAGTATCTGGAACGATATGGATTTGCCACCTCGACTTCATTTCGAACAGTAATTCAGCTGATTATTGTGGTCAGGCCAAAGGGGGCCGGTGTTGAAGTGGAATGTCTGGGGGAACTCGATGATAACGGGTTCACTGAGGTGGGAACCTCCGGCTTTGAAGTGGGGCGCTTTGAATTGGAGCGTGACGGAATTGGCGTTGGCAACTGTGTGGACGGTCCCCAGTGGCTCGAAGCGGATATGCCAGTGGGGCTTTTTGTTTTGGGGGAAGGGGATGTTGCCGCATATGGATATCCCGGTGGCGTCGGGGTGAGAACCATCAATCCGATTGTGCTCGAGTGAACTCAAAGGAGGGCTTTAATGGACTCCACAAGATGGCGTCCCGGAGACGTCACTCCGGTTTTGATCTTTTCCAGGGGCCTAATCTCAGTATCCCGGTCTCTAACCCTCGCATTTCGAATTCGTGCTTTTAGTCTGTAGTGCAAAAGACATCTCATACACAATGGGATGGCACCAATATGACAAACTGTTTGAGCTCCGCAATTTGCACAATACCGTTTCATATAAAGATTTTTTTTATTTTTACGAATCATAATATCGGTGGATACATAATCTCTGAAGCGATCGTTTTTTCTGCTTCAAACCAGTGTTTCAATGTATCTCCCGGTTGTGGGCAACCCTCCTGCTGCCATTTATCGAATGCCAAACGCGAAGTCCTGGCGTGCAGGCTGATCAATGTGGATTGTCGAATACGGGCCTGAATCTCCAGCTCAACTTTCTTTTCCTTTTCTGTCTTTGGGCCGGATCGCAATTGAAGTGCAACTTCGTCTTCGAAATCAGCAGCAGCAGACAAGTGGTTGCTTTTTGACAAATAATTCATTCTATACCTCTTTGGTTGTTTATGTATTCAGCGAACTGTTAGTGAATATGCAGGAACAGTGCCATGATAAATCCCATGCCACCCGCATCGAATTAAGCGTTGTTTTAATTTCTAAATTTTATTTACGGCATCATTTTTTTTTATAGCTTTTCGATTCAAACGGTTCGCTCCAGAATTTGAGTGCGCGCTTTTTTCTCCATACGAATTCGTATATCCACTGAACTGGGGGAGACCAATTGCTGCGAATGATGCAAAAAGTGCCCACGAAGATGGTGCTGAAGAAGGCGAAAAGACCTGGGCCGGCGATAAAAACTGTTTTCCATTCGTGAAGCTCGCCAAATGCTGCTTTCCATACAGAATCAAGATTGAGAAGAATGAAAAAAACGCCCAACGGAATCAAAATTGCTTTTTGCTTCTTATTAAAGGGGCTTGAGATGATTTTGAGAACAGCCGCTATTGAAATATAGTTCCAGACGAATCGCATCATCCATGACATGTCCGTGATCAGAATTGACACACTGCCGCAGACTGCAAATCCCATAGACAATCCTGTTGCCCCCTCCCGTTTTCGAAGCAATACTGCAGTCGCAAAAAAAACAACTACTATTTTCATTACAAGCAGCAGTGTACGGAAATGATTGGGGGCATTGAGTGTGTTTGCATCGTTGCCACTGGCAACAACCAGATCACAGAGCGCCCAAAGGGATTGCATAATTGGCGCCCGCGTGGGGGTTGGCATTTTTTCGAACAATGTTTTTTGAAAAAAATATAAAAACTCATCCGGAAAAGACACATATTGGATAACACCCAGAACAGCGCCAGTACCAAAGGCGTAAATGGCGAAACGGCGTGACCCACGCGTAAGAAAATACAGAAAAAAAATTCCTGGAGTGACTTTCACCCATGCAGCCGCACAAATAAACACCGCACTGGCAAACCATTTCTGCCTGTTAAAAAGCCATAACGACAGGGTGGACAGCCAGATGGAAAAGGCGTCCACCTGGGCCGAATGGAGAAGCCAATGGAACATGTTTGAACCCAGCATTAAACCACTCACCAGTAAAAACGCGATGCTGCGATTTGGTCCAAATGATAGAATTGACACAATCAGGAATATGCCGTGCAGTAAAAAGAAAAAGTTCATGAAAAACCAGACGTGTTTAAAAGTGTCGTAAGAAACGATGCTTGCGGGAATCATGAGAATCCCCAGCAATGGCGGGTACACAAATGGGGGCACGTTACTGTTGAGTATGGGATCTTTGGGGATGGATCGGTGATAGGTTTTGTATATATGGCGGTTGGAAATCATGTCGTGCGCACAGGCCAGGTACGCACGGAGATCATGCTGACCGCTGTCGTACAGCCGTTCGAATGTTTGCCCCTGATAAAGTGCCATCGCACAAAAGAAGATAATGGCGCCAATAAGTCCGAGGTTCACCGGTGTAGCCGTTGGTATTATGGGCGTGTTGTCGCAGCGGCGAGGTGCATTTCGAATGTCATGATTTGAAAGACGATCAGTGCATTTTGGAGCTGCTTTTTTTGTCCAATACCCAATTCTGCGTTTCACTGTTTTCCGAAGCATTAAACCTGCCAATGTGCCATCTGCAGCGACAAGTTCGACTTGCACTGGCCTGTTGTCAATGAAGGTATTGTGCCGCTGGACACCAGTCCAACAAGAGGAGACTGCCTGGAATACAGAGAGGTTGCCCATGCGGGGGTGGCATTGTGATGATGATCGCAAAGCGTGGTTCCTAGCATCATTCAACACCATAAACAAATAAAGGAGGCCATGCTGGGATAATGATGGCTATTGGGATTTTCTGGTCAAGGGCACTATCCCGGCCATCTCACCTATCACGTTTATCAACTCGGTGCCCGCGGGGATGACGATTTTGGCATTGTCGGAAATGGATTTTTCCACCATCTCCAACTTCCGAAGCAGCTGCGCATTCCCAATGAAATATTTATCCGCTGCATCGTTGACGAGCTTAATCGCCTGTGCCTCGCCTTCCGCACGAAGAATATTGGCCTGCTTGACTCCCTCGGCTTTCTTGATTTCCGCCCGCCTTGCACCGTCGGCCATGGTTTCGGTTGCCGTGGCGAAGTCAATGGCAGCGATCTTTTCGTTCTCTGCCTTGACCACCTTGTTCATCGTCTCCTGTACATCCTTGGGCGGATCGATCTCCTTTAGCTCGGTCCGCACGATGTCGATTCCCCAATGCGCTGTTTCATTTCGCATGGTTTCCTGCAACTCAATGTTGATCTTTCCGCGTTCGCTGTTAGCAGATTTCAGAGTCATCGTACCGATGATGTTTCTAAGTGTAGTCCTGGCAAGATTTACTATCTGGTACTGGTAATTGAATACGCGGTAAATGCAGCTCTTCACACTCTCCTCGTCATCTTTGACTTTGAAGTATACCTGTGCATCCACTCGGGCATTCAGATTGTCATTGGTGATAATTTCCTGAGGCTCCGCATCCACCATCCCTTCGGTGATGTTTACGCGATACATTTT
This sequence comes from Deltaproteobacteria bacterium, assembly GCA_016937015.1. Taxonomy (GTDB): domain Bacteria; phylum Myxococcota_A; class Polyangia; order JAAYKL01; family JAAYKL01; genus JAFGXQ01. The sequence continues at coordinate 171 of JAFGWT010000562.1, read as the reverse complement.
GTCGACTATGGGAATAATCCAGTTAAATCCCGGCATGGCAAAGTGTCGATACTTGCCAAGGCGCTCCACGAGGCCCCTGTTTGTCGGCCTGACAATGCGAATGCCGAAGAGAAAAAACAGAATCACCAGTGAAACAGCAATGAAATACAGATACATTTGATTATCCTTTGG
>JAFGWT010000561.1 GCA_016937015.1 Deltaproteobacteria bacterium | reverse complement strand
AAGCAATACTTGTGTAGAATCATGAGGCCTGCGCGGCAATGACGGTGCGCCCAGGAAGTCAAGCAATACTTGTGTAGAATCATGAGGGGAATGACGCGGCATTTCTATTCAGTTGAATATAGAACTCGATTGCCCTGCCGCCCTTTGGGCTTTGGCGCGATCTTGAAAATTCGAACGACGGGAACTCCATTGTTGATGAAAAGTGCGTTTTAAAGGTTTTCCAGTGTCTAGTTCGATATACCCCTCTCAATCATTTTTCTTACGAAAAATAAGCTGCCGGATTTTAATCATCTTGACGAGGATGGCGCAGCCACCGCAGTCAATATAGTTGACAGAAAGCAATCGCAGCGTCTTGACATCCGTATCCGATCGGATACACTGTGACAGTGTACGAAATTCACAAATCGCGAACGTTCGAAAAATGGCTGACTGGATTAAAAGATATTCGGGCAAAGGCCAAAGTGCTCACAAAGCTTAAACAAGTCTCTATGGGAAACTTTGGCAACGCCAAATCCGTTGGCAGCGGTATTTCTGAACTCAAAATAGACTATGGTCCCGGGTATCGGGTTTACTATGCAAAAGTGGGAAATTGCATCGTGTTACTGTTAAACGGGGGAACCAAATCCGGACAAAACCGGGATATTGAGAAAGCTAAAGATATACTGGAAGATTGGAGAAAACAGCATGACTGACACTTTTTCGAAATTTGATTTTTCAGACTATCTGGACAGCGAAGAGGCCATCGCGGAATACCTGACCGCCATACTCGAAGAAAGTGACTCTGAACTTTTAATCGGCGCCATTGGAGACATCGCAAAAGCCATTGGTATGAAAACCATTGCCGAAAACGCCGGCCTGGGCCGGGAAAGTCTGTACAAGGCCCTTCGCGCCGATGCCAATCCCAGGTTTGATACCATCATGAGGGTGATCAAAGCAATGGGCGTTAAATTGCAGTTTATGCCGTTACATCCTGATTCACATGTCGAAAAAAAGCCATCTTCGCCGAACTCACAATCGCCATCAGCGCCGTAGATGCGGATACGCGTGGTGTCAACTTTTTCAAAATTCAGGAATCTTTCCATCGACTTTTAGCCCGTTCTAAAAAAGAGGGCTCCTGAACAATTTTTTTGCCTGCAACGATTTCTTCGAAATACGGATAAAAACTGTATTTTCTTTTGTGGTTGACGCGTACTCTGGTAACGACAGCCTCCCAAAGCCGGGGACAGTTCGCCTGTTTCCAGCAATTGCCGGCGTCTTCAAAATTGGAAAGTGCTGCGTCGTAGTATTTGCTCTTGCCAGCTTCAACGATTCTCATGCCCATTGCGCAAAATAATCTTCCGGCTATTTGGGGATTTGAATCCCTGAATCGGTTAGCCAGCGGCTCAATAACAGTGTGACTGATGGATTCCAATTCAGCATCGCTGGCATTCTCAATGCGGGAAAGTATCCGAGCATCCTCACTCATCACCCTCAGCAGTGTCAGGGCGTGCCGCAATTCTGTGGTGGCAATGACATCAAGAGTTCGCGCATGCCATTTTTTCCTTTTGTCAGCCGGGACATATTTCATCAGCTCTTCATAGGAATATTCTGACGGGTATGCCTCAAATTTGTGCCACGCGGATTCAAGCGCTTCATCTCCCCGGCCAACTCGAGTTAGTAATTCGCGTTGTAGCGTCTCCAAATTGTGCCACGTTCGTCGAATGGAGGGCTGCCTGTCTATCTCCAGCCCCTTTTCCACCCATTCCAGTGCCTGTTCATATTTTTTTTGTGACTGCAAAATTCTGGCAATTGTTTCGCAATCAGACGTGAGGTATTCGGTATCTTCGCACACGCCAACATACGCTGATATGTTTTTCGATGTGGCATAAATCGTCTTCAGTACATTGGCCCATTTCTGTCGTACAAAGGGCCTGGGGGCATTGGCGTGTTCCTCGAATCTTGATTTGATAACCGCGGCAAATGCATCTCTTCCTTTTTTTGAAAAGACGCCACAGATATCTTTTTCCATACCATCTGTGTAGCCATAGGGGTCATCGTCCATCCATTTTAAAAGACGCAGCGCGGTTTCTTCCGGATTGGCCGCTTCGCTTTTTCGGGCAAGCACCCATCCCTTAAACAGTTCAGTGATAAACATGCCCAGATAATCACTGGAATCGTCAATCTCCTCAGCCTTTTCAAAACAACCAGCGAGAAACGTCTCGTACAAATCCGCCGCACAATCAGGGGATGCGTCCACAAGTCCACTTATTGTTTCTTCAACCTGTTCAAGCCTGCGAATAAAAGCGTACCCTTCGCGCCAGTCCACAAAATGTCCAGGCGCCAACGCCCGTTCAATTTCGACTTCCAAATCCGCTACTGTCGTCTTTTTTGTGGGTTTTAACCTAGCCATGGTTCTTCTCCTTGTAGCAAGGGTGTACTATCCAATTGACTCGACAAAATAACTCTCATCCCACAGTTCCTCCGCAGAAGTCGCAATTGATTCAATCCGCTCAGATGATGCAAGAGCGCTGTACATCTGTGATTTCAGTGCAACTGCGATAGCTTCGGGGGAGTGTTCACCGTCAGACTCGCAATATACATGTACATGATCAGGCGCCATCCAAAGAAGCTGGGCCGACTCTGCCGATGATATGGATTTGGAGAGAAACGCGTTTTGAATATGTTCAAGATACGGTTCGTAATTTCTCAACAGTGGTCTGCGCCCTCTCACATTCCACGCGAAGTGAAACTTTAGGTTGCAAAAAATGCCACTCGGATCCCTGTCCAGCTGCTGAAGCGCCAATGCTTTTTGATACTGCATTTTATCGGATTTCATAAACTGAATGGCAGACAGCCTTTCAGCCAGAATATTTGGCATATCGGGGGTGATGGCTTCTTTTGAAACATCGGATGTACCATTTCCAGCGATGTGAAGCGCAGGCATAAAAGCATGGCAGTCAAGAAAATCGTTCCTCTCCTGAACGGACCGATTCAAATCGCACAATATGGCGCCGTCAAATGACGTATCCACGCAGAAGCGGCAATTAACATTTGTATTGGTTTGTCTCTCTCTGGCGCACTCGCGGCATCGCGCAGGCAGCTTATTCATGTTTCGGTTCCCTGAATAGCTGAATTTAGCATGTCCTCATTATTATAATTTTGCCTTTTTCACAGTGGCGCATTCTGGCGTTTATCGCAGCGGGTGACAACTCATATCTGCCGGGAATGCGAGTCTTTTTCCAATTAATCTTTTTATTCAATGATGTTAGAGTGATAGTCACCAATTGATTTTGATAAGAGTGTTTTGTCGTGTTGCGACACATTGAGGGTATTCAGTTGCGCCGATGATTGATATTTCGGCCGAAACGGCTGGTAGGATTTGAGGCACCTGTTGAAAAAGGGAAAAGAAGAGCTGATAGGCGAATACCGTGTCCTCCATCCGATAGGGAAGGGCGGTATGGCTGAAGTTTTTGCCGTGGAGAAAACCGGGCCTGCCGGTTTTGAGAAGCAGCTTTGTCTCAAGCGCATTCGCCGTGAGCTTGCAAACAATAAGGAATTCATAGAGTCGTTCGAAACTGAGGCGCGGATTGTCTCCAGACTGCAGCATCCCAATATTGTGCAGGTTTTTGATTTTTTCAGGCATGAAGATGACCTGTGCCTGGTGATGGAGCTGATTGAGGGGATGGATCTGGTGGGGATGTTGCGGCTGATTAATGACTTTGGACTGCTGCTCCCCGCTGATGCAGCGGTATACATTCTTGAGTCGCTGTTGCTGGCGCTGCAGTATGCCCATCATCTGCCGGTAAAAGATGAAGAAGAAGTCTGTGTTATTCACCGGGATATTTCACCCCATAATTTGTTGGTTTCAAAAGCGGGTATAGTGAAGCTTGCCGATTTTGGAATTGCCAAGGCAAAGGGCATTTCGCCGGATACACCCAGTGGTGTACTTAAAGGAAAGCTGACATATCTGGCGCCAGAGCGAATCAAAGGCGGGTCGCGACCGCTTGGCCCTGAATCGGATTTGTTCTCGGCGGGTATTATTTTTTGGGAAATGCTAGCCAAAGAGCGTTTGTTCAGAGCAACGATGGAGCATGAAGTGCTTGCAAGGGTGATGAATTTCGACAAGGCGCCCATTGAACATTTGCATCCCCGGATGAATCGTTTCCTCGAAAAAATACTCGCGCCCAAACCAGAAGACCGGTTTCAGTCTGCGGAGGAAGCACTTCACGATTTGAAAAGGATTGGTATCAGGCCATGCTCTCAGGGCGACATGTCCCGAATTGTGACGAAGCTGAAAGCGTTTAAGGATTTGACTGCGGCATACGAGCAGCTTAAAGAAGCAGCGCATGCATCCAGTACCATCAGCATTCAGCAAACTTCGTTGTTTGAAGGAGGAACCCGCCCCATCGACCTTGAAGAGCGGGTATCACCGGAACATGGCGAAACAACGTCTGCAGAACCTGTTTTAAAACACCGGCGGCGTTTCCGAACCGCAATGTATGCAGCGATGGCAATTGCTGTTTTAACGACAGCGATTATTGCGTTATGGCGTCCAGGTCCAGGCAGTGGACGAAATGAAGTGACGACCAGAGCTGATGCCGTTCAGACTGTTTCAGATGAGAATAAGCCCAACGGGAAAGATGCGTCCGCAAATAAATCTGAGTCTTCCGCCATCATACTGCTGAAAGCGGCTATCGATACTTCTGTAGAATCTCAGGATGTGATACCGCCTTCTGATGAAGTAATGGACGAATGCGCGAAAGATTCATCGGCGTGTGCAAGTTATAAAATTGACAATATGGCTGGTATTCCCAAACAGGGCAAAGCGGTAAAGAAACGTCGCATTAAACGGAAGCAGCAAATGGACGGCAAAGAATCACGGGGCCACAGCTCGAACTCGCGCGCCTTGCAGCCTTTTGATTTTGATAATTAGCAGGAAAATAAAATTGAGTACGACTACTAAATTTCTTTTTGTAAGTGCACTGTTCATGGCTGTCGCTATTCTTCCTTTCCAAGGAATGGCGCAGAATGGCGAAGGCCAACCCGAGGCGGGCGAAGAACAGGTCAACGACTTAAAGGCACTTTATGACCACGGCGTAATCCTGTACCAGCAGGAAAAATATGCGGAAGCAGCGCAGGCATTTAGAGAACTGGTGGCGCAGAGCCCCCGGTTTCAGTTTTATTTCAACATCGGCGAATGTGAGTACCTGCGAAAACGATACGACCTGGCGCTGGAGGCCTTTGAGACATATATCGATAAAGGTGGCGAAAAAATCAGTGCTGAAGATCGTGCACATGCCGAAGCGGTCATTCAGGAAAGTGCTGCCGTTACAGGCCGTCTGGATGTGACGGGTGAGGATTCCTGTGAACTGTGGGTGGATGGGGAGTTCCGCGGAAAAGTACCATTGCCCAAATTGATTCCACTTATGCCGGGTGAGCATACTGTCGCCTGTATGAATAACGGTGAGCAGATAGCAGAAAAGCCGGTATCCGTGTTGGAAGGCGAAATTGTCGCGATAGCCTTCTCTGTCTCAAACGAGGCAAAACCCGCAGAACCGGTTGTGGCAGCGGATATCGACTCGAACGCGGCGTTCGGCACGGATGAATCTGCCTCAGCAGAAAGCGTAGCTGAGAATGTTGGCAGTCCATCCGTTGAGAGGAAAAAAACACCACTGAAAACCACAGGGCTTGTCATTACTGGAATTGGCAGCGCAACACTCGTTGCGAGTCTGATTGCCGGAAATTTTGCGCTTTCAAAATCTGACCGACTTGCTCAAAATTGTGACAATGAAAAACTTTGTGAGGACAGCAATAAAGACCTCTATGAAGATGCAGACACCCTTACAAAAGCAACAAATATCCTGCTTGCCACAGGCGTGGTGTTGACAGTGGCCGGTGTTGTGATGGCCCTTATTGGCCGTAAAAAACGAGAGTCCCGCGAAAAGATAGCGGTAAAAACGACACCATTAATTGGCGAGGATGTGCATGGCATCGTCATTCAGGGAAGTTTTTAATGAATAGAATTGTCTTAACACTTTTGGCTTTAGCGGTGACCGGATGCCAGGTTTTCACTGACCTTGATGGATACTCCTGGTATTCCGATACCGATTCCGATACCAATTCAACTCCTGAGTACGGCACTGGTTCCAGCGATATTACTGTCGTGGACTCGAATGCTGATACAGGTTCTGATTCCAGTACCTATCAAGGCCCCCCGGGCACAGATACTGATTCAGGGACGTATTTTTATACAGATAGCGCTTCTGGTGATAGTGACACCGATTGGGACTCCGTTTCAGATTCGTCGACTGAGTCCATTGAAACGGATTCTGACTCAGTCGCTTCAACGGATTCTGAAACCAGTGTTGTCGATTCAGCTTCTGACTCATTGGGCGATTCAGGAACAGACACTTTTGTGGATACAATTGATGATACAGATGCAGATAACGATTCAGGAACAGACACTTTTATGGATACAGTTGGTGGTACAAATGCAGATAGCGATTCTGTCAGCGATACCGAATCGGACACAGGAGGTGACACCGACGTAGCCACTGATGAGATGCCATGTGTGACTGGCACCGGTATTTGCGAAAATGACACTTTGAATATCTGTATTGGCGGCGAATGGACAACTACAGAATGCATCGGAATAACTCCGTATTGCTATGGAGACTCCTGTGTTCAGTGTCTCCCCGGCAATTCCGAATGCAGCGGATATGATCAGAGAATCTGCAATTCCGATGGTTCATGGGAGTTTCGCACCTGCGACCATGGCTGCATTGATGGACGTTGCCTGCAGCAATCCGCATATGAAACCCCTGGCGTTGTACAATGCGATTTGAATGTGGTTTGTCCGAGTGAGAAGGTCTGTTGCTTTGATATAGAAAATAGACATGGCACATGTGAAGACGAATGTGAACATATCGATGGCGTACAGGGGAGTATTAACTGCGATGGCAAATCCGACTGTGAAAGCGGGCTGAATTGTTGTGTAACACAGTACAGTGGTGAGTGGGTTTTTGCAACGTGCGGTGTTTGCAAAGCACCTGTGCCAGAACTTCGCGTACGAGCTACATGTCTGTCTGAAGACGATTGCAGCAGCGATTCGGCAAGCTGTGAAATCTTGTATCCAACTACGACATTGTCAGTTTGCCAATAGCAGCGAACTGAGATCGGCTGCTTTATAATTCTAATCGCGCTGATAGACTCTGACGTAATCTACGATATAGTGGTTTGGGAAATAGGCATTGTCTGGCTCTCCTCCTGATTTTCCACCCATGGCCAGATTTACTAAAATATAGTGAGGCTGACGGAACGGAGCAAATCCGTCGGGATTGAGCATGTCATCAATCCATGTCTGATTCATCTCTTCGTTGTCCAGCATCAATCTTATCTGCTCGCTGTCCCAAATCATCTGCCAAACATGAAATTTAGCATCCCAGTCCTCTACACCAAATGCACTCACTTCTTTTGAGTACCAGTCCCATCTTGCTGTCCACTGCTCATTAGTGCCACACGCCACATTGGCGTGGATGCTGTAATTGTAGTACTCCATGATATCCACTTCACCATTGCTGGGCCAGGGCTTCGATTCTCCCAGAGTCCAAAATGCGGGCCACAGGCCGTCCTCTGCAACGATGCGGGCGCGCATCTCAATCAATCCATATTTGAAGGTTTGTTTTGACATGGTTCGTAGGCTGGAGGATGTGTAATTACCTTCAGGAGCCGGTTCACGCCTTCCCTGGATTATTAAAAATCCTGATTGCACAAACGCATTATCTTCTTGGTAATACTGGTCTTCATTGTTACGCACATAGCCGCTTTCATATCCCCAATTATCGGGATTGGGTCTGCCTTCCGTATTGAATTCATCCGACCACGCCAGGTGATACCCTTCAGGGACTGGAATGCTGTCGTCCCTTTGCACGGCACAATTGGGGAATTCGACCTCCCGGCATCTCACCTGTGCATTTCCCCAGTCGCCATGATCGTTGCCGTTGCCGCCGTCGTCATTGGCCACCAGCTGCAGTTCTCGGACGCCTTCTATATCAACCTCCACAGCAATTGGATTATCGTTGCCTTCTGCGACATCAGTCTGATGAAGCAACTGACCATCGCCCCAGACCTCGAAAATGATGGAACCGTTGGATTTCATCTCCTCGTCGATTCCCACTTCAGCCGTGAACCGATCGCAATGAGCATTTAGGGCATAGCGTATGTCCGCCGGTGCATGCACTCCCATTCCTTTTGAATAGACGGTTCCTGCGATGATAAGCGGTCCACCATCTCCTGCATCCTGTTCTCCGTTACTCAAATCCCTTTCTACAGGCCCCCATCCATTGGTGGATGTTTCCTGCTCGCAAAGATCGCTAAGGTATAGCATTTGAGAAAACGGTCCAGTTGAGACTGATGTGTCAAGGATTACATTGGTATCCTGGCCGGCGTCTGTGTCTGAGGCCGTACCGGTATCGCTGGTATCTACTTCTGTGTCTCCAACCGTATCGGTATCCCCGCCAGTCTCTCCGCCGCTGTCGCTGTCGGAATCAGAATCAGTGTCTGAATCAGCATCGGAATCACTGTCAGCATCCCCATCCACATCCCCGTCACTATCCGTGTCTGAATCTGAATCTGTGTCCGTGTCTGCATCTGTGTCTGTATCTGAGTCTGAGTCCGTATCGCCGTCGGCATCCCCGTCGCCATCACTGTCAGAGTCTGAATCCGAATCGCTGTCGGTTGCAGATGACGAATCAGAACTGTCATCGTCGGTTCCACCGTCGCTGATACTGCCGCACCCGGAATACATATAGGTTATAAAAAGTATGAGTATCGTCTGCTTCAACATTTGCGCTTTCCTTTAGACTGCCTTCTATCAACGTTACACATGATCACATCGGTGGTCTATTGGTAAATGCGAACGTGCATCCCAGGCCGTTTCAAGGTATCCCAGCTCAAGGATTGTAAATACATCATTGAAATACGATCGGTTCATGTATTGAATGATAAATAACGGATTATTAAACAACCTGTTGGTGTAAATATCCATTGGTTGTTGATGGATTTTATCAACGAGGTGCTGTATGGATCACTGGATTGATCAGATGAAACAGGCCCGGGTTGGCCCGGGTTTGGTTCAAAGAAATGAAGGTGGCATCGCTTGCTTTGAAAAATATGACGATTCAAAACGACCCAGTCAGCGACCCAGTTGCCGGCCCGGTCGTCGAAAACGAATGCTTTCCAGACGCCTCAGTAGATGGCAGGTATTCGAAACTTTTAGACCACTGAATTCACTTTCTTCCCAGAAGAATTTCTACGCTTTTTCTGTTGTATTGCCAGCGGCTGTTCGCCAGCGGTTTAGGCTCTGCGCGAATCTCTGACTCAACACATCATCAAACTGTGCCACATACGCTGCAAACTGGTCAAAGCTTTTCACGCCAGCGTCACCGTTTGATTTTGGCTGAAGATACAAAATTTCAATTTCTGGTTGCAAATCCGTCACCTCAATCTGCTTCAATTGTTTCGTCAGTCCCGGACGAGGAGATGGATACAGGTACTCTTCAATACCATTGGGTAGCTGAAGAAAGCCAAGGACTGCCAGCATTTTGGCCAGGTGGAAATATTTCTGGTGGGTACTGGTTGCCAGCAGAATGTCTTTGAAACCTTCTACAAAGCGGTGAAACCCAACTTCTCTGGCTTTGGAAAGATACTCGTCCTGTTCATCCCGGCGTGAAGAACTGTCCGTTTTCAGCTCCACAAAGAGGGCTTTGCTTTTGTCTTTAGCGAAAAGCACATAATCGACCTTCACTGATTTATTGGTGGGTAGGTCTGGCCATATAAGGTCTCGCTTTAAAGGAAATTCAGGGATGATGATGTCACTAAGGGTCAGCTTAATTTGCTGTTCAAGAAAACCCTTCAGGTACATTGAAAAGAAAATATCTGCCCGGCGCTCCAACTGATAATTGGGCAGGTGCCGCCATTGGTCAAGACGGTCAAAAATTGCATTAATCATTTCACTCATAACAAATCTCCGTTCTGGCAGCCCGATTCCATAGACTACCTGCAAGCTAAATGGGCAGCAAAATATTGGCCATGCTGCCACTTTGAGTTTCATTGGTGTCTTTCCTGCCAGCATGCGCAGCTGAGAAAAAGTTCAATTAATTTTCGAGGTTTTGCTGATAATTCCAGGGGAGCCATCATGCCTTCAGTTCCGTCTCTTCCTCGGAAGAAGTTACCAATGTTTAAAAACGCGACGATCAAAAAGTCAAAGGCATCCAGCGATTTTTCTTTTACAGGAAATCCTCTATCACAGTCGGTTTGATATCTGCTCTTCACCTGAATTCGAAGCTGGCTGGGGCCTTTTCCCTTCGACATGTGACGCGGTCCGGATGGATACAAATGAGGTCGTAGCCCTCATTCAGAGGTGGCGCTTTATACGTCAGTATATTTCGACGCATTAAATGTCCCATCACAAGGTATTCTGCCCCTTCGGAAATGACTGGAAAACGGAGGTAATCATTTTTCGGCATAAGAATCTCCAGTCGTCACTCAGCCTGCGCGGTCAACAATATTTTTCGCAAATCCTGAATCACCTGTTCGGTTGAATGAATTAAACTTCTGTTTAAATTGATAGTTTCAACATTTATCCGTTTCGGAGAAACCCCGAAACGAGATTCGACCGCATATGATTCAGACTTTACGCCGTTGGCCGCAGGATACAGCAGTATATTCACAGGACAATCAAAACGCTGAGAATAAGCGTACAGTTGGTACATGTCTGCCTGGCTGACTCCCTGTTTGGGAGCAGAACCATCAAGTATTTTCCATTTGGTATCCAGAATCGTTCGGGGTATCTGCCGGTCAGGTCCAGCATGTGCATCGATGAACAGGTCGGGTTTGAGGCGAAACTGCGCCTTCCCGTTTTTTGTCACCAGTGAACGCTGATGTCCCCGGGATTGAACGAAAATGGCTGCATGGGAAAGTCCAATTTGATGGGAATTTTTTAAAATAAAGCGGGCGATAAATTCCTCAAAAAGTTGCTCCATCGGAAAGAGGATGCTGAAGGTTTCGTTTCTGTCAGCGGATGGTGAAGACGACAACCCATGAATTATCATGCGCGCAAAATTTATCAGGACCTGGTATTGAGCCTGAGTTCTGTCCAGTGAAATTTCGGGAGAATTATCTTTTGTGAACCTTACGTCCGATATATCAGCGAATCTTTGCACTGCCTCCCGCAGCATCTGTAAAGTGGCGCTGGTGTAGGTGGCACGTAGCAATATCCGACATGCGTATTTCAATAGCTGATTCAGCTTATTGTCCGGGCTAAACTCGGAAAATGATACGAAAATTCTATCTTCCCTCGCAGGGTTGTGCAGCAAATTTCGTGCGGTAAGTATTTTCCCCTTAACGAAAAAGCAGTTTTCTTCTCGTCTAACGTACCCTCCTGCCAGCCCAGTTCTCTGTATTTCCACCAGCCGTTTGGCGAAAGTATACGCCAGAATTTCCAAAATCGTCATTCGTTGTGTGGCAAGGTGGGCAACATCGCGGTCTTTAACCGGCAGGTCTCTTGTAAAAGCCAACATATACAGAAGGTTTTGTCTCGCAAGATTCTGCCACTCTGCGCTATTCGACGAAGATGGTCCTTTGTCTGTTTTGGGCAACACTTCGATGGTAAGCCCCGGAAGCTCAATGACGCCAACCACACTACGGGCACGGATATACCTGTCATATCTCCAGTCGAAAACAGCCATGCCATCACGACGTTCATAAAGCGCATCCAGTTTCCGCAGCCGATGAACAGCGCGTTCGCCTATTTGTCGTTTGTCGATGCGCCCATATTCCTGAATGGTGATTTTCATTGCGAGTTTGTCTCACCGGGGCTGTATATATTGATAAAATACTGTGGCAAAGAATCATCCATAGCTGTCAAAAAATTGCCTGATATGCCATATCTACGGTTCGTGGAAAAGTCATCCAGCAAATGTTCAGGAATGCCAGCGGTGTTCAGATTTTGCTTTTCAATTATAGGATACTTATTGACTGACCTAGTGTCCGCACAGCCCAGAACGACGCAAACTTTCTCCCAGTCTCCATAAAAATATTCCTGTAAAAGGGGGATGATTTTCTCCAGAAAAACCTGACGCAATCCGTCCAGGGATGCAATGTTCATAAAACTGGCGTGGCCTATGGTGTGATCTCTATCATATAGGACCTCAATGCGGTCATTGATTGCCTGAAGTAGAAACGTTAAGTCAACATCATCTAACGCTTCCAGCAGTTCCGGGTCAGGCATAATCTCCTTAAATGAAAACCGCCTGCGCAATGCAGTATCCATCAGCGCGATGGAGCGGTCTGCCGTGTTCATTGTGCCAATCAGATAGAGGTTCGAAGGGACGGCAAATTCTTCCTGTGAGTAAGGCAGCTTAACCCGTAGTGCGTTCTCCGCATCCGCACGTTTGTCTGCTTCAAGCAACGTAATTAACTCACCAAATATTTTTGAGATATTGCCGCGGTTGATTTCGTCGATGACAAGTACATAATTTTGGGTAACATCGTGCGATTCCGCCGGTCCAGCCAGCAGTTCGTTGAGAACCGTCCACCGGGTGGCTTTCTGATCCAGTTCATAAAGAGTGAGCTGACTGATGGACTTCTTAAACAATGATTCTGCGGGAATCGGTTCCTCCGGCACATACAGCCACTCCACATCTCGTTTCTGACCGTACTCTTCGGGAGCTTTGAATTCGTATTCACCGGTGATCTTTCCAATAGCGCGTATCTTTCTGTTGCCCTGAGATACAAAAACCAAATCACCAACTGACATTCGGTTTTTAAACAAGTCCATTTCGGTTATGTTGAAATCATATTTGCTGATATCAGAAGTTTTTGACTGCAGCTTTGCTTTGATGGAATCCCTGTCTGCGCAGTTCGAGTAATCCAGGCCCTGACCATATCCGAGCAATACGCAGCCATTTTCGATACAGTCATTGTAAAGGTAGGCCTCTTCCGAACGCGCGGTGTTCCCGAGAGACATCTTCCACAAACGAACCTTGCCTGGTACGACATTGTAGTTTTTGCCGCTCACCTGTTTAATTGGGTTGGCCGCATTGCACATGGTTTTGAATACACCGTCGACAATCTGGTACTGAACGTTACCGCCGGCCTCATCGTCGAAATCTTTATGACCACGTGCAACGGGGCGCAACCCCTCGACAAACTCTTCATAGCTGAATGACTGGTGAAATGTGACAAAACTGATGCGGCTATCATCTTCAAGAACTCGGTACCTGTCCATCACTTCACTTCTGTCCATCGCCTCAACTTCTGCCATCGCCAAATTATCGCATATCGACACCGCCATTTGTGCGGTCTGGTATGTTTTGCCAGTGCCGGGGGGGCCATACAGAATCTGATTTAAATTCCAATCAGGGATTGTTTTCTTCGGGTCTATCTTGTCCAAATTGTCGGGCAGACCATGGTGATGATCGAACATGAGATAATTGCGGAATGAGAAATGCTCATCGCGCATCGCTTTGATTTTGCGAGCATTTGCTATGTAATTAACGAGCCGACCCGGATGATCAAGCTCAATCACCTTCTTACACGCCTTGACAGCTTCAGAATTCATATTGGGGAACACTGTAGGACGCATACAGAAAAGGATTTGAGACACCGAGCCGGCGCGCATTCCATGTATTGGGGTTGCCAAAGCATTTTCGGCGCGATCCAATGCATCATTTTCTTCCATGTCCAAAACGTCACAGCACATTGAGATAAATCTTTTCGCGGATTCCCGAAAAGTATTTTCATCCTTTCTAAAGGATGCAAAGCTAACAAATCCAGAGCCGAAAAGGCCGTACTTCTCCCCCTTCTCCGTGATTGCGAGTTCCTCAAGAAGTTTTTTTAAACGGTCCTTCTCACTGATAGGCAAATGGCTTTTGTCGATAAATGACTTCTTTTTCTTAACAGAAATTTTCCAGATGCCGACTGTCAATGAGTAGAGAACATCAAGGTCTTCCATATCGAGAGAGTCTTCCGGGGCGGAACGGTATGCTTTGACTGCTTCCGGCAACATTAGAAATGACGGCTCATCTTTTACCAGATTGTCATCAGAAGCTTCGTTTTGTAACCACTTAAAATACTCATTTTTATAAATCATTAATTTAACTCCTGAAGTGATGCCGTATTTGTTCGCCATCCATTGTTGTCGTGAAACCGATTTTCGTCAAGAAATGGACTTCTCCAAAAAAATACAATTGCGTCGGGACAAATTCTGTCCGGGATAGCTATTATATTTCAGCAGTGACTGGAGTGGTGACCGCAATAAGCTTATTCTTTGCCGCCTTCGGCAGGCAATGATACATTTCGTGTGGCTATTTTTTATTGAAAGGGATCTCATATGCAAAACAGGCTTTCAACGCTGGCGGTGTCGTTGGCGGCATATTGTAAAGCACATCCGGTGCAGGAGAAGTGGCTGCTGGTGCCATCGGCTGTTGTGGGGCGGCAGTTTCTGGATGGGTTGGCGCTTGGGGGGACGGCCACGTTTAATGTGCATGTTTTTTCGCTGAATATGCTGGCCAGACGGCTGGCGTCGGTGAATGGGGAATTGCCTGAGCTGCTTAGCGGATATGAGCAAAAGAAGATGGTGGAGACCGTTTTTACGGGAACCGGCAGCGGCGAGGGATATCTGTCAGCCCTGCGAATGACGCCCGGATTTTTGCGGCGGATGGTGCATATGGTTTCGGATTTGCGCATGGCGGGGGTGGCGCCGGGGGCGTTGGAACTGGATGCCTTTGAGAATGCTCAGAAAGGTGAAGAGATAAAAGCGCTGTTTGCCGGATACGAAGCGTTGCGTAAAGCCAGTAACAAAATAGATTTTGCGGATGTGTACCACAGGGCTATCGGTGCAGCACAGAACGTACCGGAGCGTGCGTTGGGTGGGGCACATATTCTCGCGTCGGCGGATATGATTGAGCTGTTGTCAGGACTCGGCGCAGAATTATGGGAGGCGCTACCGGCGGATAGTAAAAGTGTTTTGCCTGTGGATGCGGCCAATTCGGGGTTGGAGGATCTTACGGAAAGAGAAAAGAACGTCACCCCTGCGAAGGCAGGGGTCCAGATAACCGCAGATTCTAAACCATTTTTGGATTCCCGCCTCCGCGGGAATGACGATTTTGCACCCTTTGCAAAACCCTCATTAAAAACGGGGGAACCCACTGACGCTGGGCTCCTGCGCTGGATTTCGTCACCCCTTGATGCGCCACAGGCACAGGATGATGGCACAGCATCCATATTTGCCGCTATAGGCGAAATCAACGAGGTTCGGGAGATGCTTCGGCGGGTGTTTGCGGCCGGCAAACTGGACGACGCTGAAGTGATTGTGACCGACGCGGATACGTATGCGCCGCTGATTTATGAAACGCTGTTTTCTCTTTCGGAAGATGTTCACAATGTGCCGGTGACCTTTTCAACCGGTACGCCAGCTTTGCATACAAAACCCGCCAGACTCATGATGGCACTTATTACGTGGCTGAAGAACGGCTGCTATCAAAAAGAATTTGGGCGCATGCTGGTGCATCACCTGCTTCAGTTTGATTATGATGTTTCAGATGACAAATCGATTAGCGCCAGACGGGCCAAAGAGGCGTTTTATGATGCGCCAATAGGGAAGGGTGCGATGCGCTATTTGCCAGTTTTAAATAACGTGCTGGCGAATGTGGATGCCGAGATTGAGAATGCGCATGATGACAAAACCAGAAATAAGCTGATTACCAGAAAAGCGGTTTGGACAACACTGACGCCATTTTTTGCACTGTTCTTCAATAAAGAGGGTGAGTTGATCCCAGCCAATATTGTTGCGGGACTGCAGATTGCCCTGGACGCGCATTGCAAAGTGGTGGGTGAAGCGGACAAAATGGTTCGCAAAACGCTGCTTCAGGTGCTGGCGGAGATTCAGGGAGATGCGGCGGCGCTTGAGGTGTCAGTGGATGAATTTTTGGATGATTTGCTGGCTCAGGTAAAGCGTGTGCGACTCCAGCGGCGGGGGCCTGTACCGGGATGCCTGTATGTATCCACCCTGAATAATGGCGGATACAGTGGGCGTCCCAATGTGTTTGTGATGGGCATGGACAATGGACGCTTTCCTGGCAAAGGGCTTCAGGACCCGCTGCTGCTGGATCATGAGCGGGAGGCCATCTCGAATGCACTGCCCACCGCTAAGAAGCAGCTCAAAAACAAACGGTCTCAGGCGATTGCGTTATTTGTAAGGCTTTCGGGCAATATTACCCTCAGCTTTTGTCGGGCCAGCCTGAGCGATGATCGCGCACTGTTTCCTGCCTGGCCGGTAGAGTCTGCATACCGCATTTTGTCAAACAACAGGCACGGTACTCAGGAAGACCTGTTTAAGTGGCTGAAAGCGCCGGTTTCGTTTGCACCATACAGAGACGATGCGCCGCTCGATGCAGCGGACTGGATTGCTCAGGTGTTGTGCGCAGATACCGAAATTGAGAACAAAACGCAGCTGGTGCGGGATGTGTATCCCAACCTGAAGCAGGGATATGTGGCGATGGAGGCCCGGCAGAGCGATGTGTTTACGGAATATGATGGCTGCGTGCCGGAAGCGGGCGCTGATTATAGCCCGTACAAACCGGATGCCAGGCCCATGTCACCCAGCCGGCTGGAAGGGTATGCCAGAAATCCGCTGGAATTCTTTTTTAGACAGATTTTGGGTGTTGAAGTACCGGACGAACCGCTGGCGGAAGAAACCGAATGGCTGGATGCGGCGTCGCGGGGTACTTTACTCCATACTGTGTTTGAGCGTTTTATGCGGGAGCTTGCCGCACAGGGAGAAAAGCCGAAATTGAGCCGCCATCACGAAAGAATCACGGCCATACTCAACGAAGAGATTGAAACAGCGAAAAACGCGTCCCCGTCACCTTCTGAAGAAATGTTCCGGCGTGCAGTGGCAGATATGCAGCGCACAGTGGAAATATTTCTTCGCAATGAAGAGAAGCACTGCGAAACAGTGACACCTGCATATTTTGAGCTGAGTGTCGGGATTGAGTCTGAAGTGCCCGAAGACTCACTGTCTTCGGCAAAACCAGTTGCCGTGCATCTTGGTGACGGCAAACATCTTCGCATTCGGGGTAAAATTGACCGGATTGCATGCGTGATCGCTTAAGCGGGCCATTCTGAGCGTATCCGTCAATATTCATCGTAGTCTCGGGTCATATTTGTGAGTTCCGGTT
>JAFGWT010000560.1 GCA_016937015.1 Deltaproteobacteria bacterium | reverse complement strand
TGCCTCGGTGGAGTCGGCGGCCCGGTTTGTCAACGACCTGAGCACGGCGGTGGGGGATGAAAAATGGCATTACTTTTTGTCGCCCTTCCTCGAAACGCCGGTTTTTCCCCAAAACACTGTGCCCGGCGCAGTGAACGGCGCACTGGGGATTGGCGTACTGGCCACAGGGGTTGATGAGGCTTTTTTTGAAAAATACAAGGAAGAGTGGTCTACAGAGCCTTTGGATGGGACATATTTTTACTACGATGCCGCGGCGCTGACCATGCTCTCCCTCGCACGGATGTTCCATCTGGAAGGCAGCTATTCGAAGGATGGGTTCAACGACGCGATCGTGAGTGTGGCCTATCGACAGGGGATTCAGGTGAAATGGAATCAGCTGTCGCAGGGACTCCAGTATGCTGCCAGCGGAACGGAAATTTCGTATTCCGGGCTCAGTGGTCCGCTCCTGTTCGATGAGGGGGGACAGCAGCAGAAGGCATCGGTGAAGTACTGGACCGTTCAGGCTGGGAAGGTTGTGGATGATGCCCAGTAAATTTTTCCACACCAACATGGCATGCCTGCTGTCGGCGGTGCTGGTCGCGCTGTCTGGTGCATTGGTTGCGTCGAGGGCATTGGCCGATGATACCGCTGATGACAGCGATGACACGGGCAATGCGGCAGATGACGCGGGCAATGACGCAGCTGGCAGCCTGAACGATGGGGATTCTGCCATTGATGGCTTAGGCGAATTGCCAGCCGAAGAAACACCCATTGGCGGCGAGGGTGACGCTGCGATGCTTGATTTCAGCCTCGAAGAGCTTCTGGCCACACCCGTCGAAGTGTGGTCAGCGAGCAAAACCGAGGAGACAGTGGAAACCGCGCCGTCCATTATCGAAGTCGTCACCGCGCGTGAGATTTCGTTTTGGGGATACCAGAGTGTGGCCGAAGTGCTGCAACACATGCTGGGCTTTTATATCATTGACGACCACATACTCCCCAATGCGGTGGTTCGCGGTGTCTCCGGCGGTTTGGCGGCGGAGAGCGGTATTATCAAAGTCATGATTGATGGCCGACACGTGGTTTTTCGAACCACTTCAGGCAATTGGCTGGGACCGGAATTGATACCGATTACGGCCATCGAGCGGATTGAAGTGATTCGGGGGCCCGCCTCGGCGCTTTATGGGGCAGATGCATTTCTGGGTACTGTCAACATTGTATTAAAGACGCCCGAGGACCTCTCCGGTTACATTGCCCACGTCAGCATTGGCGATGGATTCGACAGTGTCAGTAACATCATGTCTCTGGACAGAAAACTCGAGATGTCAGCCGGTACTCAGAAAAACAATTGGGGATTCCAGTTGTCGTACGGGAACAATATCGAGGATCGCAATAATTTGCCGCTTCCCGATTCATCCCCTGCGCCACTCATTCCCACGTACAACGCGAACGATCGGATTTCACAACATCTGGTCCAGCAGTCCAGAGTGGCCCACTTTCTGTTGTCGTACGAAAAACCGGAACGTGGGTATATTCATTTGAGCGGATATACCTCATCCATACAGCGTGCCGGTCAGTTTAGCCGCTGGACACAATTCTCGGACGGTCTGGATGAACCAGGTCGAAAGAACGCGACCACGATTGGCCTGATGCAGGGATTTTTGGGACTGGATGGTGAACTTCGGGTCAGCGACACGCTGACACTTGATTTGGCCGTTACCTATTTTGATGGCAGGCCAACAGATGACGATCGTATTGAAGTCGCCAGCGATTTGTTTTACATCCGCCGAAACTATCGGTTTCAGGGCATCAATACAGTGTTGGAAGCAAACTGGTCGCCATTGGAACGACTCACGT
Source organism: Deltaproteobacteria bacterium (assembly GCA_016937015.1). Lineage (GTDB taxonomy): Bacteria > Myxococcota_A > Polyangia > JAAYKL01 > JAAYKL01 > JAFGXQ01. The sequence continues at coordinate 1,310 of JAFGWT010000560.1, read as the reverse complement.
TCATCGGTGGGATGGAGCTGGTGTTTGACCAGGAGTCACTGGCGCATCATGACCGGGTGGATAAAATTTCGGATTCCGTGATTGGGCATCTGACCGCCTCCGAGACCTCAAAACAGTTTGTGAATCCGGCAATCTACCTGCAGGCAAACAGCGATATCGTACCGAATTTTTGGAAACTGACCGGTGGCGTTCGCATGGATTTACACAATATTTATGGCACGCGAGTTACTGGCCGTGCCGGTTCGGTGTTTATCTGGTCGAAAAATTTCACAACCAAGTTGCTGTACGGCAGTGCATTTAAGGCGCCGTCCCCCACGCTGCTGTACGCGGTGCCGCTGTTGCCCGGGGATGTGGTTGGGAATGACAAACTGAAACCACAGTATGTGCATACCTTCGAATTATCGCCCAGCATTCGGCTCAATAAAAATATTTCGATGTATGCGGCGGCGGCACACAGCATTATCCTTGATAAAGCGGAATTCGTTCCAGAGGGCGCCAATATTACTGCTCAGAACGTATCAAGAGTGCGAACGTATTCGGTTGAAACCGGGGTTGATGTGGCGTTCGAGAATATTCTGGCGGGGTACCTGTCCATGGAGATTCAGCGCGCGGAGCGGGAACAGCCCTACGCGGATTATCGAACCAGACTTATCGGTACAGAGAATATTGTCGCGCCATCGTGGATAGTCAGAGCTGGTGCGTCGTACGCGCTGCCATTCAGCAGCAAACTGCCCCTTCGACTGGGGTCTCGGGTGATGATGGTGGGCGAAAGACGTGCATCCGGTCAGAATATTGTTGAACGGGGAACGCCCTATCTCCTGCCGGCGTATCTGATGTGGGATGGGTTTCTTGCCACCGACGGGTTGCCGGTATTTACATCCGGTTTAACCACCTTTCGGTTTAACGTTTACAACATCGCGAATGCAACTGCCGCAGATCCAGGTTTTGCCGGTGTGGACTATCCCATTTTGGGACGGCGGTTCACTCTCGAAGTCACCCAGACATTTTAAATCAGCCTCAAACGCCTATTTGCTTCATTCAGGGTAATCGCATTCAGGGTAATCGCATTCAGGGTAATCGCATTCAGGGTAATCGCAGGAACGCCCGGTATTTCTAAAAACTGTAGGGCTCCGGGTGTATCCCGGGCCGTTCCGGGGTTGGGCGGCCGACAAACCACCGCCCAGCAAAGCTTTTTCAGGAATCGGAATTCTTGCGACCACCCGTGCGCAGTTGCCGGCGATTCCTTCGGGAAAAATTTTATGCGTGGTGTTTATGGGGGGCGAATAGCCTTGTCACAAAGTGGCCGATTT
>JAFGWT010000559.1 GCA_016937015.1 Deltaproteobacteria bacterium | reverse complement strand
TCATCAGCGTTGTGGTTTTTGCATTGTTTGGCTATGACTTCATTACTTCCATCTCAGTGGTTGGGGCGACACTGGGAAATATTGGCCCGGGATTTGGCGACGTGGGGCCTGCCGCCAACTATAATTTTTTTGAAGCCGGACTGAAGTGGCATCAAATCTTTTTAATGATCATTGGCCGACTCGAAATCTACTCTGTGCTTATCGTGCTCACACCCGAATTCTGGCGCAAGTAATCTTTGGTTTCCAGAAGCGCTTTGGTGTTCGTTGTCCGGAATCCCACTATCGACTGGCTCGCGGGAATGACGCAGGTCGCAGTTTTTTGCACGATTGGCATCTGAAATTGTCACGATACCCGGGCGATAATCCTGAAGTTGAACAGACCATCAAACGCCTTGAGTTCGTTGAAGAGGTTTTCAAGGGGGGATGTCATGCTGGTTGTTTCCAGTGTAATGACAATGTTGGCGATGGAATTAATTGGAATGGTCTGGTTGATGGTCAGGATGTTGGCCCCAGCGGTGGCAATGGTCGTCAGCACCTTGGAGAGAATTCCAGCAGCGTCTTTCAAATCAAAGGAGAAAGTCAGGTTTCGCCCAAGACTGTCTTCGTAGAATGGATAAATATAATCCTTGTACTTGTAAAAGGCGCTGCGAGACAAACCAACCGCTTTTACGGCATCACTCACATGCAGATGATCATTTTCGCGCAATGCGCGTTTGGCATCGACAACTTTTTTTAGCGTATCCGAAACAATGGCACGATCAATTATAAAAAACTGGGGTCTTCTGCGGTCGGGCAAAATGAGCCTCCTCCACGGGAGATGCTGTCAGGCCATTGTGGCTTTCTTTGCGCGCATGATCAGCAATCTGTTTACCGCGTTCACGTATGCTTTTGCGCTGGCTATAATAACATCTGTGTCGGAGGCTTGGCCACTGTAAACTGTGTCATCCTCATCTTTTATGCGAACCACCACTATGCCCTGAGCATCGATACCTTCGGTGACATTTTGTACCGAGTATCCGGTCAACGGGGGGGTCACTTCAACAATCCGATTGACAGCAACGCAGATGGCATCGATGGGACCGTCCCCGGTTGCCGCATCGGTGCGGATATTTCCGTCTTTGTCAGCCAACTGAATCGTTGCCGTGGCGATGGCGTGGGTGCCCGATGCCACGTGAATATGATTGACCGACCAGAGCGGACTGAATACCTCCCCGGTGCGCTGCGCAATAATGGCCTCAATGTCCCTGTCGTCGATTTGCTTTTTCTTGTCAGCCAGTTTCTTAAAGTCCTCAAACGCCTTGGCCATCTGTTCTTCGGAGAGCTGGTATCCAAGTTCCTCCACATGTTTGGCAAAGGCATGACTGCCAGAGAGTTTCCCGAGCACAAGTTGGGTGCCATCCGGAATACCAATATCCGCCGGATCGATTATTTCCCAGGTCTCCCGCTTCTTCAATATGCCATCCTGGTGAATGCCTGAACCGTGCCGGAAGGAATTTTTTCCGACAATCGCCTTGTTCCATTGCACCGGCATACCGCTGATTTGTTCGACCATCTGACTGGTGCGGTAAATCTCTTTGGTGTTGATGGTCGTGTATACACCCAGCTGTTCCTCGCGGGTCTTCAGCGCCATCACCACTTCTTCCATGGCCGTGTTGCCGGCGCGCTCGCCAATCCCATTCACAGCCACTTCCACCTGGCGTACTCCGTTTTCGACCGCTGCCAGAGCGTTGGCCGACGCCAATCCCAAATCGTTATGTGCATGACAGCTGAATATGGCTTTATCCGCATTCGGGACGTTCTCAATTATTTCCTTAAACATGTTTCCATGTTCCGAGGGAATCGCGTATCCCACTGAGTCCGGCACATTGATTGTTGTCGCGCCATGCTTGATGGCCGCCTCGATAATACGGAACAAAAATTCCTTGTCGGAACGAGTGGCATCCATTGGGCTGAACTCCACATTCGATGTGAAGCGTTTGGCCAGCTTGATACTTTCAATGGCCTGCTCGAGCACTTCCTCACGGGTTTTCTTCAACTGATTCACAATCTGAATATCGCTGGTGTTGATAAACGTGTGAATGCGGGGATCTGCGGCATCCTTAATCCCTTCCCATGCGGCTTCGATATCACCTTTGATACAACGGGCCAGCGCTGCAATGGTACAATTGCGAACTTCTTTTGAAATCGCCTGTACTGCCTCCAAATCCCCAGGGGAGGTACGCGGAAATCCCGCTTCAATTATGTCAACGCCTAGTTTCTGGAGCTGGTGTGCAATCTTAAGCTTCTGATTGAGAGTAAAAGAAACCCCTGCGGATTGTTCGCCATCTCTCAACGTTGTGTCAAACACGTATACTTTTTGCTTTTCCATTTTCAACTCCATCACTCTGATTAAGCGTTTACCGGACTGCCCCATGCAGTCGCTCGGTTGCATCTGAATTTACTCTCCTACGATGCAACATCCATGTGCATTTCACTTGTCATGCACACCGTCTATAAAAATCATAATTCGCCGTTTGTAAAGAAAAGGCCGCCATAATCCGGATTGTTATGTAATTTTAATGGGTTCGGGCGCACAGATGGTAGCTTCCATAGAGGCTTTTGTCTCTGTTGTGTGCACAGTCTGCAGCGCGCATATGGATTCGCTGCGCACGGATACACACCATGTGGCTATCTGGCTCGCGAGTCGTCAGATGCCGCGGTGCTTCCTTCAACACTTTCAACATCTATTTTCTGGTAGGTATAGGACACGTATTCGAGCTCGCCCGTCGCGTTTGCCGCAGCGGATTTCGCCGAAGTGGATTTGGTTGATGCTGAAACGGTCGCGTCATTCTCCGTGCCGGACCTGTACTCTATTTTTGAAACGGATGCATTGGTCAGCTTAATCTTGTAATAGACCACCTGCTGACCGCTTGAGTCAGTTTTTTTAAACTCAAAGGTCACTTCCTTGAGCTGTTCATTTGTGACCAGCGCCTGAAAGAGCTGCGGTGATGAGGCGTCCCATTCCTTAACAATGGTAATGGCGCCATGCTGTCGGCTTCCTTTGGCGCGTCCGGATGCCATGTCTTTTGGGCTCTCAATCTGGTGTTGATACCCCAATACCGGGATTCCGGTTTTGGGGTTACTTTTAAAATTGCCCTGGGTGCTGCCTTTGATTTTGACAAAAATGTTTGATGCGCCGCCGACAGACGGCATCAGCAATCCCAGCATGCAGGCAAATACAAGTAATTTTCTTAATGTCGAGACAGATTGATTCATAATGTTTCTCCCTGGCAGACTGGACGTCCAGTTTGACGCCCAAGGTCTATGGTACTTTGTTCACTTTGTTTATGTTGCGTCGGAGTATTAATCAGTGGATACGCTTTGGCAAGCAGGAAGTCAGGAGAAATGATCGAGAGAGTTGACCTTTAAAAACTACAGCTGCCAATCCTTCTGAAGGGCGGGCAATTCTGCAATCAGGTCGGAGGCGATAAGACCGGCTTTGCCGATTCGCTGCACACAGCGATCCGCAAGCAGACCATGTATGTATGTGCCTGCCATCGCTGCATCGAACGGGGACATCCCCTGCGCCAGGTAGCTGCCGATGATGCCAGTCAGTACATCCCCCATGCCACCGGACGCCATCCCTTCGTTACCAGTAGGATTAATGTAGACGTCACCGTCTGGTGATGCGATGACAGAATTGGCGCCCTTCAATACGACCGTTACCTTGTGCCATTTGGCCGTTTCACGGGTAATCGCAATACGATCGGCCTGCACCTGGGCAGTGGACTTTCCGGTCAGTCTGGCCATTTCTCCAGGATGAGGTGTAAAGACCATTGGTGCGATAATACGTCCTGCACCAGATGGGTCATTGGCCAAAATATTAATACCATCTGCATCTATAACCGCTGGAATTTCCAGCATCTGCAACAGTCGCATGGAGAGGGCACTAATGCCCGGAGCGGTGGTAAGACCGGGGCCAAGGGCGAGGGCTGTCTTTCCCTCTATGACCGACGAAAGCTTTTTCACATCTTTGTCGGTCAGGGCGGCATCCGGCTTTTCGATGACTGTCTCCACCATCACTTCCAGACATCGTGACTCAATTGTGGGGCGTGCGTTTTGCGTTGTGGCGATGGTAACGAGACCCGTGCCTGCGCGCATGGCTGCTTTGGCTGCCATCACTGCTGCGCCCGATTTTCCCATGGAGCCCGCCACAACCGCCAGGTGTCCCGCCGTGCCCTTGTGTGCATCCACCCGGCGCCGGGGCATGCGTTCACGCACGTCACCCTCAGTAATGATACGCCCCTGAATGCCGGCTTTCGCCGATACCTCCGCCGGGACGCCAATCGGCACCACATGTACCTTTCCTGCACAGGACGCGCCCGGATAAAGCAACATCCCCTGCTTGATATGACCGAACGTGACTGTGACGTCCGCATTCACAACCGCTTTCCATGAAATGCCCGTGTCCGCATCAAGTCCGGATGGAATGTCGACCGACAGCACCGGAATATTTGCCTGATTAATTTGTGCAATGGCTTCGGCCAGATGCCCTTCCACCGGCTTGTTGACACCAGTGCCAAGGAGCGCGTCCACTATCAGGTCACACTGCAAATGGCCGCCCAGTCTGGACGCATGGTCGCTGGACAGAACAGGCGTGATACGGGCGCCCATTTTTTTAAGGATTTTCAGATTGACCAGCGCATCACCCTCAATCTGCTTTTCTTCCGCCGTTACAAATGTTTCAACGTCACAACCGTGCGCCATCAGATGTCGCGCCATGACAAATCCATCACCGCCATTGTTTCCCGGACCGGCAACGACAGCAACCCGTCGGGCGTTGCCCAGCATATCGAGTGCGATTCCGGTCGCACCCACACCGGCGTTCTCCATCAGCACCGTTCCGGGAATCCCCATTTCTTCAATGGCGATTCGGTCATATTCGCGAATCTGTTCCCGGGTGACAAAAATATTTTTGTTCCACTGACTCGACATGGTTTCGTCCTTCTGCGAGTGTTTGTGTGTGAATAAGGGTTAACCGATTTTCAAATTAAAAGGCGGGCATCGGGCGTTATCTCTCCCCCATGGCCGCAAGCATCTGAGTTACCGCTTTTTCGAGCCCAACAAATACAGCGCGGGCAATAATCGAATGCCCGATGTTCAGCTCCTCCACTTCGGGGATGTCAGCGATGTCTCTGACATTGTGGTAGTGAAGTCCATGACCCGCAGCCACCCTGAGGCCCAGAGATGCCGCGAGGGTCGATGCGGCTTTGAGTTTTTCCAGTTCCATCTGCCGTGCGTTTTCTGACTCCGCCTCACAGTAGTCACCGGTGTGCAGCTCAATCATGTCAGCCCCAACGGCTTTGCTGGCGCGAACCTCCCGCTCATCCGGGTCGATAAAAAGACTGACGCGAATGCCCGCATCGTGGAGCGTCTGAACGACTTTGGTCATTCGGGGAAGATCCGCCGCCACCGCAAGTCCACCTTCAGTGGTGCGTTCTTCGCGCTTTTCAGGCACCAGTGTGCACATGTCAGGTTTGGTATTCACGGCGATTTTCACGATTTCATCCACTGCGGCCATCTCCAGATTCATGACTGTGCCAATCGTCTGTCGCATCAGGGCCACATCCCGATCCACAATATGGCGTCGGTCTTCCCGCAAATGGACCGTAATTCCCTGGGCGCCGGCCATTTCCACAACAGATACACCAAAAACGGGATCCGGGTACTGAACACCGCGGGCCTGACGCAGGGTCGCAATATGGTCAATATTTACATGAAGTCTGGTCATTCTTTTTCCTCGTCATATTCAATTGTCAATTCGTCTGAATCATCGTGCAACTCGTCAGCGTCAGAGTCAGAGTCAGCGTCATCGGCCTCGTCTGAATCGTCGGACAACTCGTCAGCGTCATCGGCATCGTCTGAATCGTCGTTCAACTCGTCAGCGTCGTCCGCATCGTCTGAATCATCGTGCAACTCGTCAGCGTCAGAGTCAGAGTCAGAGTCAGCGTCATCGGCCTCGTCTGAATCGTCGGACAACTCGTCAGCGTTATCGGCCTCGTCTGAATCGGCGGACAAATCGTCAGCGTCGTCCGCATCGTCAGATTCTTTGTTCAACTCATCAGCGTCATCGGCCTCGTCTGAATCGTCGGACAACTCGTCAGCGTCATCGGCCTCGTCTGAATCGTCGGACAACTCGTCATATTCGTCGGTCCCGTTAGAATCGGCTGCGACATCTTTTGCGTCGCTCACCATATCGGACGCGTCGGTGGCGGATTCTGCTTTAAAAGTATCCTCATCCCCGGTTGCCTCGACTGGTGATTCCGTTTGCGTATCGGCTTCGGCGCTTCGAGTCAGGTGTTCATCCACCGGGATTTTCTGCTGACGGTCATCGCCCCTGGATGGCGACGTCGCGGCATTCTCCGATACACCTTCTGCATCGGCGTCGTCGTCGATCAGTTCCCGGTGCTCATCCCACAGCTCGGTGTATTCGTGGAGCGAAGGCAGATCGGTCAGGGATTTCAGGTTAAACAGCTCGAGAAACTTGCTCGACGTACCATAAATGATTGGTCTGCCGGGCTCTTCCTTGCGGCCAAGCACTCGAATCAGTTCCTTTTCAAACAGAAACTTCAGCGTTCCACCGCAATCCACCCGTCGGACATCCTCAACTTCGGCACGGGTGCATGGTTGCTTGTACGCAACAATGGCCAGTGTTTCCAGTGCAGGCCGACTCATTCTTAGAGGCTTCACTTTGGTGAGCGTTCGAATGACATCGGCGTTCTTCGGGTTGGTATGAAACTGAAAACCGCCAGATATTTCACTCAGATTGATTCCCCTGTCCACGTAATGAGATTTGAGAATTTCGACCAGTTCCCGCACCCGTTTTCCGGTCAGACTGAGATGTTTTGCCAATCGTCTGACCGTGATGGGTTCGGGATAGATGAAAATGAGGCTCTCGATACGTGACAGCAGTATCTCTTCAGGGGTGTCGTCCTCATTATTTTCGAGTGAGAGGATATTGTCATCATCATTATCATCATCATCATCATCGTCGTCATCGTCATCGTCATCGTCGTGGTCGTTATCATCATCGTCGTCGCTGTCAACGTCGCCATCGCTGTCAACGTCGCCATCGCCATCGGTATCGATCGCTTCGTCAAAATCGCTATCGTCGTCGTCGTTAACTTCGCTGTAAACATTGCTTTTGTCCTCAGCCGGTTGGACATCGTCCTCTGCGTCCTTTTGCCAACCGTCCGTCTTTTCCAGCGAGTCGCTATCGTCATCCTGCGTATTGGCGGCAGCGTCCAGTGGGTTACCGGATTGTTGTCCTGCGCCGTCCTGGATTTTGGAGCCGTCCGGATTAAAGATGTTCCGAGAGGAAACCTTCGGTGGGCTGTTGACTGTTTCATCAACGTTTTTCTCGGGCAGGTCCACTTCAGCGCCGGACTCATCGGCGTCATTTTTTGGGGTATCGCCGTTCATCTACGCCTCCAGTTTGTTTTCCAGGAGTACTTCCTGGGCTTCTTCCTTGTCAGCCAGAACCGAAATGTAAATTTCACTGTTCGGGGCGGCCTGATGTATTTTGGCCAAATTCAGTTTGGTCATCTCAAGTATCGCCAGAAAAGAAGTAATGATATCGGCGCGGGTGTAGATGCCTTCAAATAACTCGCTGAACAGTACCCGCTCCTTCGCCTGAAGAATATCCACGAGTTCGTGGATACGTGCGGTGAGGGAAATCTGCGTGATCAGAATTTCATTATTTTTATATGGATTGTTTTCTGAGTAGTCTACTTTTTCCAGAATCTGTTTAAGGGCTTCCATCAGCGCAAAAAGCCCGGGGCTCGCCAAATCCCGGTCCGCATCGCTTTTCAGTTTAACTGAATCCCGGATAAAAACGTCCCGGCCGTGCTGAGGACGCTCCGACAAATCATCGGCAGCAGTTTTGTACTTCTGGTATTCAAGCAGCTGGCGCACCAGTTCTTCCCGTGGATCCGGTCCGTCCTCAATATTATCCTCTTCTTCGTCCTCTCCGGAATTGGGAAGCATCATTTTTGATTTGATGTAAGCCAACTGGGCCGCCATCTCCAGGTATTCGGCCGCCAGATTGAGATTGAGATCTTTCATGATCTCAAGGTACTCAAGATATTTCTGTGTAATGAACGAAATTGGAATATCGAAAATATCGAGCTCGTGCTTGCGAATCAGATGCAGTAACAAATCGAGCGGGCCCTCGAAAACATCCAGAGAAACGGTGTAGCGCGCATCCTGCTGCAGCAGTGACTGTTGCTTGTCCAACTTTACATGCCTCCGCCAAAGATAAAGCTCCAGAATACGATCAGCAGCTCCCTGATGAACATTATTGGAACCGAGAGTATATCGCTCGCCACATTGATGAGAAGTACGAGACCAACAAAAAAGACCATTTGGTACTGGCGCATTCTGGCCTTGATGCCTTCGGGTAGCAGATAGTGCCCGTCCAGCGGTGGTACCGGGAGAATATTAAAAACAGCCAGTGCGATGTTAATGTCAAACATGCGGGAGAGAAAAATCAATCCTGGATTGTCCCCCCCCAGCAGGCCAAAGCGCAACGCTCCGATGATGACCCCCGATGTAATGACAGCCATGATAATATTGGATGCCGGTCCGGCCACCGCGGTTAGAATGTCACCGGTTCGCATGGTGATGCCCCGTCGGAAGCGAGTGGGGTTCACTGGAACTGGCTTGGCCCAGCCAAAGAAAAATCCGCCGCCGTGAATGGTCAGTATGACCGGCAGCACAATGGTGCCAATGATATCTATGTGGGCAATGGGATTGAGCGTGAGTCGCCCCATTCGCTTCGCAGTGTCGTCCCCCAGTCTGAATGCGCTCCATGCGTGGGCAAATTCGTGCACTGTCAAAGACAGTATCATTGGGACCAATACGATTATGACTTTGTAGATTATATCCATAACAGCAAGTTGCTGTCCTACCAGAAAGGCGACAAAGGGACAACGAAGAAAGATGGTTTTACAGAGCAATCGACAGGACGCGAGGGGCTGCAAAATATTGCGGAGTGGTGCTTTGGCGTCTTTGGCGTCACTGTGTCAGCCAAAAAGATTGGGGACATCCTGGAGTTCCAGCTTTTTTTGTGTCATTGAATGAGGTTTCGATTGGTTATGGCCGTTATGGGGGGAATGCTGAAAAAGGGAATCAGTCCAGTTTGGAGATAATCTGAAAGCGGTCGGTGATTCGTGACCTCAGACATCCCCAGACGTTGCACATCACAACCTGGCTGCCTTCCACCAGCTCCGGATCCAGGTACAGCCCCACCAGCTTTGATTCGTGGGTGCAACCGCAATCCTGAACCTTCGGCAATTCGACATCGCAGATGGGGCAACAGACGCTGGTCAATTCGCCCGGAGTGAAATCACTTGCACCAAAACGGGTGTCATCGCCATGGATAGGGCTGACGATAACAATGCCTTCTTCTTCTGCGCCTTTGATTTTAAGGGAGATGCCTGGGTATCCATTGAATCTGGCATCTGAATCGCTGTCGACGAGATTGTGGCCATTTGGGCAATATACATGTGTGACGGCAATTACCCCGGAACGCAGTCGGACAAGGCCATGCGGAAGTGTGCTCTTTTCGTCTATTACAATATCCAGCGTGGTGCCATCGTTGCCTCTGGTGCGCTGCGCGCCGCGTGAATTATCACTGTTCATTAAATATGCTCCTTATACAGATACTCTGAGTATTCTTACAACGTATTGAATTCTTATACCATTTTTTTCAACTGACCAACAGGAAACGCAATGAGGCCTGTTTATGCCCCAACCCGTCCGAAGATTTATGTTACGTGAATCGTATTTAAACCAAAAACCTATCTATTTTCCAGTCCAATAGGTTTTTTTCTCGCGGGCATCCACATGAACAAAGCCGTCTTTGGGATAGTAACCGCAGCCGGTGCGCGGGAGTTTCAGGCAGAAATTGTAGACGGATTTTCCAGATGCGCCCGGAATGCGAATGTCCATGGCGCGTCCAAATGCATGCTGCGATTCGTTGCCTTCGATGGATTGTTCCCGATAGCCGGATATGATTTCAATGGTGTGAGAATCGAAATTATCTGAGATTTTTTGCAGCAGATAGATCAGTCGGGTATTGAGCCGCTTCACCTTTTGGGTTTTGTGGTCTCTGGCCAGGTGGCTGAGTTGCATTACGGCGGTTTTATTTATTTTTCCGCTTTTTGAGTACAGCTGCAGCCGCTCGCGTTCCCCGGTCCGCACCCTCAAAAAAAGGGTTTCACCAGGGGGGCCATCCTCGGTTTTGTACACTGTCCCGGCGCTGCCTGTCCCTTTGTCGGGAATAACGAGGACGCGCCCCACTGAGAGTGCATCATCCACTTTCAATTTGTTGGCATGGGCAATCTCAGACGGGGTTCGGTCGAATTTCTGTCCAATGGATGCCAGTGAATCCCCTTCTTTGACTTTGTAGGTTTTGCCGGCAAGCCTGAGCACATTCGGGATTTTCAATGTTTGACCCACATTCAGCGGCTTGCCTTTGGGCCATTTGTTCAGTTCCCGCAAATCCCGTTGCGACACACCGTAGTGATCGGCGATTCTGGCGATGGATTCGCCTGGTTTTACCACATGTTCCTGACGCACCTTACGTGCAAAGGCCGGCGAACCGACTGCCAGTGTCAACGCAGTTATCAAAATGGCACACCACTTGTACAAATGGAAACGTGGCTGGGGTGCATGGTTGTCTGCAGTCATATTTCTCCCTTAAGACATATCTTTGGGCGCGCAGTCCACGGGTCACTTCAACGCGCGACATGTGCACAGAACATAACAAAAGCCCGGTTGAAAAAAAAGGGGCTGAAGGGCAACAATTACCGAATTGAATAATATTGGGTCCCAAACGTGTCACGACCCCCGTTAAATCGGCCTGCATTCGAGGTCAATTTTGAACCACTGGGTTAATTTTTTTTTTTCACGTCCGTTACGACGACTGATGT
>JAFGWT010000558.1 GCA_016937015.1 Deltaproteobacteria bacterium | reverse complement strand
CGTCGACACATGGCACTCTCGCAGTAACGCACCAGCGTGTTGAGATGGATTTTGGCCAGCCGCTGTTCACTGGGCGCCATCATCTCGATAAAATAATTTACCTTTGCAATGTCGGCATAGCTGAACAGCAGCAAACAGTCCGCATCGAGGCCGTCCCGGCCCGCGCGGCCAATCTGCTGGTAGTAGCTCTCAATATTCTTTGGCAGCTCGTAATGAATCACGAACCGCACATCGGGCTTGTTGATTCCCATCCCAAACGCAATGGTGGCCACAATCACCTGCGCATCGTCCCGGCGAAACCTTTCCTGATTGCGGGCGCGGTCCTCATCGCTCATTCCAGCGTGGTAGGGCAGCGCCATAATGCCTTTTTGACGAAGCTGATCCGCAAGCCGGTCCACCTGTTTCCGTGACGCACAATATACAATACCCGCCTGCCCCTCGTGGCGCTCTATCATATCGAGAACCTGGGAAAGCCCATTTTGGCGCTGAACCACTTCCAAAAACAGATTGGGGCGATCAAAGCTCGATACGAACGTATCGCTTTTTTCGAATGCCAGACTTTGACAAATATCTTCCTGTACCCGCGGTGTGGCGGTGGCGGTCAGAGCGATACACACGGCATCCGCAAAACGATTGCGCACCGTGGCCAGTTGACGATACTCGGGTCTGAATTCATGCCCCCATTCCGAAATGCAATGGGCTTCATCAATGGTGATGCAGGACACGCGCACGGATGAGAGGAAATCGAGAATTCGCGGCAGCAGCATGGTTTCGGGCGCCATGTAGAGCAGCTTTGCCTGGCCCCTTGCCACCTGACTCATATTGGACCGATATGTTTCCGAATCCACCGCGCTGTTGAGCATCACTGCCCCCACCCCCGCATCCTGAAGCTGATCAATCTGATCCTGCATCAGACTAATCAACGGCGACACCACCACCGTCAATCCCTGGAAAATCAGCGCGGGCACCTGGTAGCACAGGGATTTTCCGCCCCCCGTAGGCATTATCGCCAGGGTATTCCGGCCCGCCAGCACGTTTTCGATAATCTGCGACTGGTTCAAACGAAACGAATCATACCCAAAAACGCTTTTTAGAATCTCTACTGGCGTTGCACTCCCATTCATGGGGATGTCATAACAAAGATTGCGCCATACTCAAATCAGTTATCGGCAGAAGTATAGCTATCGCAATGTTTTTCCCCCGCATCCTGTTTACAGGCCACATCGCAGACATCACAGTAAACGCACTGCATGTACGCCCAATAATTTTCTACGGTATCAACAGACGCGGCATCGAAACATAAGTCCTGGCGCGCCGCCCAATCATCCCATTTCCACGTGTCGTCAATGCATTGCTCAAGAGAGATACATTCAGCTGCGTTATAGCAGTTGCTGGCTACAACACTGCAGGGACCGTACGAAATCGCCCAGGTAAAACAGCTTTGAACATCTGTCTCGGCCTGATAATCGTAGCAGGGCGTCTCCGGCGTATTAAAATCCGGAGAGTGGCACAATCCTTCGAATGTCGGTTCATTGCAGGATTCATCGCATGCGTCGCACACCACACATTTGAGAAAATCCTCGTGCAGTGTCATTGCATCATCGTTGACGTCGTTTTCCGCCTGGCAGATCTTAAGACACGCTTCAAACTGTTCCTGGGTGCCACAGGGATAATCACCCTCCTCGTTACAGCAGTTGTCCTCCGCGCATCGGTATTGGGCTCTGCATGACTCATCTGCCAGACAGTCCTCCAACAAGGGGCAACATACCGAATGAGCTGAGCCTTGCCAGCAATCATACCGGCAGGATTTATCTATCCCATCGATTGGCGCGTAGCCTATTCCTTCGTCCGAGTATTTCTGGCATTCAATGTCCTGCCACCACGTGACGGTATCCGCAGTATCCAGTGAATGACTATCGCTGTCAGATTCCAACACCGAAGCCATACTGTCTGGCATCACCGCATGTGTATCAGAACTCGATTCACTCCCTGTAGATGTGTCCCTGCCAGTATCCATGAATGCGCTATCATCAGATGGAACCAGCCCGGATGCAACGTCCGTTCCTTCAGGATCACCTTCAGAATGCACAGCGCGACGACAGCCGGATGCAGACCCCAGCATGCACATCCCGATGACCAGCACCGGCACGATTGTATTAATTCGAATCATTTTTGTTTAAATATCTAAAGCGTAAATACATTTACAAATCATGAGTACTCTGGGCGTCAGAATTCAGGTCTACGGTTTCCCCCAGATACCTTGGTTGTGTGTGAAAAAGGTGCACATCCAGCAATGCAAAACTGCGAGCCACAAACTCGCGGCCATGGTTAATATAATGATGCCGGTAACGCCGCAAATCGGCCTCAAGGCCCACCGCATCCAACCCATTAATCGTTGCCAGATACACCGACCGGGCCAGATGAAACCGCTGGGTACAGATAACGGCGCTCTTTACGCCAAACACCGCTTTGGCCCTGGCCATGGTATCAAAGGTACGAAACCCGGCATGGTCCATAAATACATCTTTTGCAGGTACGCCCCGTTCTATCAGAAATTGAAACATAGCCCCGGGTTCGTTGTATTCCTTAGCCATGTGGTCTCCGGACACAATGATTTTGTTAACCTTGCCGGCATTGTAAAGAGATAAGGCTGCTGTCAGGCGATCCCGCAACACTATCGACGGGGTGCCGTCCGAATACACCTTTGCACCCAGCACAATTGCGACATCCCTGGGGGGAACATCCGCCACCTTCGAAAAAACCGAATCACGGGTTCGATACAGCATATAACTGTTGGCACACACACCAACACCGGAAGCTGCCACCACCGCGGCCGCACCGATAACCAGCGGCCTTCGCAACCGCCCCTTTTCGATTTTACCGATTCTGTCTCTCAACGACTGAATGACCGTGGGCATCACCGCCTGCACCCTCCTGATAATCCAGCCTAACCAAAACCAACCAAAAATTAAAGAAAACCGCTTCATGAAACGCATACGCACGAGCCCCCGTGACGAATTCCAAAAAATCGTATCTGCCAATGGCAACAGGAGTTGACGTTTCAATCATCTGCGAAACATGACATTCCCTCAATACTGCATTATGTTTGGTGGCGCGTAATGCACGAAAAACACAAATCGCCGCATTACTGCCGGTTTCTTTCAGCGTGAAGGAGTTGCAAATGAACATTAAGTATTTACTGATAACAATAATATGCGGCATCGCCGCACTGTCTTGCGGCAGCGCGCCGATACAATCGAAGGAGGTTGTGAACGTGACATCGGAGAAAAAGGAAGCCCCGGATAAAACTGAGCAGGAAACCACTGCCGTAACAGCAATCAACCCCCTGCTCTCCCCTTTCGATACCCCGTTTGGTGTGCCACCATTTGAGAAGATAACAGATGATGTTTACGAGCCGGCTTTTGAAGAAGCGATGCGGCAGCACCTGGTGGAAGTGAATCGAATCATTGAAACCGACGACGCGCCAACATTTGACAATACTGTTGCAGCGCTCGACTACGCGGGCCGCCTGCTCAACAGAGTGGCGATGGTATTTTTTGCCAAACAGGGCGCCGATACCAACGATACCGTGCAGGAAATCGCCAAAACGGTTTCGCCAAAACTCTCGGCCCATTCTGACAGTATCTCAATGAACCCCGGACTGTTCGCTCGCATCAAAGCGGTGTATGACGCCCGGGAGAGCCTGACGCTGACAGGAGAGCAGCAACGGTTGCTGGAACTCACCTACAAAAATTTTGTTCGCGGTGGCGCCCTGCTGAACGACGCGGATAAAAAACGAAAGACCGAAATCAACAGCCGGTTGTCGATACTGAGCGTGCAGTTTGGCGACAACCTGCTGGCTGAAAACAATAACTTTGAGCTGATGATTGATGATGAGAATGACCTTGCAGGCCTGCCCAAAGCGGTCATCGACGCTGCCGCTGAAAAAGCCGCCATGGACGGCAACGCGGGAAAATGGAAGTTCACCCTGCACAAGCCCAGCTGGATTCCCTTCATGCAGTACGCACAAAACCGGGCACTGCGAGAGATCATGTTCAAAGGATATGCCACCAAGGGGAATCATAACGACGAGGTGGACAACAAGGACATTTTACTGGAGATGGTGCGGCTGCGGCTGGAGCGGGCCAAACTGCTGGGATATGCCAGCCACGCCCACTACATCCTCGAAGAAAATATGGCACAGACACCGGATAAGGTGGATGGGCTGCTGGAACAGCTGTGGAAAGGTGCATTGCCTGCTGCCCAAAAGGAATTGAAGGCGCTGAAGAAGCTGCTGAAAAAGGATGCACCCAAAGCCGTGTTTGAGCCATGGGACTGGTTTTACTATACTGAGAAGCTGCGCGCTCAAAAATACGATTTGGATGAAAACAATCTGCGCCCCTACTTTAAACTGGAAAACGTCCAAAAAGGGGCGTTCGATGTGGCCACCAAACTGTATGGGCTGCAGTTCAAAATGCGCGCCGACCTGCCCGTTTACAATGAAGATGTCTCTGCAGTGGAAGTCACCGACGCTGATGGCAAGCACGTGGGCGTTCTCTATCTGGATTACTTTCCCCGCCCGGGAAAGAATCAGGGGGCATGGATGACGGAGTACCGCGGGCAGGAAATCCGAGACGGTGAATTTATCCATCCTGTGATTGTGAATGTATTTAATTTCCCACGCCCCACCAAAGACACCCCGTCGCTGCTTAGTCTTGAGGAGGTGGAAACCCTGTTCCACGAATTTGGACACGGTCTGCACGGACTTTTATCCAATGTGACTTATCCTTCGCTTTCGGGCACCAATGTGCCGCGGGATTTTGTGGAATTGCCCTCACAGTTTATGGAAAACTGGGCTGAAGAGCCTGAGGTGCTGACATCGTATGCCACGCACTTTGAAACTGGCGAAGGGATTCCGAAGGATTTGATTCAGAAGATAACCGATGCATCACATTTTAACCAGGGCTTTGAAACTGTTGAATACCTGGCCGCATCATTCCTGGACATGAAATGGCACACGCTCACCGAGGACCCGGGCAATATTGATGTCAATGCCTTTGAAGACAAGGCACTGAGCGAAATCAACCTGATGGATGAAATAATCTCACGCTATAAAAGCACGTATTTCGCACACATCTTTTCGGGGGGATATTCGAGCGGCTACTACAGTTACATCTGGAGCGCAGTGCTGGATTCAGACGCATTCGCCGCGTTTAAGGAACAGAACACGCTGTTCGATAAACAAACCGCCGCGTCCTTTAAGGAAAACATCCTGTCCAAAGGGAACACCGAAGAACCCATCGAGCTGTATGTCAAATTCCGTGGCAGAGAACCGAGTATCGAGCCGCTGCTCAAAAAACGCGGATTGAAATAGCCCCATCCTGTTTGAACCGAACATTACAGCAATCAGTTTGCTTTGAGCGAGGCCTCGAAGGGAAAGAAATGAAACCCGATGCCCGCTTCGAATACCGTTGTCTGTCCCCCCAGACTGGAATCGGTCATTTTGATGCGAATCCCAACATCAATATTCTCATGCCTGCCCGGAAGGAATCCCAGCTCCATGCCGAAACCGCCAACCACCCGATTACCGATAGCATCTCCTTCAAAAGTGCCGCCGGAATATCGGAGATGGGATGGTAAAATCAGCCCGCTCAGCCAAAGCAGCGGGCCAATATAAAACCGGCCAAAGGGACCAAATACACACGACACGTCGCCGCCAGGTAGCCATACGGATTTACCGCCCGGGACGTTGTCGTTTCCAAAGGTGCCGCCAACCAGAAGACCGCCGCGCCCCGCAATGGCCACCTTATCTAAAAAATGGAGTTTCATTCCGACCTGTACCCCACCACCTGACACATCCAAATCGCCTCTTTCAAGCCAACCAAACATGCCGTGCACAGTCAGGCGCAGCCGTTTGCGATATGCCAGTCTCTCACGCTTTGCATCGGCTTTTCGTTTCATATCACGATGGAATGCGGCGTCAGCTTCGTTTTCCATTGCCCTCGACATTCCCGGCGCATCCGCAGTCACGCTGATCTGTACACACTCCCCGGCCGACGTGCAGGCTTCCCCCATAGCGCAAACGGGATTGCATTTGGATATACACTCGCCCTGATAACACAGAAACGACGGGCCGCATTCAGGTGTACAGCCCAGGGACGCGTTCATATCCGCTGACGCCCGTGCAGCAGATGCGCCAACCGTCGAGATAAGCACCAGCGCGACAAAACATTTTAAAACTGACTGTCTTACTTCCATCGCAGTAAATCAAACTCTCCGGATTTGTCCCAGGGAAACAGATGAAATCCGACTCCAACTATCAATGACACTTCGGCTGTATTTGCGGGATTCACAAATCCCTTCACATTCAAATCCATGTGCTCATAGCGACCAAACACCAGACCCATCTCCCCGCCGAGCCCCACCATCACGTGACTGTCCAATCGGCCGGGACGGCCATCGTATTCGATGTACTGAATGGCCGTGGGCACGAAGACGCCCTGGACCCCGACCGCGGGTCCCAGATAGAAACGCCCGAATGGACCAAAGATAAACCCAATGTCTTCTTTGGCTGTCATCACCAGTGCACCGTTTGCCTCTCCACATGAGGCCAGCTGACAACTCACGCCGCCTGCAAACAGGCCGAAACGCAAACGATATGAAAAATTGCGCGTCAGATAGTTGACCAGCCCCAGCTGAAACCCACCCCCCATCACCACAACGTCACCGGTGGCGTCAAAGGCAGCCGATGCCAGAATGGTCAATCGCTGCTTTTTTCGATAGGCCAGTCGCAGTTGCCGCAACTCATAGTTCTTTCTGTGGGCCTCAAGCAATCCGGACATGACCGAATCTGTCGGCGTGACAACTGGATTCACCGACACCGGATTCACCACAGCCATGTCATCCCCATCCACACAGTTGCCGGCATCTGTGCATTTCTGATGATTCACGCAGGTCGGGTTGCATCGGGAGACACATTGCCCGGCACGGCACAAAAAACCCGTTCGGCAATCGGGAAAGCAGCCCACTGGCGCTGCGTTCGCATACCCGCTGTCCGGAGCGGTTGAGACGAACAACGATTCGCCCCCCGCCGTGTCATCCTTCGCCTCTGCCGATGGGGCAGCGACCCACAGTGAGAGAACAACACCAATACGTAATGTTTGTCGTGGAAACCGCATGACCACGATTATCGCCTAACTGGCCAGGGTTTTCACGCGGTTTACGGACTGTCCGGCCACTTTTAAGCGGGAAATGATGGGGTTGGCATAAATATCGAGAAAAATATCCCGCATCTGCGCCGGAATAACGCTCAGGCGACGGGTCATCACGGCTTTGGCGTATCCATGCTTCGAGTGATCGAACGCTTCACCGTCTTTGCCCACCGGCAATTGCGGCATGGTGCCGTAGCGCATCTCATAGGCGACGAAATTGCTGGGATGCAGCACGTAGTTTTGCCAAATCTGCGCATCGATGGCATCCGCCACCTGCTCCGGCGTCTCAAATTCCCCCTGAATCAAATCGCCAAAATGCACGTGCACCGCACCTTTTTGCCCTGTAATGCCCATACCAATGCTTTTCAAATCCTCATGGGCGGCCTTTTCGTAGTCTTGCCCGGCGGATTTCGCAGCGAGTTCCCTGGCTTTCAGTTCATCGCAGGGATCCCATTCATACGAGATGGACACCGGCACAATATTAAGACCACGGATAAAGTCGGAAAAGGCTTCATCTTTGCGATTGCGACTCAAAGAAAGCATTTTTATGATGGCCGGTTCAGTCTTATCCAGACTGTTTTTGGCTCGTCCTTCCCGCTGCGCCAGCCAAATGGATTCCTTTTCTTCCTGCAGTGACATTCGGATGTATGCAGACAGCTTTTTGGTTGCCATCAGCAATTGACGTCCCTGGGCCGACCGGTTCACAATAAAGCTTTTGTTGAGTCGCATCAAATGGGATGCGAAGGGTTTGGAAAGCAGATTATCCCCAATGGCAATGCGGGCGGTGTTCATTCCTTCGCAGTAAAGCGCGGTGTTCACGAACGCCGGGTCCAGTGCGATGTCACGGTGATTACTGATAAAGAGATAGGCGCCGTCCCGCTTAAGATTGTCCATCCCACTCTCGGTCACACTTCGGGTCGACACGGCGGTCATGCGGTCGAAATATTTTTTTACCACCAGCTGAAAGGCCATGACGGATGAGACCCCACGCAGTTCATTGCGAATAGCGGTTTTTACCATCGTGCGGGCCACTGGTCCAAGTAACGCCTGTAACCTGGGAAAGCGCATCCGGGCCACCGTATTGTGAAGCTCTTTATCAGCCAGCAACTGCTTCAGTATTTCCGGCACTTCTGTATCGCGATAAGGTCGTATGTCGTCGAACTCTTCCATTGACGCCTCCTCTATCCCTGCCCCGGCGGGGAGTACGGAATTTGAGCGACCTTACATGATCAAACCACTGTTGTCTTGGGTAAAAAATTGAAAATGAATCGGTGGCAAATTCTAATCGCCAGCCAATTCAAAATCCATCAGTGCCTTGATTCGCTGCGAATCCCTGCCCGAAACCCCAACAGTTGCGTCTGGGACGCTTCAGAGTGATGCAGATGCAGCGGCTTTAGATGGACTCAACGATGATGCGGTCCTTTTCCAGGGAATAGCTGAACATGCATCGGGACAAAGGAGATTTAACCATAAACGTTCGGCCCATGATGATAATTTTTGTCCCTGGATAAACCATGTTTGATACCGTCACCAGGTAATGTCCGCATTCCAGACGCTCCCGGTTCCTTTGGGCGAGTAGCGCGGATATTTCTGCCCGCCGCTGTTGAAGCGCTTTTAGAGTATCGAGCACCTTCAGTATCGCCTGCTGTTCCATCTCGGATTTTCCAGACAAATCCGGCACACCGTCCTCGCACCCCAAAAAGCGATTTATCTCTTCGATTGACTCCATCACAGATGTTTTTTCCGCAAAAAGCGCGTTTTCCTCCTCAGTCCGCCTTCCCAGTTCAATGACCGTATCCACTTCGTTTTCACTGCCCACTTCTTTGGCTTCAAATGCTTCGGCGCAGCAAATGGTTCCCCCGCGCACGATGCCCTTGCCGGTTTTAACCAGCACACTGTTCCCCGAGACCACAGTACAGCTATGCAGATTGTTGGCCACCACCACGTTGCCGTCCGCAGTGATGGTTGAGTGCTGAGCAAATCGGGCATAAACCGCGCCCCTGGCGGTGAGCGTGGATTCAATCACGCCCTGTTTGAGTTCAATATCGCCACCACTCTTAATCGAAACTTCCCGAACGGTCTTTCCGATGATCACATTCCCGCGGGCGCTGACCTCAAAACCGGACTGCACTGAGCCCCGCACCAGCAGAGACCCCTCATCCATGTGGATGTTTCCGGTATGAAAATCCACATCTCCTGTGTGTTCAAACGTTTCCGTAATCGACAGGACCCCGTGCACGTACTGTATCATCCCGCTTTTGCCTGCGCGAATCGCACCGTTGTCGTCCAGGGACACAAATTCTCCGGCCTCAAAGACCGGCTTTTTGCCCGATTT
>JAFGWT010000062.1 GCA_016937015.1 Deltaproteobacteria bacterium | reverse complement strand
GTTTGTAGCAAAACTTTTTTGGCAAAACTGATGGCCTTTTTCAATTAATTTTCAGAAAGTGAGCTTCTTAAGCGAACACGCATGAAATCAGCTGTTACCCAATACGCCAATCTGAAAAATCTGACTTTGAGTTGGCAATTGAACCCAAATTTTCGTTTCGGACAAAAATAATCTCACCGACGCACTTGCTTCATTTTTTTTCATGGTGACACAAAATCCACTTACACGGAATTGTCGTTTAGTGGACGGAGATGCAGTCATATATGACCTGGGGTTCCCTGGCGGTGGGGGGTCGCTTTTCTGGCGGTGGGGCCGTCAGGGTCCTGACGGACTGGGGATGTCGGTAAAATCGTACCTGCGTGATTTCAATCACTTACGGGATGGCAGCTGTGGCACGTCCTTTGTAGTTCACCTATTCAAGGTTGGACCCAGCACCAGGACGGGTCCTCAGGGTGATCATGGCAGCTTTGGACATTCCGACAAAATCAAGCAAGGGGGAGTACGCGCTTCCAATACTGCTCGTCAGCGCTCTGTTGATGATGATTATGCCCATTCCCGCGTTTATCATCGACTTTTTCCTGACCATGAGCATTGGGTTTTCGCTGATGATTTTCATGGCGTCCGTTTATTCCTACCGCCCCATGGAGCTGTCGCTGTTTCCCACACTGCTGCTCATTTCCACCCTTGTTCGGCTCAGCGTGAATGTGGCCACGACCCGGGCAATTCTGCTTAAGGGCGGGGAGGGCCCGGACGCGGCCGGCAGCGTGATTCGAACGTTTGGTGAGTTTGTGGTGGGTGGCAACTACGTGGTGGGTATCATAATCTTTCTTGTTTTGGTGATTATCAACTTCATCGTTATCACCAAGGGGTCGGGGCGCGTCGCCGAAGTGGGCGCTCGATTCATGCTGGATTCAATGCCCGGCAAACAGATGGCGATTGATGCGGATTTATCGGCCGGTCTGATTACAGAACAGGAAGCCATACGTCGCCGCAGGGATATTCAGGAAGAGGCCGACTTTTACGGATCCATGGACGGTGCCAGCAAGTTTGTCCGGGGGGATGCCATGGCCGGGCTGTTAATTACAGGCATCAATATTGTTGGCGGCTTTATTATTGGTATTGCCCAGTTTGAAATGAGTGCCGCTGAGTCCGGCGCCACATATACGATTTTGACAGTGGGCGATGGTCTGGTCTCTCAGATTCCAGCGCTGTTGATTAGTACCGCAGCCGGTATTGTGGTCACCCGTTCCAGTTCAGGTAAACAGCTGGGTAGCGAAATGGCCAAACAGGTCTTCTCCCACAAACGGGCATTGAATATTTCCGGCGTGGTTTTAGGCAGTCTGGCGCTGGTGCCTGGGTTGCCGGTGATTCCGTTTGTGGCGCTGGGCGGGTTTATGCTCTACTACGCCCGTAAACCGCGGGAAGTGGAACCGGAGGAAGCACAAACCAGCGTCCGTGCGGATGAACCGGTTTCAGAGGGCGAACGACTTGCAGCGTTGCTGCCCCTTGATATGCTTGAAATCGAAGTTGGATACGAGTTAGTGCCCCTTGTGGATATTTCTCAGGGGGGTGAATTGACTGACCGAATCGGTGGCCTGCGTCGCAATCTGGTTACCGAAATGGGCATCATATTGCCGCCGATTCACGTGCGGGACAATTTGCAGCTCGCCCCGCAGGAATATCGCTTCATGCTGTCCGGTACAGAAATCGGTCGAAGCAATGTTCGCGCGAGCAGGCTGCTGGCGATTGATCCTGGCGGCGGTGCACCGGCCATTGGTGGTGAGCGGACAACGGAACCGGCGTTTGGTCTGACTGCCTGGTGGATTCCCAAGGCGGACCGTGCCAAGGCCGAGAATCTGGGCTACACCGTGGTCGATCCCGCCACAGTGATGGTCACCCACATTACAGAGCTTGTTAAAGCCAATGCGCACGAGCTGCTGGGCAGGGCGGAGGCGCAGGATCTTTTTGACATCCTGGCACGAAACCATCCAAGGCTGGTCGAAGAACTGATTCCAGCAGTGCTGAGCGCCACTGATGTGATTCGAGTGCTTCGAAATCTTCTTGCCGAAGGCATCAGTATCCGGGACCTGCGTTCCATCTTTGAAGTGCTCGCTGAATTCGGTCAGCACGTTAAGGATACTACAGAGTTAACTGAATACGTTCGCGCGCGTTTGGCGAGAACCATTACTGAGAAATTCATCAGCGAAAATCGAAAAGTGCAGGGACTGGTGCTGGATGGCGGCATTGAAAATGAACTACGGCAGTCTTCGGCGGGTAAACCGCTCCACGCCGTTGGGGTCGATCCCAGGATTGGCCGAAGACTGCTTGAACATGTTGAAAAATTGGCGGTCGAGTTCAGCCGTTCGACGGCGCCACCCGTTCTGGTGACCTCCCCGGACGTTCGAAAAGGCATCTCGGATTTTATAAAACCAAGAGTT
Source organism: Deltaproteobacteria bacterium (assembly GCA_016937015.1). Taxonomy (GTDB): domain Bacteria; phylum Myxococcota_A; class Polyangia; order JAAYKL01; family JAAYKL01; genus JAFGXQ01. The sequence continues at coordinate 71,215 of JAFGWT010000062.1, read as the reverse complement.
CCGGGCCTTTCCGTTATTTCCTATGCGGAAGTCACAACTGGTACGGAAATTGTACCCTTGGGTGTTGTCGGGCTACCCGACGGGCAGATTAACAGGTGAGACACATGGAAACCAGACAATTCCGGGCAAAGACAATGAGTGAAGCACTGCGTGAAACCAGGAAGGAACTCGGAGCGGACGCAATGATTATTTCCGCCAGAACCATGGATGGTCCTTCCGGCTATGTAGAGGTCACCGCTGTCGGGAATGGGGAAACCAAAAAGAAGAATACCGGGTTTGGAGCCAGGTACGGAATTGGAGCCAAAACGGAAACCGCCAGAGAAAGCGATGATATCGCAAGGAACTTTATCAACGAGGAACAAATACAGAAAAGTATTGAGCCCCTTAAACGCGAAATGATGTCGCTTCGTAAAATGATCGCCGATTTAAGCCAGATAACCAGTCAGGCGGTGCTTCCGGGATTTAACGACTTAAGAACATTAATACTTGAGTCCTCTCAGGAACAGGAAGCATCGAGGCTACTCGGTCCGATTTACACAGAGTTGCTTGAGCTTGGTTTGCTGCCAGACATCGCAAGGGATTTGGTGCGCACCGCTGAAATGAAGCTTGGATTAAAAGCGGCGGATCGAAAGGACTGGATGAACCTGGCGAGAGGGATGGTTCGCGAGCTGATTACGCAACGGATTAAACTGTCCGGTCCAATGGTCGCAGGTGAGGGCAGCCGGATTTTTGTTTTTGCCGGTCCAAGCGGCGTGGGCAAAACAACGACACTTGCCAAGGTGGCGTCGCGCATGGCGCTGTCTGAGGGGTTGGATGTGGTGATTATCACCACTGACACGTATCGTGTGGGATCCATCGAGCAGTCCAGACGATATGCGGAGCTCATTGGCGTACCGCTGGTTGTGGCCGATCGTCCCGAAACAATGGCGACTGCGCTCCGCTCATATGCGCATGCAGATGTATTGCTGATAGACACCCCCGGGCGCGCTTTTGAGAACGAGCAGGTTCGCGAAATGCTCAAGGATGTGCTCGCAGCGACTGGGGAACCATTGGAGACGCACCTGTTAATAAGTGCAACCTATTCGACATCACAGCAGGAAGCGGTGATACGAAACTTTATGCCCATGAAACCCAGCCGATTGATTATGACAAAAATTGATGAGTGCGTTCAACTTGGGTCACTGGTGAATATTCAGCAAATCACTGAACTGCCTTTTTCTTATCTGACACGCGGTCATCGGGTCCCTGAAGACATTGAGGTGGCGGGGGCAGGCAGAATCGCACAACTGTTGTTTAGAACCATTATGGAGTAGCATATGAACACTGTATCCGAACCAGCCAATCATCCCATTCAGTTACCTCGTGTATTCAGGGGGAAAGGTCTGAGTATTATTTCTGTCACTGGTGGCAAGGGCGGTGTCGGAAAGAGTTCGGTATCTGCAAATCTTTCAATCGCACTCTCACATCTGGGTGGTCGCGTCCTGCTGCTTGACGGGGATCTTGCCATGGCAAACGCAGACCAGATGATGGGAATTCATGTGCCCCTGACGCTGTGGAATGTTATTCAGGGCGAAATAGATTTGGCAGACGCAGTGGTTAAAACCCCTTGGGGGGTTTCATTGATTTGCGCCAGTTCCGGACGTCGTGAGATGGCTGAATTGGACGAACAGTCCAGACAGTCACTGCTGGATAGAGTACGGATTCTTGGTGCTCAGTATGACTACGTCATTATTGACACGCCCGCGGGCATCGGTGGCGTATCCATCGATTTTGCGTCGGTTGCGGACCTGGTTCTGGCAGTGGCAACACCCGATCCCGCAAGTGTCCGTGACGTTTTTGCCATCATGAAAGTATTATCCAAAGATAAGGGTATCAAGCGCATACAGCTGGTTGCCAATATGGTTTCAACCAAAGGCGAAGGCGTGGATTTGTTTAAAAGAGTGTCCGGCGTGGCGGCCAGATTTTTGCCAGTTACGCTCGGATTGGGCGGCATAATTTTAAAAGATCCATCCATGCAAAAGGCGATTCGGGAAAGACTTCCCGTCATGAGCATGTACCCCGAGGCAATTTCGAGCAAACAGATTTCGAAACTGGCGACACATCTGGTTGCGCTTGAACGCGAACTGCAAAATGAGCAGAGCATCATTGGGGAATGAAGGAGTGAGCAATGACGAAGGCACCTCCAAAAAATGAATATTCGGTTTCAATTAAGGAACGCAATGATTTGGCAACCAGCTACTTGCCAATTGTGCGAAAAATCGCCATGGGGCTTTCCACAAAAGCGCCATCGAGTGTCAGTTTTGACGATTTGGTTGGCGCTGGGCTGATTGGTCTAATGGATGCCGCAAGCCGATTTGATCCGGAGAAACGGGAACAGTTTGGCGCGTTTGTGGCAACTCGGGTTCGTGGCGCAATGATCGATGAGTTACGTAACAATGATCCGCTTTCAAGGGACTTGCGCCAAAAATCGAATCGACTGACAAAGACAATTCATAATTTGACGCATTCATTGGGACGACAACCCAAAGAAGACGAAATTGCCGATGACATGGGTATTGCGTTGAACGACTATTTTACCTTGCTTGTTCAGCTGCAGCAGGCAACGTTTTTGTCTCCGGTAAATGTGGAACAGGCGCTGGAAACATCGAAGGGACTTCTCGATACCGCGCCCGGCAATCCGCAGGATAACTATTTGTTCGCAGAGTTGACCGGTCGACTTGCCCGCGCCATAGCGAAATTGAGTGAAAAAGAGCAGCGAGTGCTCGCCATGTATTACAAGGACGAGCTTTCGTTAAAGGAAATAGGGGATCGTTTTGGTGTAACCGATTCGAGAGCCTGCCAGATTCGCACTCAGGCGATACACCGCCTGAAGGCCCTGATAGACGAGGAAGACAATGGCTAGTGGTATTTATGCAGCTTTGTCCGGGGCGATTGCCAGCGAAGCAAAGGTGGATATTCTTTCTCACAATCTTGCCAATGCTCAATCCGCGGGATTTCAGGGGTTTAGAGCGGTCATGGAAACCGCACAGGGAAAAGTCAATAATAACGAGCTGACATTTGCGGCCAAACCTCTGGCTATCACTGACACCTCACAGGGACCGCTTGTAAACACAGAGGATCCGCTGGATTTGGCTTTGAGTAACGGTGTTTACATTGGAGTCGATGAAGCGGGCAAGACAGGTTATGTGCGCGGCGCAACACTGATTCCAATGGAAGACGGTCGTTTGCTCACAACAGACGGACAAACAGTATTAAATGACAGTGGCAGCCCAATGGTTGTCCCTGGGAACGCCCGGGATTTGAGAGTATTTCCAGACGGTAGCGTGACGGCGGACGGGGTGACTGTCGGTCAGCTTAATCTGGTGCGTTTTCAGAATGAACAGGCGCTCCAGCAGTCAAAGGGGCGACTCGTTATTGACGCGGGAAATGCGAATCCGGTCTCTGCCGCAGACAGCAATCCGGTGATGTCCGGATATCTGGAGATGGCAAATGTCAGCGCAGTAAAGAGTATGACAGACCTGATATCTGCGCAGCATTCATACTCAGCATCGATTAAAATGATTGAATCTATTGATTCATTGGAAAAGAAGGCGGCTTCGGGCCTGATTGGCTAAGCCAGTTCGAGGAGTGATACCATGATTAGAGCACTATCCAATGCAGCCAGTGGAATGAGAGCACAGGAAACCAATATTGATGTTCTCTCCAACAATCTGGCCAACGTGAATACCTCCGGGTACAAACGTGCGCGAGCGGAGTTTGCTGATTTGCTTTACAGTCGTCAGCAGATGGCTGGTGGAAACTCCGGTACGGGTACGCCATTGCCTGTTGGGCAGGAAATCGGAAACGGGGTACGGACGGTCGCGACGTATAAAAGCTTCACAGACGGTGAAGTTAAGGAAACGTCGAATCCCCTGGATATGACCATTGAAGGAAAAGGGTTCTTTCAGGTGCTGTTGCCTGATGGGAACACCGCGTATACGCGCGCCGGAAACTTTAAAACCAATTCAACCGGTGAACTTGTCAATTCCGATGGGTATACGCTGTCTCCGAGTCTTTCCATTCCGGCCGATGCCACTGGCATCAGCATTTCCGAGTCGGGTGTGGTCAGCGTGACACTGGGAAATGATTCGACCCAGGTGGAAGTGGGACAAATTCAGATAGCCACGTTTGCCAATCCCGCCGGACTGACATCAATGGGACGGAATCTGTATGGTGCGACGTCCGCATCAGGACAGCCACTGACCGCGTCGCCTGGTGAAGAAGGTGCCGGGCGGCTGCTTCAGGGATTTTTGGAGTTGTCTAACGTACGTGTTGTCAGCGAGATGATTGACCTTATTTCGGCTCAGCGCGCATACGAAATTAATTCCAAGGTAATTAAGGCTTCGGACGAGATGCTCGGCCAGGCCACACGGCTTGGCAGAGGGTAACAGGCGATAAAATGAAACCAATTATCCATGCATTTATTGTCGCGTCGATATACCTCGCTGGTTTTGAGAGCGCTGCAGCAGTGCGCAAAATCGAATCGCCCTTTGTGTTTGCGAAGGACTTGATTTCGAAGTGCGAAGACTTCTGTGATGTAAAGGTGGCGGATTCACCAGCACCTGGACAACGCTCAACCATCTACGCCAATGATGTGATTCGTTCACTGGACGCCGCAGGATTTTCAGTTGGCAAAAAGCGATTGCCCCGGTCCTTCCGTGTATTGCGTACATCACGCAGTGTCAGCGCAGAACAGATGACCGATGCGGCCAGAAAAGCAATAATTGATGTGTTGCCCGATGGCGTCGTACTGGACGAAATGGGTAAAGTCACAGCAGGGCAAACGCCAACCGGACCGTGGGAAGCAAGGGCTTTGTACGATGAGAGTATTGGCGCCGCCCGCACGCGAAACGTAACCGTTGTTTTTTTGGAAGAAGGGGTGCCTTTTCGAAAGGCTTTTATACTATGCCGCATGTCATACATGGTGGATGTACCAGTGGCGTCCCGAGACATTCAGCGCAACGAGATAATACTGCCAGACGCGATTGAGATGAAACGGGTAAAAATGGATACTTCCCACCGTAACGCAATACTGAGCGCTGAGGACATTATCGGAAAGCGGAGTCTCGGGACCATTAACCAGGGAAATTTCTTTGAAAACCGTCATATGACGGAAGTCCCCGTTGTGTTTCGGGGGGATGCCATTACGGTTGTTTCCAAAATAAATGGAATTCGAATTTCAGCACGGGGTATTGCGCGTCAGGACGCCGTGCGCGGTAAACGCATTGCTGTTGAAATTCCTTCAGTGGGAAAAGTTCTTTTTGCAGAGGTGATAGCCGCTGGACTGGGTGTGGTTACAAGATGAAAGGTTGTTACCGAAAAATGGATTTGACGGCACGATTTCCCAGACGAAAATCCCCCTTGCCCCCTTTGGAAAAGGGGGAGGTTTCTCAGAATTACCTCTTTTTAACGGGGGGAGTGCTATTTCGGTGCGGCAGAAATGCACGATTTGTTTTTACAATTACTGGCGTAATGGCGCTCCTGCTTGCCGGATGCGAGCCTCGTCATATCCGTGCCTATACGCCGAGAGAGAGAATGTACGACCCTAAGGAATACGAAGAAGTGCAGGTTGCCCGGCCCGATCAGACCGGATCCATCTGGTCTGATTCCAGCCCCAGTCTTTTTGAAGATCTTCGCGCATCACGGATTGGGGACATTCTGACGGTGGTGATAGACGAAAAGCAAAAAGGGTCCGGAGATGCCAGTACAACGCTGAATGACCAGTCATCGATGGATGCGGGAATGAGTAAATTCTTTGGACTGATGACTGCGCTCGTCGAAGCGTATCCGGACATTGAATCTGAAAAACTGATCGGATTGATGAGCAGCAGCGATTTCTCTGGGGATGGAAGCACCTCCCGTGCGAGCCAGTTGGAAGGCCGAATAGCCGTTCGAGTGAAGAAAGTATTGCCCAATGGCGATCTGTTTGTCGAAGGACACAAGGTCATATTAATAAATGCTGAAGAACTGCATTTTTACGTGAGTGGCGCAATTCGACAGAGTGACGTGCGTCCGGACAACTCCGTGTTGTCATCGTTAATCGCAGACGCACAGGTTGAATTCTCCGGGCGAGGCGTTATTTCCGACAAGCAATCACCTGGATGGCTTCAGCAACTGGCCGACAAGTACAGCCCGATTTAGAAAGGAATGGCAGCACAGATGCAACGGTTAAAGGGATTATTAATGGCTATAATTGTCGCAGCTGCCATGTGTTCAGCAGGCGCTGCTCATGCGGATTCCTTTAAGCATATGACTGACCTCGTTGGCGCAAGACCCAATCAGTTAGTGGGATATGGAATTGTTGTTGGATTGAACGGCACTGGCGACGGCGCCAAAGCGGAATTTACCCTGCAATCGGTTGCAGCGATGCTTCGCCGCCTGGGAGTTCGTGTGAACCCTGATACGATGAAGATAAAGAATGTGGCGGCAGTAATTGTCACAGCGGAAATTCCAGCGTTTGCCGCAATGGGGCAGAAACTCGATGTCACGGTGTCCTCCCTTGGGGATTCCAAAAGTCTGCGAGGTGGCACTCTGATTCAAACGCCGCTTAGAGGCGCGGATCGTCAGATTTACGCGGTGGCGCAGGGACCGATTAGCGTAGGGGGCGTATCCGCTTCCAGTGGCGGCAGCAGTACCACAGCGAATCATCCCACTGCCGGCCGTGTGCCCGGTGGGGCCCTGATTGAACGTGAGATTCGCAGCTCGTTTGCCAGAGAGGATGTTATCCGCTTTGCATTGAAATCGCCCAGTTTTCTCGTGGCTGCTGATGCGGTGGTAAAAATTAATGAAGTGCTTAAGGGACAGTATGCCACGGCGCATGATGCCGGAAATATAACAGTGAAGGTGCCTTCGGAATACCATCGCAACACCGTCGGATTGATTGCGGCGATTGGCAATGTGGATGTTCGGGTGGAAGGGCTCGCCAAAATCGTTATTAACGAGCGAACGGGAACCGTTGTGGCGGGTTCCGAAGTCCGATTGCGTCCAGCTGCGATTGCCCACGGCGGTCTGACAGTGGAAATAACGGACGAAAAGGAAGTGGTCCAGCCAAACGCGCCGTTGGCGGGCGGTCAGACAGTTGAAGTTGAAAACACGGATGTGAATGTTACATTCGCCCCTGGTGATTTGCACTATGTTCCCGAGACCACATCTGTTGGTGATTTGGTCAATGCCCTAAATACGCTTGGTGTAAAGCCGGCGGATATGATCATTATTTTTCAGTCTTTGAAATCGGCTGGCGCAATAAATGCCGAAATTGAGGTGCAGTAATGCCAGTTGGCGCCATAGGTGCAGGGTTTAACAATACCCCGCAGATAACAAACATTAAAGAGGCTGCCGGCGCCATGGAGTCGATGCTTTTCAAAGAGTTGATGAAAAGCATGACGGAGTCGGTGGGCAAATCGGAATTGTTTGGCAGCAGTTTTCAGTCCGAAATGTATCAGGACATGTATGCGTCCGTGTTGGCGGAACAGGCGGGCGGGCATCTTGGAATCGCAGACATGCTGCAACAGGCGCTGGGTGGGGTTTCGGGAAGTAACAATGCCGGCGATGTCGCATCACCTGGATTGCGAGGGATTGGCGCAGCCGGCGCCATGGAAACGTATCGCGCCGTTGCGCAGAAAACCGGTGCACCACCCTCAAACGCGGCGCTGTATCAGACGGCCATGTCATTTGTTGATGATGTCTCCGCATCCCGATGGTCCAAAGATGGCGCCCTTACGCCCATGGATTTGGGCGCGGACATCGCAACAAGGGAAGCGGATGGTATTGCAGCATTCAATGTGAATGATGCCAACGGATACGAAGGCTTTCCCAAATGTAATCTTTTTGCGTTCGAAATGTTGCGACGAGGGGGATACACCGTGCCGATCACCGCCAGAAGTCACGGTTGGGGATTTATGGGGGCGGATACGACTACCCAAATGGCCGAAAAGGGCAAGGTCGGCAGCTGGGCCAGCGTGATTACAGATATGTCTAAGGACCAAATGGATGGCAAGGCATACGCCGGCGTCCCATTGCTTTTGGCCGGCAGTGGCGCCGGTGACAAAGTGGGCCACATGGCTGTGGCGGATCGGATTCATCGCGTTCAGCGAAATGGCGACGGTGATATTGTTGCGCTTGAGTATTCGGGGTGGGAAGCGACTGGTAACGGCGCGTCGTACGGCAGGCGAATGTGGCGTGTGGAAGGTGTTGCGGGCAACGGACGGGGAGGGCTTGCGCGAATTGAAGTTCTGGAACCCAAAAAGGCCAGTGCGGCGGAACAGGGCTACGTGACGGTTGGCAGTCATCGGCCGGGCGCGAGTATTACAGATAAACCTGATTCGTCTCGCGGATTTTCTCAAGGATTTAATGTAAGTACCGACATTAATCAATAGAGACGATAGACCCTTTTGCAGACCTCTGGAGGTGCAAGGTGAAGGTATCAAAAACAGGAAGTGGCTCATCAGTATCCAAGACCGGTGGCGCCCAAAAAAAATACGGTTCGACACAGTCTTCCAATACACGGAAAGTGGAGAGTGTGGACTATGTTGATTCCGTCGAACTCAGTGATGCCGCGCAGGCAGCAGCCCATACGGAACAGGTTGAAGCTGTGGAACAGGTTCAGACAACTGCCGATGGCCCCATGCCCGATCCGTATGAAACGAGTAAAAAGATGCTCGAAAAGGAATTGAAGCGCGTATTTAAAGCCACCTATCTGACAGACGGAGCAAATGATGGAAAGTATTTCGACCACCAATAACGTCGGCGCTGAAACTGAGGAGCGCCTTATGATTCAGGTGCTGCAGGAGATGCGGGCAGTGCTGGAAAAGGAAAATACCGCACTTCTTAAAGGGGACGCCAGACTGGTTGGAGAACTGGCCGAGGAAAAACTTCGAATTTCAACCATGCTTGAGGGTTTGAAAACGCCAAAAACCGATCTGGCGATGGAAATTCGCAGGCTTGGCCGGCAGGTACGTGACCTGGCAAATTCAAATCATCTGCTGATTGAACATATGCATCAGTATTACACCGGCATTTTATCACTGATGATTAAAATGAACGGGCAAACGCAAACATACGGTCAGCATGGATACATGAACCGACCGGCAAAAATGCGCTCTCCTGTTACCCGTCGGGAGATTATAGCGTAAGAGGCTGCAATGACAGTGTTAACGAGCAATATTATCGGTAATCTCCACATCGCGCGACAATCGCTCATGAGTCAGCAGGTGGGGATTAATGTGGTCGGGCAGAACGTCGCCAATGTAAATACCGAAGGGTATAGCCGCAAGCAGCTGATGCTGGAGGCGCAGGGCGACTGGGGCGGGGTGGACGTACAGGGTATTGTTCGATACGTTGATGAATTTGCTTCGGCTCGTCTAATCGAGGAAGAGAGCAGTCTTGGCTTTTTCAAACAGCAGTCAGAAATCCTTGAGCATGTGAGTGATCTCTTCAACGACCTTCAGGATACCGGGTTGGGGGCGGCGCTGGACAATTTCTTTGGAGCACTTCGCACTCTGGAATCAAATCCGTCGGATTTAACATCGCGCATGGAGGTGCTGGTTCGTGGCGAGGAACTGACCGAAACCTTTGATCGGGTATCCACCGAAATGGAAGGGGTGCGGCGTGGCCTTGACGATTTATTGCGGACCAGCGCTTCGGAGGTGAATTCACGTGTGGAGGAGATCGCTGAGCTGAATAAACAGATTTCAATGCAACTGGCGCTGGGGCACGATGCGTCGGATAATCAGGATACCAGAGACCGACTCGTGCTGGAACTGTCTGAACACGTGCATGTAAATTATATCGAGAATAATGATGGGCAATACACTGTTTTTCTCGAAGGCGGAATGCCGCTGGTTGAAGACAACGGCTTTTCAACCCTGTACGTCAGTCCGACGGCCGCTCCGGGCACCGCGCAGGTGGAGTATGTCTCATCCAATGGCGCCACAACAAATATTACCAATCGACTCGTCGGCTCCCGCATGGGCGGAACCATCGACCTGCGTGATAATATTATTCCTGTATATCAGACGGAATTCGATCAGTTGGCGTACGATATTACAGTGGCTTTCAATGCACAGCACGCAGCGGGGTTCGGTCTTGACGCGGTTGGCGGACGCAACTTCTTCGCGGATCTGGGTGGTGTGGTTGCCAACGCCGCACAGAATATGGCACTTTCAGCAGACGTGGATGGCATTCCGGAGAACCTCGCGGCGGCGGGCGCAGCGACCGGCGCTTCGGGCGATAACGTGAACGCCATTGCCATGGCCAATATTCCGGAGCTGTTACTTGCGTCCGGTGGCACCCTTACCTTCAATGAAGCATATGCCAATATTGTGGGACAGGTGGGGGTGGATGCCAGACGAGCGAACGATTCCACCAAAGTGACCCAGAACACCATTGCGAATGTGGAAACGATTCGCGATTCGGCGTCCGGCGTTGCAATGGATGAGGAGTTGACTTTCATGCTCGCATACCAGCGGGCATACCAGGCGTCAGCCAGAATCATCACCACCACGGATCAGATGATCCAGACCATTTTGAGTATGGGTGCGTAACGGGAGATGTGCGATGAGAATCACTGACCAGATGATTTACAGACGGGGAACACGGGACGTGGCGGGGCAGCGCAGCAATCTGTTTGAACTTCAGGAGCAGTCAGCGACCGGAAAGAAATTTCAGGGCATTGATACAGACCCGGTCAGCGCAGAGCGAGTGCGAATGCTTAGAGAGGCCAAACAGGCGACGCTTCATTATGAGACAAATATCACCCGTTCAAAAACACAGCTTGATACAGCGGATACCGCGCTGGAAGAAGCCACCAATCTGCTGATACGCGCCAAGGAAATCGCATTGGCCATGGGAAATGAACTGACAGCGCCGCCGGAGCGGACAATCAGTGCGCAGGAAGTGGAGAGTCTGTATGAATCGATGCTGACCGTGGCGAACACTGAGGCCGCAGGGGAATTTATTTTTGCCGGTTTTATGACCGATACCCGGCCGTTTTTGCCCGATGGCACCTATGTTGGTGACAGCAATATAAAGGAAGTCGATGTAGGGCCATCCAGCCGCGCGGAGGTGGGTGTTTCAGGAGAAAACGCATTCACTTTGGTTGGCGGCATCGACGTTTTTGCGGAACTGGAGGCGCTTCGGACAGCGCTTCTGGCTGATGACGATGTGGGCATCCAAACGGCCATCGGAACGCTGGATACCTGCATTGCTCAGGTCACCAATGTGCGAACTGATGTGGGATTGAAATTAAATCGCCTGGACGTTTCGGAAAATGTGCGTCAGACTTTGGAAGATAGCTTGACGAAAGAGGAATCTTCTGTGATCGATATTGACCCGGTAGATACATTCATGAGATTGAACGAAACCGCCAGCGCGTTGCAGGAAGCAATGAGTGTTGCCAGAAAGGTGACGGACAACACATTGCTTACCCACCTGTAGCCGCTGCGCAAAGCCAGGAAGGCATAAGGCGTATGTTAGTTTTAAGCAGAAAAAAGGGCGAAAGTATCGTTATTGGTAATGACATTGTTGTGACAGTGAAGGAAATTCGAGGGAGAAACGTAAGACTGGCCATCGATACACCGCGAAATATTCCGGTGAACCGGATGGAAATACACATGGAGATTATGGAAGAAAATAAACGCGCTGCGGCAGCCGCCATGGAGCAACTTGACGGCAGACTGTCGATTGGTAAATTGTCGATTCAGAAGAATCCCGCATCTGATGGAGAGAAAAAGTGAAAGTTTCAACGACCCGATTTGGTGAATTAGAGTTGAATGAAGCGGATGTATTTCACTTTTCTGATGGGATCATCGGCTTTCCGGATTTTACTCATTTTGTGGTGCTGGAACACAATCCCGGCTCCCCATTCAAGTGGATTCAGTCCACGATTGAACCCGAAATGGCGTTTGTGGTGGTGGATCCGCTGTTACTGGATCCGGACTACCCAATGGATAAGCTGCGGGAGGCGTTATCCACAAATAAGCGAACGCCAAAGGACATCGGAGCGGCGGTAATTGCTGTTGTTCCACCGGCGCCACACCCCATTACTGTAAATCTGCTTGCACCGCTGGCCCTTGACCCGGAATTGCGTACTGGCCAGCAGATTATTCTTAACGGCACGGATTACACGACTCGTCATATTATCGTCCAGGAAGATGACAGCAGCGACAAGGCGGAAACACCCGCTTCTGAAACAGCAACAAAATAGATGTGTTTCAGTCTGCCTTCTGACAACGTAACGTCGCTGCAACTTGCTGCACGCCCATGGACACGTTAAATTACACTCATGTTTATGGGATTTCCGAGTATACTGACGCGATACAGCAATGACGATTATGCGATGCAGTTGCAGGCAAAATATCTGCAGATTGTCAATATTCTGTTGCTCATTGCATTGCCCGTGTTGCTCGCGTTCAATATCTTTTTGCTGCAAAGTCCATTTGATTCCATTCGATTCATTATCGTTGCTCTTTGGGGGATCAGTGTGTTTGATTTGTGGCTGCTTTGGAAAAAGCGCCTTGCCGCCGCCGGTCAATTGATGATTTGGGCATTTCTTGCCGGCATGTGGGCGGTGATGTTTATTGACCAATCCGAAGATCCTGTTGCGCGGGTGGACACAATTGCGATTGGATTTGCAATTCTCTCCACCATTCCGCTTCTCACTCTTTCTCATCGCCTTCAGCTGTGGCTGTTTCACGCTGTCAACTTTATTTTCTTTGTCGCATTTTGCTACAACGAGTATCGTCAGGGAACGATGACAGCGCTGGGCTTGCGTGACTATGCCACCGATACAGGCGTCGCGCTGCTTTTTCTGGCTGTGATAAGCAATGCCATTTACACTGCCAATCAACGGGCGCTTGAAAGAATCAAGGCAGATATGAAGGAAGTCAACGCGACCCGGCTGCTGTTGAACCGAACAGTTAACAGTATGCCATCGGTGCTCATGAGTGTGGATGAGGCAATGCGAGTCACCGGATGGAATCTTGAAGCGGAAGCGCTTACGGGCGTGGCGTCAGCAGATGCGATGAATTGCCCTTTTCGAAAGGTTTTCACACTGCTTCCATCCCTGTATACCACCCTGGCGCAGGTCGCATCCGGCGGCGATGCCGTCATTCAAAAGAAGATTACCCTGCTAAATGACAGGCCGGAACGACAGTATAATCTGGTGGTGTACCCACTGATTCCTGGGCAGGCCGTTGGGGCTGTTATTCGAATGGACGATGTGACTGAACAGGCACGGTTTGAAGCGTTGATGGTGCATACCGAGAAGATGATATCAGTGGGTGGACTGGCTGCTGGAATGGCCCACGAGATAAACAATCCTTTGGCGGGGATTCTCCAGAGTTCACAGGTGCTTGAAAGCCGACTGGTTCATCAGACGGACAAAAACAGAAACGATGCGAAAGCGTGTGGTCTGGATTTGAACGCGCTTTATCGATATATGGAGAAAAAAAGCATTTTTCAACTGCTGGACGCCATTTCGAAAAGTGGCAAGCGCGCGGCGCGCATCGTTGACAACATGTTGTCGTTCGCCCGAAAAGAAAGTGGTGAAATGCAAGTGGTTCGGGTTGAAAATTTGATTAACGAAGCACTTGAACTGGCTCGCAATGAGTATGACTTAAAGAAAAAATACGATTTTCGCAAAATTCAGATTCTGATGCATTCCGACGGCACGGATGTGGAGATACGCTGTCATGTCAGTATGATTCAGCAGGTTCTGCTGAATATTTTGCGAAACGGCGCAGAAGCAATGAACGACGCCGCAATTGATGACCCGCGTTTTGAGATTTCGATTTCTTCATCCATTGGAACAGCGATAATATCCATTGCCAATAACGGTCCCGAAATGGACATGGTGGTTCAGAACAGAATTTTTGAACCTTTTTTCACGACCAAGGCGCCAGGAATAGGGACTGGTCTGGGATTGTCGGTATCGTATTTTATCATCACTGACTCTCACAAAGGCACTCTGGATGTGCAATCACGGCCTGGGGAAGGGGTTACTTTTACTATCGAACTGCCTGCCCAAACCCGATTGCAAAACCAGAACGGTTGAATACGCTTGACTTTGCATTCAGGATGCGCGACATGATGCCTCGCAGCTGGTTGCTGTGATTGAAAATCCAATTATGAAATTTCGGTTGGGGAAGCCGGTGAGAATCCGGCGCGGTCGCGCCACTGTGAACCGGGGTTCATTCCATAGGCCACTGATTGCATGCAATTGGGAAGGCGGAATGCGACACGATAAAATATCGAACCCGGAAGCCAGGATATCCAGACGGGATTTCAACGCATTGTTATCGAAGTTATCGGCAACAATGTATAACACTGCTCTTCGCGTACAAGGGTTGGGTTGTAATGATCTGTCATTTCCCCGCACCGTCACGCAGTTGGGGAACCCGTTTCCTCCTGTTTTTCGGGCGTTTAACAATCATCCTGTTTTTTTGCACGGGCGCCTCGGCGTCTGATGTCGTTGCCTCGTCTTCGAATAATATAACAGATGATTCCCTGGCTCAAAGTGACATCGACTGGAGTGCGTTTGCCGATGCGTCCATGGTGTCGCCGGATTTGGATGATGACACAACTCTGGACACTTACGAAACGAACATTCACGGCTTGCCCCTGTCGCCAGTGGATGACGGTACCGCTGCGGGAGAATCCATTGATGTCTCGGAACTGAACAGCCGAAACACTACTGTCAGTGAAGTACTTGGTCCGGGAGTTGGTATACAGGTTCGATCCGCCGGAGGCCCTGGATCCTACACGACGGCCCATATTCGCGGGTCAGACGCTGCGCAGGTGCTTATTTTCATTGACGGCATTTTGCTGAACTCAGGTGGTTTTTCCACTGTGAACCTCAGCGATTTAACTCTGGAAATGTTTGACAGAGTGGATGTGTATAGGGGGACCACTCCCGTCTCACTTGGTCTGGGCAGCATTGGTGGGGCGATTTCGTTGAATACAGGGAATGGGAGTAATGAGACAACAGAATACAGTGCAGGGTACGGGTCCTGGCATTCGGGCAAGGCAACCGCACTTCATCGTTCAACCACGGGACGGGTGGACGTTTTTGCGTTGGTTTCCGTAATGGGATCAAGGGGCGATTTTAAATATCTCAACCGAAATGGCACCGAGTTGAACACGACGGATGATGAGATCGTTCGTCGAAAAAACAATGAACAGCAGTCTGTGTCCACATTGCTGAAACTTTCAACATACGTGGGAAAAATGCGGCTAACCTTTTTAAACAGCCTGCACATGAAAAATCAAGGTGTTGCCGGAATTGACAGTGTGCCCGTCGAAAAAGCATCTTTGTTCTGTCTGCGTGAGCTTGCAGCAGTTCAGGGAGAACGCGAATGGAATAAACAACAGTCTTTGATGTGGTCGCTCGGCTACATACAACAGCAGAACCGGTTCGAAGATCCTTTAGATGAAATTGGCGTTGGGCACCAGCACTCCCATGCCATTGCGCATACGGTTTTAGGCCACAGCATCTGGCATTTTGGCACACGGAAATATCAGTTCGCCACCCGGGTGGAAGGCAGCCTTGATACATTTGATTTCGTGGATGCACAGGATTTGTTGCCTCTGAAACCGGGATACCGTCAGCGGTTGGGAGGTGGAATTGATTTTAGCTGGATTCCCCAAAACGGCTTGAAGATTGTGCCGTCGCTGCGATCCCAGGCCGATCGGTATACAGCTGAGCTGCCACCCGCGATGGGGGAACAAAAGGTTCGTACGATTGAGCTCTCAGACCAACACATTATGCCGTCTTTGGGTATCAGTTGGCAGCTGACCAGGCGGCACCGCTTTTTGTCAAATGTTGGAAAGTATCTTCGAACTCCGGACCTGTTTGAATTGTTTGGTGATCGCGGCACCGTTGTGGGCAATCCCGAACTGAAGGCCGAAGAAGGCCTGAATGCCGATGCGGGCATTAAATACACTTTCGAAGCAAACACAGATACAGCAGTGAATACCGCCCAGATATATGCAGGGACATTTGGCACATGGAGCGAGCAGTTGATTGCGTTTGTTCAGAATTCGCAAAATACCATTCGTGCCGAAAATGTGCATGCAGCGCGGATACTTGGTCTGGAGATATCGGCGGAGGCCACGTTGTGGTCCCATTTATCTTTGTCGGGAAATTACACGTACATGCAAACGGTTAATCGCTCCGAAATTGGATTCTACGCGGGGAATAGACTACCTGGTCGCCCTATCCACGAAGCATATCTTAAGTCTACATTGAAAGGCACCATCGGTTCAGTCAGGAACGAGCTTTGGCTCGATGTGGATTATGCCGGCAATAATTTTCTGGACCAGGCCAATTTTACACAGGACGTACTGGGGCGTGCACTGCTCGGCGCAGGTTGGCAGCTGGAAATCATACCTGCTAAACTGACCGTAACGCTGGAAATAAAGAATTTGCTCAATAGCATATTGCTGAAAGACAGCACAGGAAGACAACGACCTCTTCGGGATTACCTGGCATTTCCGCTGCCTGGCCGAAGTGTATTTGTGACACTGCGTTTTAAGGTTTGAAATTTCGTTATATTTGAAAGGAAGTATTGAGATGAAAATGAAATCTAATTTGAAATTGAACTGCTCGGTGACTGTGCTGTCATTGCTGTTGTCAGTTTTTATTCTGGCTGGATGTGACTCGGGCGATGTCGATGACATTGAAGTCAATACCGTGGGCGACACAGGGATTGTTGTGACCACTGATTACAGCACTGGCGCGGTGTCAGTTGTCACTGCCGAGACCCGCGTTGTTCAACGTAACACGCAGGTTATTCATTCCGACTCAATTTGCCGATACGATGAAGTAACCGGTCACATTTTTGTGATTTCCAGGTTTGGTTCAGATGCCATAACCGTACTGAATGAAGATGCCGGTTATAAACCGATGGCGCAATATTCCGTTGAAGCAGGCACCAATGCCCAGGATATCGCCGTTATTGGACCAGGCAGAGCAGTGGTTCCCAGAATTGGTTCCCCTGAACTCCTTGTCGTTCATCCCACGTTGGGTACAGAAATTGCGCGCGTGGATTTGTCGGCATATGCGGATTCGGATGGAAATCCTGAGGCGTCGCAGGCCATTTTCAGGGACGGCAAAGTTTATGTGACACTCCAGCGACTTGATATGTACTGGGCGCCAACAGATTACAGCGCGCTATTGATTATCAATCCCGCCACATACGCTATCGAGCGGGAAGTGATTTTGAACGGTAAAAATCCAACGGGGATTTTACGCTACAACACCCCCCTGTCCGCATTTATTTTAACCGAAACAGGATCTTATGGTGTGCTGGATGGTGGCATCGAAACGATGACCCTCGATGGCACTTTGAGCGGGATGATAATCACTGAAGCGACGCTGGGGGGCGATATTATCGACGCAATTGTTACTGCACCTGATATGGGATTCGCAATCATCAGCGAGCCGACAGCCACAGGTGCTGCAACACGGCTTGTCACGTTTAATCCCATGACTGGATTCAAAGGCGAAACTCTTATTTCATCAGCTGGTTACGATTTGTCCTATATGTCACTTAATGGCGAGTCCGAAATCTGGGTGACCGATCGCAACTTTTTTAATCCGGGGATCCGTATCTTTGATACACATACTGCACAGGAATTGACAGCATCGCCTATTGATGTTGGTCTTCCGCCCATTATGGTGTGTTTCGAACGCTGAAATCAACGCTGAAATCAATGATGAATGAGTTGCATTCAAATGAGTTGCCGGAGTCTGTCGTTAGTCTTGCCGGTGCGTTTCGGTTCAGACTGGGCGCCACGTCCTATGTGATTCCCGCGGATTTGGAACCCAATATTCGCGCATTGGCAGGATTGGTTGACGATGTTGAGGTGGTGCTGTTTGAGTCGGAGCAGTATTCCAATCTGCCCGATGTATCAGTCATTGAGACGATGCGCCAGGTGAGTGACGCGCATTCGCTGTCGTACACCATACACTTCCCCCTTGACATCGATTTGGGGGCTCATGATGTCAACGAGCGACATCGCAGTGTGATTCAGTGTTTGCGCATTATAGCGCTGACCCAGCCACTTCATCCGTTTGCGTATGTGTTGCATTTACCGCCTCAACCCCGCCTGGCTGATAGCAATACTGCAGATGGAATATGGAACTGGCAACGGCGATGCATTGAATCTGTCAACATCGTGCTCACCGAAAGCGGCATATTGGCACGGGATATTTGCGTTGAAAATCTGTCCTACCCGTTCGAGGATATTTATCCCGTTGTAACCGCATGTGATGTATCTGTCTGTCTTGATATTGGTCATGTATTGCTGAACCGATACTCCCTCGAACAGTATTTGACGCGATACCTGGAGCGGGCAAGGGTGATTCATTTGCACGGTATTGAAAATGGAACAGACCACTGTTCCCTTGCTCACCTGCCAGAAGCGCTAATGACAAAATTGATGCGCAGTTTAAACGCTTCAACAATTGAACGCGTGTTGACCATGGAGGTTTTCGGAACAGACCATTTTGTGTCTTCGATGAACTTCATGAAAGGATTCACCAAATGGGTAAAGTCACTCTGATTACGGGCGGGGCAAGAAGCGGGAAGAGTCGGTTTGGTTTGACGCTCGGTCAGGAATACAGTCGCCCCGTATTCCTCGCCACCGCAGAGGTCACCGATGCGGAGATGGCATTGCGGATTGATAAGCACCGGCATGAGCGCGGGGATTTGTATACCACGGTGGAGGAGCCGCTGGACCCTGCCAGAATACTTGAGCTGTCTGACAGTCAGGTGGATTTTGTACTGATTGATTGCCTTACGGTATGGCTGGGCAATCTGATGCACCACCTGGGGCAGGGTGCATGGCCATACCGTGAGATGCAACGGCTTCTGAAAATTCTCGAACATCCGCCCTGCGACGTGGCGCTGGTTTCAAACGAGCTTGGAATGGGACTGGTTCCTGAAAATGAGATGGGGAGGTGGTTTCGTGATGTGGCGGGGAGATTAAATCAGGACGTTGCCATTCGTGCCACAGAGGTCGTATTTATGGTAAGTGGTTGCCCCGTTTGGGTAAAGAAGCCTGTTGAGAGAACGACGAAGGATTAACAAATGACTTTGATTGATACAACAATTCGCCGAATCCATCCCATCCCTTTGGCGTTGGATGATGCCATAAAAAGGCACATTAATGATTTGACTAAACCTGTGGGGTCTCTGGGCCAGCTGGAAGAGGCAGGATTTCGATATGCCCGAATCAGGCAGCAGGTTATTCCGGATATGCCCGTTAAAAGACTGTATACGTTTGCCGCGGACCACGGTGTTGTCGAGGAGGGCGTATCGGCCTTTCCCGGTGAAGTGACAAAACAGATGGTTTCCAACATGGTCAACGGCGGTGCGGCGATAAATGTATTTGGCCGCCATGTGGGGTGTGATGTGCGGATTGTTGATATTGGGGTTAATGGAGATCTTTCGGAGATTGGCGGATTGATTCACAGAAAAATCAGACATGGCACAGGCAATATGGTAAGTGGGCCGGCGATGCACCCTGATGAAATGCTGGCGGCACTTCAGGTGGGTGTGGAGCTGGCAGACGAGGCCGCTCAGGATGGCGTCACGCTGATGGGCACGGGCGAAATGGGGATTGGCAATACTACAGCTTCAGCTGCGCTCATGCATGTTTTATTGCCGTGTGCGTTGGATGGCATCATTGGGCGAGGCACAGGTATTGATGATGCAGGACTTCAGCGAAAGCGCACTGCCATCGCTGCAGCTGTTAAACGACATGGTCTGACGACAAATAAAGGCGACGAAGACCCGCTCAAAACCCTTTCGACAGTTGGCGGTCTGGAAATTGCCGGCCTTGCCGGGCTAATCCTCGGTTCTGCAGCCCACCGCATCGCCATACTGATTGATGGATTCATTTCGTCTGCTGCCGCACTGGTCGCCTGCAGACTATGCCCCAGCATTGCGGACTATTTATTTTTCAGTCATCTTTCTGCCGAAAGAGGCCATCGGACTTTTCTCAAAGAGATGGGGGCTAAGCCGCTGCTGGATCTCGGTTTTCGCTTGGGAGAAGGCACCGGCGCCGCGTTATCAATGTCACTGATTGATGCGGCAGTGAAGATGATGCGCGAAATGGCAACCTTCAGCTCTGCCGGTGTTTCCGGTGAAGTGAACAGTGTCGATGAAGGTGCAGCGTAACAAATGTCTGGAATCGTCAGCGCCATTCGCACCCTGACCGTTTTTCGCATACCTGGGAAAGATGCGCCCTCGCTCGCGACGGCAATGCCCTGGTTTCCTTTGGTGGGCGCAATTCTGGGATCCATGCTGTATGGCGTGTATCTTTTGTTCAGCATTATTTTTCCGGATTGGATATTTTTAACGGCCATGGTTGTGTTGCTGGCGCAGACAGGATTTACCGGCGCAATTCATCTGGATGGTCTGGCGGACTCGGCGGACGCATTGTTCAGTATGAAGGACAAAGCGCGCAAGCTGGAAATATTGAAGGACTCGCGTCTTGGAACGTTTGGTGTGCTTGCATTGATTGGGTCATTGATGTTGAAATGGCTGTTGCTGTGTAAATTGATGGAATCGGGCGAAATGCAACTGATAATTGTTGCGATGATACTATCGCGGACTGTACAGGTTGACCTGGCGGCCACGCTCTCCTATGCCCGCGCCGACTCAGGCACTGCAAAGCGATTTGTGACAGACGCATCATCAAAACACCGCCTTATTGCCTGGCTGGCGGCATTGTTTTTCGTGGCGGGATTCGGTCCCCTGTGTGCGGCGGCCATTGTTGTTGCATTTATTACTGGGAAGTATCTGAGCCTGTGGTTTAAAAGACAGCTTGGTGGCGTTACCGGAGATTTGCTGGGCGCATCGAGTGAGATTGTCGAAATGGCGATGCTGTTTTTATTCAGTGCCTGGCTGCATCATTTCGGATGGCTGCACTGGCCTTGGGCTTTGTGGCTGAGGTCAATATGAAAAAGGCAACATGCATCAGTGTACTCGGCACGGCGTCTGACGTCGGTAAAAGTGTTGTCGTCACAGCGCTTTGTCGAATTTTTCGAGATATGGGTATATCTGTCGCTCCGTTTAAGGCTCAGAATATGTCCAATAATTCATATGTTGTGAAGGGGCATAATGGCGAGTGGGGTGAAATCGGACGTGCTCAGGTCGTGCAGGCTGAGGCGGCCGGGGTGCTGCCACATGTGGATATGAATCCGGTATTGCTAAAACCGGTCAGCAATGTTGGCGCCCAGGTGGTGGTATTGGGGAAAGCGGTAGGCGAAAGTTCCGCTGTGGCATACGGCCAGCGCACGGGGGATTTGAAGCAGATATCGATTGATGCATTGGAACGCCTTCGGGATAAGTATGAGATGGTGGTGATGGAAGGCGCGGGATCCTGCGCTGAAGTGAATCTGAAACCCAGGGATTTTGTTAATTTTGCAATGGTTACCGCAGCAAATGCACGGGTAATTCTTGTTGCGGATATTGACAGAGGCGGTGTATTTGCACAGATCATTGGTACTCTGGAATTGTTGTCCGTTGAGGAACGAAAACATGTCGTTGGGGTGATTATCAATCGATTCAGAGGTGATGCTTCACTCTTCAGGGACGGAGTTGACTTTATAGAACAGCGAACGGGATTGCCGGTGCTTGGTATTATTCCTTATATCCACGATATTGGAGTGGATAGCGAGGATGCGGTCGTGCTTGATTCGTTCGAAGCGGACAACTGTGGTAAGTCGAGTGTCGTGTCAATTGCGGTGATCCATTTGCCTCATATTTCAAATTTCACTGATTTTGCGCCTCTCGAAAAGCACAGGGACATCCGGGTTACCTATGTCAGACGGAACCAGACGCTTTCAAAATATGACGTTGTCATATTGCCTGGCACCAAAAATGTGTGTGGTGATTTACAGTGGCTTAAACAGGTTGGATTGTCAGACAAAATAAAAACATACGCCCAGGATGGTGGGCATCTTGTCGGAATATGCGGCGGGTATCAGATACTGGGGGATCGTGTGGAAGATCCGCACGGCGTGGAAGGGCACGAAAAAGAGGTGGCGGGACTTGGATTGTTGAATGTGGTGACCGTGCTGGCTGAAGAAAAGCAGCTTCGTCTTCAGAAAGGGACGTGGCTGCCAGACGGGACGCCGGTTTGGGGGTATGAAATTCACCATGGACAAACGGCTGCAACCGGTGAGGTAAATCACGCCATTCAGTTCGAAGATTCTGGCCAGACCGATGGCGTCATATCGGCGAATGGGCACATCTTTGGAACATATCTCCACGGTATTTTTGACAGTCAGATCTTTTTGGACACTTATATCGCCAAGGTGCGTCCTGATCTGTTTTCGTTGCCTCAACCCGTTTCGACTTCATTTGATACGCTCGGTGATACGCTCGGCATCTCTGCTACCCACACCGCTGCGTATGACAACCTGGCGAGAGTTGTTGGCGAAAACGTGGATATTCGATTATTGCTCGAGTTGGTGAATCGAACGACCGGCTCATGTGCCACGTGATTAAATCGTGATTTCGATTGTTCCGGCACTTTCCTTTGCAAAGCTGATGTTGCGAGACGTTGCGCTTTCCCCAATCGTTACTGTAATCTCGTAGTCACCAAAAAACGCACGGGAGGTATACATGCCCTCTGCTGTCGTTAATCCGGTGTCTGAGGTGTGCCATTGATTGAACACCAAATCCCTGTAAACCTGCCCAGACGGCTTTTCATTCCACTGATCGTCGTATATTGGCGCGGAATTTCCGTAGTGATTACCATCCCAGAACCCCCACATCATCATGCCTTCAACCGAAGGATGGCTGAAAATAACAGTTAGAAAATCTCTGGTATAATCTGCCGCAAGCGCGGGGTCGATTTTGGGAAAATCAAACTCGGAAATCCATATCTCCTTATTGAATACCGCAAACTGATCCAGAATGTCGTAAATTCTGTCGGGTGAAGCAAGGTCCTCATCGAAGTGGGCCTGAAACCCGATGCCGTCCAGCGGTGCGCCGTCGTCAATTAGAGTGGCGACCGTGCGATACAGATTTTCCCGACTGGCACTGTTGGTGGTTTTTTGCGCCAGAATGCTGTACTCATTGATAAACAGTTTGGCATCCGGGTCTGCTTCCCTTGCGGCCTGAAACCATTTTGACATGCCGGTCATGCCCACAATATCGGTCAGGTCATGGTTGTCGAATGGTTCATTTACCACATCCCAGTGCACCATCTGTCCTTTGAAATGCGCAACTGTTTGACGAATATGTGTTTCGATTTCTGTCTGCAGCCACGCCCGCGCAATTTCCTCACCGTTGTCGTTCAATTGGCTCTCATACTCCCTTTTTAGCCGGGACGGTACATTGGACCATCCAGGCCAAACAAGTACGTGTCCGCGCACTGACAAACTGCTTTGTGTTGCCCAGTCAATCCCCCACTGTGCCAGCGGGATACCGATTTGCTCTCCCATGGTGCCGTCAATCTGGGGCCACTTGAGCGCATTTTCCAACACCACAGTGTTGAACAGCTCGGAGATACTGGATTCATATCGGTTCAGATTTTCGCCTGTGAGGGTATTTTTCAGATCATATGCATTAATGGCAGTGCCAAATCCAAACTGATGTCTGCTTTGCCGCAAGTCAATCGTTGCGCCGGATACTGGTTCACCGTTGGCGTCTTTAACGCTAATAACCATATCGCCTTTTCGAATCTGTTCAATCCGGGCCATCGCCTCTGTCCGCCATGATGCATCCGGTGCACGCCCATCGTATGTGATCTCCGTTTTGGGAAAATCGTCAATTTTTGCAGTGTGCCCAAGGTTAGTGAGTTTTATGCCACCAAATTCAACGGTTTGAGGCGTATATCCGAGAAAGAATCCAATATCTGTTTCATTCACGTCGTACGATTGTTTGGATAGAAATGGCCAGGTGACTTTTTGCCACTCACTGCCAATCGAAACCGGAACCACCGCAGAATGGGTATAGGGACTTTTGTTCTCCTGAAACAGGAAGGTGGTGTGGCAGGTGTCGCTACCTTCCGGCGGGGTAATACAGCGTGCACTGAATTCAAGATACAGTAAGTCCTCTCGACTGATTGGCGTACTGTTTTGCCCATACAACATTACATCCCAGAGCATCTGTGGTTCACTGATGATTTGCACCCGTCTCGCCACCGAAAATTCCTGCTCAGATACAGTTGTGTCAGTTGATGTTGCTGAGCCTTCCGGATTCGCGAACGCTGCCAAAGGAATCTGCTGGGTGTCATCGAGAACAGATCGTGGATAGACATCACTGGGATCTGGCGCCGCCTTATAAAAGGACAGATTGTCAATCCACAAATCCACTTCCCCGTTGGGGACTTCGTATTCCCAACCCAACTCCTTTAGGTGCGTCAGGACATCTGACAGAAATACCGAAGGCGCCCATGATGGTTGATTGAACTTCGAAAATGGCAATCTGATGAGGGTCCATTCGTCAGTGAGCTTTGTGTAAAAATCGGTTTCGTAGTCACCATACCGGGTCAGTGAATTGGCCGCATATGGATTTTCGGTACAGTTGTTTTCGGCGCCATCAAGCTTGTGGGGCAATTTGACCACAAGCTGTCCCGGCGAAGCACTGCCTTTGGCCATGAACTGAATGCCGTCAAACTGAGCCAAATCAATTTCCGATGGGTGAGCCAGTGGACATAATGCATCAGGATGAAGACTGGTAAACATCCCCACGTAGTCCCATCCAAATACATCTCCTGTGGTTCCTGTCATTCGCGCCGCGTAACCTGTACCGCCAAATCCAGGAGAACTGAGTTCGAAAACACCACCATCGAATATCGATACGGGCCAAACATGTGAGTCCCCACCTTCATTGCTGTCATCGTAGGCCACCCATGTGCCGTTTACCGCGTTGGTAATGGTGCCATCATCGAAATCATCGATTGGCAGCAGTTCGACAACGCCCGCGGTGAGTATTTCCGTATCGGATTGCACCGTATCCGAATCCGAACTGCCGCTATCCTGAGAATCGTAATCTGAATCTGAATCTGAATATGAATCTGAATCAATCGAAATCGAACTATCCGAGTCACTTCCACTTGTGGAATCCGATGAGATGTCGGTATCGTTGTTTGAATTGTTGCTCTTGCATGCCGTTACATAAATTAACGTCCCAGTCAGTAAAAAGACGCACAGCGTACGCATACAGACCTCCTTCAGTTGCAATGAACGCACGAGACATCAGAATCTCTGTGCGCTCAACCGATTTGTTTGGTTGCGTTTAAATCATTTGTACGGTTATTCAGTGAGCGGGCGCAAAGATTTCGTCTCAAAAAAATTTGGGTATGAAAACGGGTGTACTGTAACCTGGGTAGTTCTAACCTGCCATCCTGCGCCGTCGACATCATGACATAATTAAGACTCAACGTCAGTTTGTTGACAGCGAAATGCAGTGAATATTGACGATGGAACCGTGCGGCGGTCTTGCAGGAATCCCCAGGCTAACCCACGTTTGACAGATTATCGGGCAAGCCGCGTTTGATTTTTTCGACAAGAGTTGTGCGATTGAGTCCCAACAGAGTCGCGGCCTGGTTTTTGTTTCCGTCCGTGTAATCAAGAGCTGCCTGAATGTAATGCGCTTCAATGTTTCGCAGTGTATTTTGAAGGTTCAGACCTTCGTCCGTAAGCGGCCGGATGAAATCCACCATTGTCTCTGCATTCGTTTCATCGAAGAAGGGCAGATCCTCTACCTGTATCTCTGATTCAATGCCGATTAGAACAGCATGTTCCATTGCGTTTTCGAGCTCCCGAATGTTACCGGGCCAGTGGTGAGCGGTAATTTGCTTTAAAGCGGCATCACTTAATGCAACGAGCGGTTTGTTATATCGTCTTGACGCTTTGTTGATAAAATGGTCGCACAAATCCTTGATGTCGCCGGGGCGTTCCTTTAGAGACGGCAGTTTCAATTGAATTACGTTTAAACGATAATAAAGATCCTGCCTGAAATGACCAGCGTTTGCAGCGTGAAGCAGATTGGCGTTTGTCGCCGCAATGATTCTAACGTCCACGTGTCTGACTCTTGATTCGCCTACCGCCGAAAATTCCTTGAATTGCAGCACTCTAAGCAGTTTTCCCTGAAGATCCAGCGGCAGTTCACCAATTTCATCAAGGAAAATGGTCCCGCCATCGGCGATTTGAAAGCGTCCTTCACGATTTCGCATGGCGCTGGTGAACGCGCCCTGAACGTGGCCGAATAGTTCACTTTCGAGCAGATCTTTGGACAGGGCGGCGCAATTGACGGCAACAAAGGGTTTGTCCTTCCTGTTGCTGCTCATATGAAGTCCGCGCGCCAGCAGTTCCTTTCCAGTGCCGGTCTCACCCGTTATCAGTACGGTGCAGTCCGTAGGAGCAACCTGTTTGGCTTTTTTTAGTACAGATAGAAGTGCAGTTGAGTTTCCGATTATCTCCGAGCTAAAGTCGTTCTGGGTTGTCATGGGTTGTTCCTCCAAAATAATCCCGACTACAACAATCAGGCTGCAAGGTTCTTTTGCAGGATTGATGCCTATTCACGCCCGATAACCGTTTTATTATCTCCCAGGATTTGCCACTGATTGCGCTTCTTTTGGATTTGTATAATATTTTCAATCTCTTGAGATAGTTGAGTTCGCTGGATTACTGGGATGATGCTAAGGAGTACCGGCCCATTTCGGGTTGCAATATCGAAAAATCAGGTTTGAATCGACCATTACCCGGGTAAAGGAATACCTGTTTGAATCTCGCGCATATAGGGCACATGGACGAGTGATTTTCACGCTGGTGAGTTGAAATGTGGAAAAAAGTGCGTGATTTGCACGCAGCGAAAAATTGGCAGTCGCGCAAACCCGGAATTCTTCAGGTCGCCGTATCCCGTATATGCGTGATTTTAACGCTTAGGTAAAAATTGACCACGTGTTGTCTGATTTGATTTCCTGAATATCGCTTCACATGCTGACCAAATCGCTGAAGGTGTGGATGCTGAACTCAGGAGAACATGTCAAGCGCCTTCATTTGATGCGCGAGGGCGTGTCTTGACAGACCTAAAAGTCGGGCTGCTTCCTGTTTGGTTTTTCCGCGATGGAGCGCTTCTTCTATCAGTTGTCTGGTAACGGCCCGTGTGACATCGTGCAGGGTTTCATTCTGGGGGAATGGGACAGTGATGTGCCAGCTTCCCTCAGCATCGGATGAGAGTGGCAGATCGGACGCGTCAATGACCTTGTCGTGGCCCAGCATCAGCGTTCGCTCCAGTACGTTTCTGAGCTCTCGAATATTGCCTGGCCAATGATAATGCATGAGTTTTTCAGAGGCTTCCCGGGTCAATGTCGGCCGTGAAGCGAGTCCAAGATCGGTGGAGAGGTTTTCAAGAATTTCCCTGGCCAGCGAAATTATTTCACTTTTCCGAGTTCTTAATGGGGGTAAATGAATAGGTAACACATTGATGCGGTAGTACAAATCCTCCATAAAATTTCCTGTGGTCACCATTTCATCAAGAAGTGCTTTACTGGCAACAATGATACGCGTGTCAATGGGAACAAGACTTTCCCCGCCCAGCCTCATGATGGATTTTGTTTCCAGATAATTGAGCAGCTTCGCCTGAAGCGGCATATCCATGCTTTCAATTTCATTTATAAGCAGGGTGCCGGTGTCTCCCAGTTCCAGTAACCCTTTTTTTCGGCTTTGTGCGTTTCCATAGGCACCAGGCTCATGGCCAAACAGTTCAATCTCAGCCTTTTGCTGATTCAACGCCGCCAGGTTGATTGAAAAAAATGGGCCGGATGTTCTTGCAGAGTTGGCATGAATCCATCGCGCCAGCCGTTCTTTCCCACTGCCGTTTTCGCCAACAAGCAATACTGGTCCTTTTTGGCCCGCTGCCCGCTGCGCAAGGGTCATGGCCTTTTTCATCGCTGCAGTGCGCGCCGGCTGAGTGTCTCCCGACTGTGCCGGGATGCTGGTCCGTGTGCCGACTGAACGAAGCAATTGAATTTCTTCGTTCATCTGCTTCTTGTTCATTGCATTATCAACCGCCAGCAGGACCTCTTCAATTTCGCAAGGTTTGGAAAGATAATCGATTGCACCGCGTTGGGCGCTGAGTACTGCGCTCTTGATTGTCGCGTGCCCTGTAATGACAATAAACTGAGTTGTGGGATGGCTGTTTTTCAGCTCGGCCACCAACTCGATGCCATCCGCGTCGGGTAGATTTTTGTCCATCAGTACCACATCCGGACAAAACTGGTTCATTGCCAGCCGGGCATCCGCGGCACTGTGCTCCACTCTCGTTTGAAATCCGAATTTTTTCAGCAATGTGTTCAAAAATCTGGCGTATTCCTGCTGATCGTCAACAATAAGAACAGTTCCCTTCAATTTGAGCTCTCCTATCGAAAAATATTGGATCAAAGATGTTTTCAGTGATGACTACGTCCGACGTCATTTTTATTTAATAAGAAAATAGCAATCCAATATTAACTTTTCCTGACGAATGCCGCTGATACAACAAGGATTACACAATTATGCCGAGGGAAGTGATTCAACCATGAGCACACAAGCGTTGCGAAATACTGTAGAACAGCTGGCAGGAACCGTTTTAATGGCAGACGCGGGCGACATCGACTCCATTAATGCCATTGCCCGTATTTTAAATGAAATTGAAGCACTGCTGAATTCGGAGACCCCCGATGACGTGCGCAAGGCGATAAAAAGATGTCAGACCGCATGTGACAAGATGCTGGATGGATCTTTGAAAAATCCGGAGCGGGGATTGAACCGGCTGACTGACGCCGTCACTCACCTGCAGAATGTGTTGTCGGCACCTCCGGCAGCGAATACCGGAGAGCTCAATTCTGATGATGATGCCGGGCAACTGGTGCTAAGCGAGTGGGTGGACGAGTCTTTGTTCCGTGAATTTCTGGCCAATCAGAAACACGTGATTGAAGAGATTGAGGGATGTATCCTTGGCATTGAAAATGGCAAGACGGACCTGATTGCCAGTATGAAACGCACCATTCACACGATGAAAGGGGAAGCCGGCGTCCTTGGACTGAATGACCTTGAGCGGATGTGTCATGGTCTGGAAGATTACCTTGATGCGGAAAAGGAAATCACCGCACATACAGAGGAACTTCTGCTGGTAAAGGATTGGATTTCCGGTGCAATGGAACAGTACTCTCAGATGCTGAAGCCGGACCCGGCCGCTGCTGAGATTCTCTTCAGACTGGATTGTGCGCTTCAGGCGAGTATTAAAGTGGGTGGGGCAGAGCCAATGTCTTCTGTTACCGAGGACGAGAGCGACGGAGACACAGACAGTGCGGATTCGGTTGACGTTTCCGGGGTACGGCATGTGGCGTTGTCACATGATGCGGAAACGCTTGAACTGCTTATGGAATTTGTACAGGAGACCGAAGATGGCATCGCCCGGGCCGATGATATTCTGATTAATGTTGAATCCGAAGGGGCTCCGGAGGAATCCGTTAATGGCCTGTTTCGAATATTTCATACAATTAAAGGTGTGGCTGGCTTTCTGGAACTGGACGACATTTCCAGACTCGCGCATTGCACAGAAAATCTGCTAAACAAAGTACGCGCAGGTGAACGTTCATTGGAAGGCGCAGTGCTGGATTTGGTGTTCGACTCAACTGCGATTATGCGTGGTTTAATCAAGGATATTCGCCTCTGCCTCGAAAACGGCAACGCGCTGCTTATCCCAATTGAACACGGCATTCTAATGCGAAAGATTGACAAAGTCCTCGCGGGCGCGCCGGTTGCGGAGGAAGTCCTCCCCGACGCCACAATGGATGACAGGCTGGGTGAAATTTTAACCCGGCCGCCCATGTCTATTGCCCCCCATGCGATTCTAAGGGCACTGGAACATCAAAAGAAAACAGGTAAACCGCTGGGGCAGGAACTGATTGAAGCAGAGGTTGCAACGCCCAAGCAGGTCAGTCAGGCACTGCGCAGTCAACAGCGCGCCATTCAATCTGGCACACAGAAAATACGAGAAACGGTAAAGGTGGATTTGGAACGGGTGGACAATCTGGTGGAGATGATCGGAGAGCTGGTCATTGTTGAATCGATGCTGGTGCATGCCCCCGAAATATCAACCGTAAATGCTCCCAGAGTACGTAACTACCTAGGTCAGCTGGCAAAAATCACTCGTGATCTTCAGGACGTTGGCATGCGAATGCGAATGGTGCCAGTTCGTGGGGTCTTTCAGAAAATGGCAAGAATGGTTAGAGATCTGTCACGAAAAAGTTCAAAAAAAATCAGATTTGTTCAGACCGGGGAAGGGACTGAAATTGACCGCAGCATGGTCGAGCAGATTTCGGATCCCCTTGTTCATATGATTCGTAATTCAGTTGATCACGGGGTCGAAGAACCGGAAGTTCGGCTGAAAAAGAAAAAGGATGAAACGGGTACGATTCGATTGTCCGCATATCACGAGGGCGGCGCATTGGTTATTGAACTGTCTGATGACGGAAAGGGACTCGATAAGGAGGCGATTGTTGCAAAAGCCAAAAATATCGGGTTAATAAAGGACGAAAGTCTGTTGAGTGAATCAGATATTTATGGGCTGATTTTTCAGCCGGGATTTTCCACCGCCAAAAAAGTCACGGATATTTCTGGACGTGGCGTTGGAATGGATGTGGTGAAAAAGAAAATTGACGCACTTCGAGGCAGGGTCACAATTACAAGTCGCCCTGGTCAGGGAACAACTTTCAAAATGATACTGCCGCTCACTTTGGCCATTATTGACGGAATGCTCGTTGCCTGCGGGAAGGAGCAGTATATTATTCCCACGCTGTCCATTATCGAATCCATTCAGGTGACACCGGATATGTTCGTGACCTTCGCCGAATCCGGCGAGCTGATCAATGTTCGCGGTGAAATTATGCCGTTCTTGCGGTTGTCTCAGCTTTTCAGCATTCAGGGGGCGATCACCGACCCAACGGAAGGGATTGTGGTGGTGGTTGAGGGGGTTGGGCAACGGATAGGCATTTTTGTGGATTCGGTCGTCACTCAGCAACAGGTTGTTATCAAGACACTTGGGGACAATTTGCAGAATACCAGATTCGTATCTGGGGCTGCCATTTTGTCTGACGGACGTGTTGGACTGATTGTCAATGTGGATCAGATTGGCGAGCGATATGACAGCTACGCTAAACAGAGCAGCGTAAATGCGGCCGATGCCGTCGCTTCGGCCCAGTTGGCAGCATCCGAGGACGAACAGTTAGCGTCTGAACAGCCCGCGTGAAGCGATTCGCAATTATTTCAAAAATAAATGCAGTGGTGATTTTCAGTTTGAGCTGTTTACGCCATTGCCATCTTCGTTTAGGAGGATGCGCAGGTAATGCTCAAGGTCCTGGGTGTTAATCGGTTTGGGCATCACGTACTCTATGCCTTCCTCCATTAATCGCGCAGTTGCTTTCACGCCAAGATAAGCGGACTGAACGATTATCGGTATATTTTTGTAACGGGAATCCCCGTTTATTTTTTGTATGAGTTGATACCCATCCATTTCCGGCATCATCAGATCGGTCACAATTACCTTTATGTCATCGGGATTTTCTTCCAGAAACTCAAAGGCCGTTTTACCATTGCCGGCTTTTATTGGCACATGTCCAAGCTTTTTAATTGTTTCCGAGATCAATAGTCTCGATACAACATCGTCTTCTGCAACCAGTACTAATGACATTGGATACCCCCAGTTTGATGTTACATCTGGCATTTTACATAAACGGCACCTGATAATAAAACTAAATAATAAAAGTTCATGAATGAATCTTTTCCACTCTTAATCAAAATCGGCTTTCTGTCGTTAAAGTTATTGAACAACGACGGGTTTTGGAAAATGCAACAAAATATTTTTAATCGATTTCGGGACATCGCATACGAGAGAGCCGGTATCAGTCTGGGAGAGCAAAAAAAAGAACTCGTTTCCGCGCGTGTTGCAAAACGGCAGCGTGCCTTGAACATACCGAACGTGAGAGACTATTTGCAGTATCTCGAATCTGAACACAATGGCGACGAACTGATTCACTTTCTGGATGCCATATCAACGAATTTTACGCACTTTATGCGTGAAAAGAGTCATTTCGAATTACTCGAGAGTGAATTGATTCATTGGAAAAAAAATGGATGTGAAAAGTTTCGCATCTGGTGCGCGGCTTCGTCAAGTGGTGAGGAGCCCTACAGTCTGGCGATTACAGTTGCTGATACATTCGGCGCTGCTTTGCCCGACGTCAGAATCCTTGCGACAGATATAAACACTACCGTCCTTAAAACCGCTTCTGCCGGTGAGTATCCTGAAAAAGCACTTGAAGCGCTTTCTCGTCAGCAGCGAATGAATTATTTCGAGCAGTTGCAGACGGATAAAGGCGATGAAAAATGGTATCGGGCAAAGCCAGGTATCAGAGACCTGCTTATATTTAAAAGACTTAATCTCGCTACGCCGCCATATCCAATGAAAGGGCCTCTGGATGTGGTTTTTTGCCGCAATGTGATGATTTATTTTGACCGCGTCGTGAGGCAGCGATTGATTAGTGAAGTCGAGCGCCTGATTAAGCCGGAAGGGCTTCTCATAATCGGGCATTCCGAAACTTTGGCTGGGCTGACAACCGGATTAAAGGCAGTCAAACCATCGGTTTATAGAAAGGTTAGTTGACGATGCAAATGGCGCCTGAAATGATGGCAAAAGGCAAAGCGGAAACACTGATCACTGTTGATATCGCCGATATGAAGATATCAAATGATATTGGGAGCACATTGGTAACATACGCTCTGGGATCCTGCATCGCAGTGATATTGTACGACCCAGTGCAGCGTTGTGGGGGTATGATTCATTACATGCTGCCGCTATCGAATAAGTCTCCCGAGAAAGCGGCTAACAATCCGGCAATGTTCGCAGATACCGGCATTCCGAAATTGTTTGAAAAAATGTATGAACTCGGCTGTAGAAAAGAAAATATTATTGTGAAGGTTGCGGGGGGGGGACAATTGTACGATGACAAGGGAACGTTTAATATTGGAAAGCGAAATTATACAGTCATGCGTAAAATGTTTTGGAAAAACAATATTATTGTTTCTGCGGAGGACGTCGGGGGCGCCAAATCAAGAACAGCCAAATTGCGTATTGCAGATGGGCGGGTGACGATAAAAGTGAAAGGCGTTGAGGAAGTGCTATGATTTCGAAAGAACAGGTATTAAGAAAAATAGAGAGTCTTCCAACGTTGCCAACTGCTGTCGCGCAACTCTCAAAACTGATTGCAGATCCATCTGCATCTGCAAGAGATTTCGAAGCGGTAATCAAACCAGATCCGTCGTTGACCGCCAATCTGTTACGTCTGGCCAATTCCGCGTATTTTGGTTTACGTCGGGAAGTGACTTCTGTCAGGCAGGCGATTACCTTACTCGGCAATAAGCGCGTATTTGAGATTGCTGCCAGTGCCGCTTTCTCCAGAGTTATTCCATCACACATACCGGGCTATCGTATTGAGTCTTCGCAGTTTTGGCTGCATAGTATCGCGGTGGCGGTGTTGGCTGAACGTCTCGCCGTCGAGTTGCATATCAAGGCACCTGGACTGCTTTTCACAGCCGGGTTACTGCATGATTTGGGAAAGCTTGCGATTGGCCAGTTTTTGGAAGATGAACAAAGCGAATTACTCAGTAAGCTTTCTGCAGAGGAAATGTCATTTTCTGAAGCGGAAAAAGAGATGCTGGGGACTGACCATAGTGAAGTGGGTGAGGAAATCGCGAAACAGTGGGATTTGCCTGACTCTGTTATCTGGACTGCTCGATGGCATCATAATCCAGAAACAATGAAAAATGTAGATAACGCGTTGGTGGATTTGGTTCACCTGGCCGACTGCATGGCACATATGTTTGGCTATGGGGCTGATGTGGGAGAGTTGGCGCGCGCAGTGGACCCTCGCGTGGCGTCCAGACTGGGATTCAATGTTCATTCCATTGAAGCTGTTGGCAGTGATACAGAAGAACAGATTCGCGAAATGGGAGAAATGTTTAAGTAAAACTGGGGAGTTTTAAATG
The DNA here is from genome assembly GCA_016937015.1 of Deltaproteobacteria bacterium. GTDB lineage: Bacteria > Myxococcota_A > Polyangia > JAAYKL01 > JAAYKL01 > JAFGXQ01. Next base: position 37,128 of record JAFGWT010000062.1, on the reverse strand, counting down.
GCATACAATTTTTTAGTAGTTGATGATTCTCCGATTATCAGGTCGGTGGTTGCCAAATGTCTCACAATGTCCGGACTTGAAATTGGGGATATTTTCGAAGCTTCGAACGGACGTGCCGCTCTGGATGTTTTGGACGACAACTGGGTGGATATGGTGTTTGCAGATTTAAATATGCCCGAAATGGACGGTCGCGAGATGATTCAGGAGATGGTGGACAATCAAATGATCGATAACATTCCGGTGGTTGTAATTTCATCTGAGCGCAATGAGGATGTATTGAAGTGGTTAAGCTCTGTTGGTGTATCCGGTTTTATCAACAAGCCGTTTAAACCCGAGAAAATGAAGAGCGTAGTGGACAAACTGCTCGGAAATCAGGAGTAGAATATGGAATCTAACTTGAATTCAGAACTTCTGTTTGAAACATTGTCAGAGGTGTTGGAGGATGCCGCTTTTATTTTCACCGAGGTAGCCGATGAATCGCTGCAATTCAATTCGGATATTCTCAAATCGTCCATTCACTATAACGGCCAGGAAGATGGCATCCTCTCGCTTGCTGTTGACAAAATTACTGCCAAAACCGTTGCCGCCAATCTGCTTGGAATTGAACCGAGCGACGAGGATGCTGAAGAGAAATCGGTGGAAGCTGTTTCTGAAATCCTTAATATTGTATGTGGCGTGTTCCTGGAGCGCTGGTTGGGCGGACAGAATCATTGCCGATTGGGGATTCCGTCCACTGTTAGCCTGACCGCCGCAGAAGAAATGGCTGCGTTGAATTCGTCACGGTGCAATGCCATCCTTGAAGACGAAGAGGGGAACAGAATAGACATTTTTGTTTCCGGAAATTAAGATGGAAAACTGAATCAGGCTAAAAATGATTCGAGTACTCATAGTTGATGATTCTGCGGTCGTTCGCAGTGTTTTCACTCAGGAGCTATCAAAGGATCCCGAAATTGAGATCATTGGTGCGGCCCCGAATCCGTATGTAGCCCGCGATATTATTGTGAGGGAAAAGCCGGATGTTATTACCCTTGACGTGGAAATGCCGCGTATGGACGGGGTGACTTTTCTGTCAAAAATAATGCGCTTTATGCCTACGCCCGTCATCGTCGTATCTTCTTTGACAAATAAGGGATCGCAGTTGGCGCTGGATGCACTGTCGTACGGTGCGGTTGATGTGATGACCAAACCTGGCGCCGCATACACAGTGGGCGATATGGCAACTGAATTAATTGAAAAAATTAAAATCGCGGCCACTGTTTCTGTTCGTCAGAAAAAATTGCCCGATCCTGGCAAGGGAGATGTTCTGAGTGCAAAAGCGTTGTCGCGCACAACCAATCAGGTTGTGGCGATTGGTTCATCAACCGGTGGCACCGTTGCGCTGGATCATCTGTTTAGAACGTTTCCCGCCAATTTCCCTGGTGTCATTGTATCGCAGCATATGCCGCCAGGATTTACAAAGTCCTTTGCTGAAAGATTGAATTCCGTTTCTGCAATGCAGGTAAAGGAGGCAGTTACAGGGGATTCCGTAGTACCAGGGGTTGGATTGATTGCCCCTGGAAGCAAACATCTGCTCCTCCGACGTTCTGGCGCAAGGTACTATGTGGACGTAAAGGACGGACCATTGGTAAATCAGCATAAACCATCCGTGGATGTGATGTTTCGTTCTGTCAGCAAAACGGCTGGCAAAAATGCAATTGGCATCATTTTAACCGGTATGGGCGGCGATGGCGCCAGAGGTATGCTTGAAATGAAAAACGAGGGTGCCACAAATATTGCACAGGATGAAGAAAGCTGTGTGGTCTTTGGCATGCCGAAGGTGGCCATCGATTTTGGCGGCGTGGATCATGTCCTGCCGCTGGATAAAATTACAAAAAAGGTGATTCGTATCCTCGAAGAACGTGAGTCTGATGGCGCATAAGGCTATTGCCCACTCACTCTTTTTCAACCACTCACATCCATCAACTCAGCTTTTTTGTCGTTTCAGTATCAGCGCCGTCGCATCATCTCCCAACGGGTGATTCTGTCGAAATTGAGTTATCGAATGGACCACGCGATTGATTATGGCCTGACAATCCTGATGGGCTGCGGCGCTGATGGCGGCCAGTAGTCGGTCGTATCCGTATCGCTGTTCATTGGGGGCGAATGTGTCCGTGATGCCATCGCTGAACACAAACAGACCATCGCCCTCACTGAGCTTCGCGGTTTGTGCTGTAAAAGTATTGGGGGAAATACCAAGGGGCATATTGACTGGACAGCCGAGTACTTCGACATCATTGTGGCCACTTATTTTCAGCGGCAACTCATGGCCCGCATTGACGTATTCAAAATCACCGGTCCGGGGATCAATAAATCCGAGTATAAGAGTGACGAACATGCCATCAAGCAGTGTGTCGCAGAGCATCGTGTTGATTTTTTCAACGATGGTGGTCGGTTCGTTACTGAAGAGCAGCATGGAGCGAATCATGGAATGCACGTTTGCCATCACCATTGCAGCTGGCATGCCCTTGCCAGACACGTCACCAACGGCAAACATCAGTCTGTTGTCTGATGTTTTGTACAAATCGCAATAATCACCGCCGACCCAACCAGCGGGTTTATAGTAGAGAGCAACTTCTACTTCCTCAAACAGGTTGAGGTTCTGCGGCATCAAATTTGATTGTATTTCGAGAGCGGTATTCAATTGATTGTTCAGTGCTGTGCGCTCCGCTTTGTATTCGGCCATAATCAGACTTTTTCGACTTAAGCTGATCATGCGCGCAACCACTGCAAAGAATCCCAGCGCATCCCCTCTGAAGGCCATTGCCGGTTGGTCAATGTATAGCATATCGATTCCCGTGGATGTTTCAGCAATCGGTGCGGCAAGAACCATTCGCGGTGCGGTATCATCAATAAACGACAGGCGCGCGTCGTTGTCGCTGTTTGCGTCAAGTATGGAAGTGGCCATAAATGCCTTGCGGATTTTACGCACCGATTCCAATACTGTCCGGGACAAATGGATATTCTGCATACTTTGCAATGCTGGAGAAGACGAGTGATGATATGGGTGTATCAGTTTTCCACGCTGGCACAGTACTCTTGATTTTTTTACAGATACGTGTTCGTCTTTGGGGACCTTAACAACAAGCGTTACCGTGTCGAGCGGTTCGCTGAGGAGTTCGCAAACAGTTGAATAGAGTCCCTGTGCTTCGGTTAGCCTGGCGAGACAATCCGCAATGCGATCAAGTTCTTCAAGACGGTTTCTTGAAAATTCAACAAAGCATTCAGCCTCGTTCATGAGGTTCTGTGGTCTGCTGGATTCGTCTATTTTCACCGGCGTTGATATGACCGCATTGGGGATAATGCTTGCATCTGTGTTGTCTATCAGGCGAAGTGTACTCTTTCCAAGACGGATTCTGTCGCCGGATTGAATTGAAAATGCAACACCGGGTCTCCCATTGACATTGATCAACACTTCCTTGTGTACCGATTCGATAATCCACCGGCCAAATGGATCCCTGTAGAGTCGTGCATGCTCCGGCAGGATGCTGCTATCGGAAATGCGAAGGCCACTGGTATGGGCACTGCCAATCACCAGCCCACTTCCCGGTGGGGTAATATGTGTTGTTTGGTTGGCAGTTTCAATTGCAAGAACCGCAGACGATGTCATTCCAAAAAACCCTTCTTCGTTATCTGGGGTACCATCTGAAACCAACTTCCATCATAAAACCGTTTCCAACACTTGGCTCAGTCATGATTTCCGTACCTTTTCCGCTTGAACCCATGCCGCCAGCCTGAAAGAAATATGATACGGGAGACAGTATTGCCGGGAAAAATTCAAATCCAAATTGTCCATATCCACCAACCACAATGTCTTTCGCAATGTCTTTGGCCCCAAGATAAATGAGGCCGCCCGCTTCCGCATACAGCCTGGTCAGACCGCTGCCAAGGCCCACGGAGATAACCCATCCCAGGCGAACAGGAAAGTATTTTATCCACTGAGAGTCCATATCGTTGAGCGCCTCATCGGCGGCCACGCCTTCAAACCACGCAATACCACCGTGCAATCGAACAGACATAGTATCTTTGAAAAAATAAGGTGTGGTTAAGTTCAGCCCCAGACCATAATCATTCTGAAAGTCAGTAATTTCAAATCCAAGGGCCAGATTGCCGGCCCGGGGATAGGCAACATTGCTTTGCGAATTATCACTGCCGTCCTCTGCCAGTGCGATATGGCTGGCAAACAGGATAAACATCGTTATTGCTGCTGTAATTCTACTACGCATTCTTTCCTCCCAAAAAGATTGTTGTTACTGGCCGGGAACATATCCGAAAATGTCTGATTTGGTAAGAAAATAATCTGCCGATACCTGAAAGAAAAATGACAACGTAAAGTTATTCTATTTTTGAATTTTTTGAGGCTTAAGATTAATCTTATGTAGATCATTTCGAGTTCGCTGCAAATGAACTGCCGAAGGATTTTCATTCCCTCGAGAGCGGCGAAAATCATTTTCCTTTAATTGACTCACAGTTATTTGGGCACACACTTTTGTATGAGAATTTTTAGTGACATGCATGAGCCTTCTCGCAATCCATCAGATATTTGAGTTGAAGACTGCCACTGTGGGACGAATTCAGTTGGTGCTGCTGGTCGCTTCCATCGCTGTTATTGGGCTGCTGACAATTTTGATGTTCAGCATCCGAAAGGTCACTCAGCGACTCGCTGGCAGCGAGGAGCTCTTTCGGGCGGTTTTTGAGAACACAGCGGTGGGACTTGTCCATGTGGATTGCAAAGGGCGCATGCTTCATGCGAACGAAGCGTTTTGTCAGATGCTTGGGTACACCCATGAAGCGGTAATGGCGCCTGGTTTTCACTTTGGCGACATTTTTTTTTCAGATACCGCCCGCAACAAACTCTTTGGCGAAGACTGTTTTGCCGGCAGCCGCGATAACCGCTATGTGCTGATTGAGCCGTGTCGGGGGAATCATGAAAAGCTGGTTTGGGTTGATTTATATGTGGAACTGATAAATGGCCGGGGCGTTAATCCGCAGTCCTATGTTATCGCAACGGTCGATGTGACGCGACAGCGACGGGCAGCTGGAGAGCTGGCTGCGTATCGTGAGAATCTGGAAAAAATCGTAGATGAACGTACGTTGGAACTTAGAGAGAGCGAAGAACGCTTTCGTTTTATTGCAGAGCATAATCATGATGTGATTTGGATGATGGATATTCCGAGTCAGCGTTTGACCTATGTGAGTCCGGCAGTTGCCAAATTGCGGGGGATGTCACCAGACGAAGCGGTGGCGCAGTCTCCGTGGGCAGCGTTTACAGATGGTGAAAAAAATCGAGTGAAGGGAATGCTGGAAGATGCGCTGAAAAATTGGGATAGAAATCTGAACAGAGAGGAGTATCGGTCGATTGAAACTCAGCAGTTGCATAAGGATGGGCACGTGGTGGACGTTGAGTTGGTGGTATCGATACATCCCGACGACAGTGGCAATCCGTCAGCGTTGCTGGGGGTTACCCACGACATAACGGAAAGAAAGCGTGCGGAGGATGAGCTCAGAAGACTCGCATTTTACGATGGATTGACCAGACTTCCCAATCGCAGGCTTCTTTATGACCGTTTGCGACAGGCGATACGTCATGCCAGGCGCAGACATCGACGAATCGCACTTCTGTTTATTGATTTGGATGATTTCAAGCCGGTAAACGATGAACTTGGCCATCACATAGGCGACAGACTCTTGTCTGAGGTGGCCAACAGACTGCTTGAAACTCTGAGGGCCTACGACACCGCGGCGCGAATGGGGGGGGACGAGTTCGTTATCCTGCTGCCGGATTTGGCAGACCCGGCGGATGCGATGGTAATAGCCGAACGGGTTCGTATCGCTGTTCAAAAGCCTTTTCATTTCACCAATTGCGGGCCCCTGCAGATTTCGGCCAGTATTGGGGTAGCGCTCTTTCCGGATCATGCTGACAGTGAGCATGAACTCATGCGACTCAGTGATGACACAATGTATCAGGCCAAGCGGGCAGGGCGCAACAGGGTCGAGATGCTCTCATTTCCCGATAAGGATTCGCGGGTTGTCTCCTGGGCGTCACCCGAACAGGATTCACCACTTGTTCTGTCATGGCGCAGTATTTTCGAGAGTGGAGACCCTGTACTCGATGCGGAGCATCGGAATCTGTTTGAATTGGCCAATCAGGTGATCAATGCCGCGATGACACAGGAGCACCAACCCGCTCAGTTTTTTGGCGCACTCGAAATATTAATTAACGATATTTCAGAGCATTTCACTCATGAAGAGCAGATTCTCGAACAACAGAAATGGCCATTGCGCGATGCGCATGCGGAGAGACATCAGCGACTGCTCATTCGGGCGTCACAGTTACGCAATGCCGCGAACAGAAAAGAATTGCCATTTGAAACGCTGGTCGACTTTTTGGCAGTTGAGGTGGTGGTGCAGCATATTCTTACCGAAGATAGACAATATTTTTCGTGTCTTAAGGAAAATGCAATCAACTGACTGGCGTCTGTGCAATCCGCTTTGAGATGGTATCGAGGAAATGATTTGCCAGATTGTGCCATTCGAATTTTCGATCGGCGGGCGCATAGCGGATAGTCCTTGGATTTTTCATCGCCAAAAACAGTTTCCGGCTGAAGTCATGCACGTCGGGCTCGGCGATTCTGGCTTTTTGGGAGTTGCAATCGTATTGGATTTCACCTGCAGTGCGCAATTGATAGTCGATAAGCGTTGCGTTTTCGTGATTGAGAAAGTCCATGTGGCCGCTCCAGCCTGTGACCATTACCGGCAAACCGCATGCCAGCGCCTCGAGATAAACCATGCCAAAACCCTCTCCGCGTGTCGCTGAGACCAGACAATCCGCACTGCGGTACAATGCGGCAATGTCATGTTCCGAAAAGAATGTATCCATGAGTATCACCTGCGGCGCAGAGCGATCTTTTTTAAACGTATCAAACATCCCGTGAATGTCTCGATACTCAAACGGTTTGCCCCGTTTTTTGGGGATGTAGTTGATTTTGACGATAAGCACGACGTCATCGTCAGCGGTAAAGGCATTGCGGTATGCCTGCAGAAGGGTCTCGAGCCCTTTTCGCTTGTGGGGTGATGCCACCGCCAAAAATTTAAAGTTCCTGTCGGTCTCTCTTGACAGGTCCATCGCCGGCCCTGTCGGTGTGTATATTTCGGGGTTATACCCGTAGTGAAGAATGTCGATTTTTTCGTCGTCCATGCCGCACTGCACGAAAATATCACGGCAGAATGTGGACGAGACCAGCAGCAGGTCGAGATGTTTGTTTGCCTCTTCTATCCAGAGTGGGGGGACAACGGTGCTTTCATAGGTCAAAATCCCTACTTTGTAACGGCCTTCAAGCATGTGGTAGGTGGATGGATGCTCGAACGTGAATACCACGTCGTTGCGAAACTGATTGGTGATGCGCGATTCCACCTCATCCGCGATGGCGAAGTTTGAATCATAGAGAAATCCTTTTCGCTCAAAAATGTTGAGGTCCAGCTTCATGTGAGCCAGAGCGTTGACCAGTTCGCGGCAGACTTTGGCCCAACTGGTGGGAGCGCGAAGGATACCAAAATATGTGAGCTGGTTTACTGTCAAAAGTCTTTCCTTTTGGTGGCGTTTCAAATAGGAAGAACGCATGAAACGGTTCGCACTGGTTAATTTTGTTCCGCCGCGTGATGTTGCCAATTATCTGGGATATAGCCAGGGACTCGGTTCCATCTCCGCTATTCTAAAAGAGTTAAACCATCAGACGGTTTTATTCAATATAGATAATTTGGATGATACTCAAACACTTGAGGCGGTGATGGACTGTGACGCAGTGTTTGTATATCTGTGCACCACAGGGTATCCATTGTTCAGTCGTGTCTTACAGCAATACTGGAAGCATAGACTTCCCGTGTTTGTAGGCGGCCCCCATGCCATTGCCTTGCCGGAAGTTCTTGCCATGGAAGAAGGTGTCACCGGCGTGTGTGCCGGGGAGGGTGAACTCGCCACAGGCGCAATAGCAGACTGGATGGAAACCGGAGGGACGCTGGATAATGTGCCGAATCTGTATTTTCAGTCCAATGGCAAACTGAATCAGAACGCCACCGGTTGCATGGTGGCGGATCTCGATTCGCTGCCTTTCCCGGACCGGGTATTTTTTCCGTATCAGGATGTCCTGGCCACAAAAGCAGGCAGGTTGGTGGGCATGGAGTTTATGGCGACCAGAGGATGCAGATACGGCTGCCGTTTCTGTTTGAATCCGAGACTCATCAAACTTCAGGGGAAGGCGATGATTCGGCGACGAACGGTTCAATCCGTTGTTCAGGAAATAAATGCTGCCACGGCGCTTTATCAGTACAACGGCGTTATTGGATTTCATGATGATATTTTCACTATGGATGTCGACTGGCTGACCGAATTTGCCGATGTGTTCAGGCGAGAGATCAACCGGCCATTCTGGTGCAATGTACATATTCAGGATATTGATGAAAATATTGTGAAAATTCTGCGGCAGGCAGGGTGCTACCGCGTGCTGACAGGAATTGAGTGCGGAAACGAACGCATGCGAAAAAAAGCGCTTGGCAAGTCTGTTTCCAATGAAGAAATTATGTACAAGGTGGGGTTGCTAAAACAGCAGCACATAAAGATTGTGGCAACGTTCATGATTGGATTGCCCGACGAAACTGAAGCGCATCTTCGGGAATCCGTTGACTTTTGCCGTGACATCGCACCGGATTGGGTTCTGCTGTCATCTCTTTTTCCGTTCCCCGGTACCCGACTCTATACCCAACTGGTGGCTGAACAAAGACTGGCGAAGGACTTTTATCGCCATCTGGATGCAAATACTTTTTATTCCGCCTCACTGGTATATGATCAGGGCGGGCTGTCAGATACAACGCTGCAGTACTACTTTAAAAATTTCAGGAAGATGGCGGGCGTTTTGTAATTTGAAAACGTTGGGCCTGCACCACAATCTGTGAGACCACAGTGCCCGGACGCTGATTGAGGACATTTATTACTGCATCCGCAACGCAACCTGGCAGAATGAATGTATCTTCGTTTTCGGACGGCGCGAAGTAATTGTGTTGATAAAAATCTGTTTCTCCGGTGATGTCCGGACAGATGGTCGTCACGCGTACCCCCTGTTTTCGGGTCTCTTCAAACAGGCAGTCTCCAAAATGCAACAGCGCCGATTTGGTCGCGCTGTAAATTGCGCCTTGAGCCTGCGTTTTCAGTGCGGCGGTGGATGCGATATTAATGACGTAGCCGCTGCTTTTTCGCAGCCAGAACAACAGTTCCGACGTCAGCACAAATGGGGCGGTCACATTGGTGCGAACCATTATGTCAATGTCGCTTATTTTTAAACTGTCCAATGGACCAAAAATCCCAACGCCTGCATTGTTGACCAGCACATCCACCCGCTTTTTTTCCCGTACAATCTGGCTGGCGGCGACAGTCAGTTCACTCAGATTGGTGATGTCACAAACGATTGGGTGAAACAGCTCAGATGTCAGATCGCAGGTGTCAAACTGTCTGGCGAGACCAAAGGTTTCATATCCGGCGGAAACCAGTCTTTTGGCTATTTCCAGTCCAATCCCTCTGGATGCTCCGGTTATAATTGCGACTTCCATATGACCACCTTTTCCATGGGAACATATTGTTGCAGTCCTTCCACTATAACATTATTGAAACTGTCAGTGCCAATAATCATCTCTTTATAGTACAGGTCGCACCAAGGCCGTTGTTTGCGAATACGTTTGAAAAAGTCGCTGCCCATTCTAAAGGGGCCGGTTGTCACATCGTACAGCTGCCTGGCGGGCAATGTGTCGAAGACGTGTTTAAACAGGCGCCTGTAACTGGATTGCCAGTCTGGAATGGGAATTATCGGATCAAAACAGAGTCGTACTGGCCATCCGGCCGCCAATGCCTGGCGTGCGGCACGCAAGCGGCTATTTAGATTGGGTGCGCCGTGCTCGAACTGTGTGATGATTTCGTCCGGATTAAGTGACCACGACAACAAAAAGTTTTGCTGGGGTTTCTCCTTTGCGATTTTTTGAAACAGTCCGCTTCGGGTGCGACATTCAAAAAAAAGGTTTGGCGATCTGCGGCTAAACGCAATCCAGTCGGGCAGCATTTCGCAAATGGGTTCGAGCGCAAGGAGGTCGGTTTCGTAGGACAGGCTGACAAACAACGGTGTGTTCGACTCTGCGGCTTTCTGTGAAAGTTCTGTCTGCATTTCTTCGATATTTACAAAAATTACCGGATTGGCACTGTTGTACATGCCATGCAAAAAGCAAAAGTCGCAATCGAAGCGACATCCCAGAACTGGTGTGACATACACGGCTTTTTCAAATGCCGCCATTTGGCATTTTTCGGAGAATGGATAAACGTGGGGGACCTGTTTTTGTGCCAGAATCAGTTTGGGCGTTTTTTTTTGGAGGTCAAAATTCTGGTGGCTGCGATTGAATACATGTTTGTAGCTGTCAATATACACATTCTGTGCATCTGGAAAGCGATGCACCAGGGAAACCGTCCGAGGGTGGGTGGCGATGGCATGCTCAATGTAAATATGTGACAGCGGCTTAGCGAAGCAACTCTTGCTGGAGCTCTGCAAAACAGTGATTCCTCTCTCTTGAAGATTTTATTTGTTGAGGGATAAACGCCGGCAGCGGAGTGGAAGGATGCATGTGAATGAATCTCGTTACCGCCTGATGAAGCTGTATCTGCTGTGTGCGCGTCAGTCTTAATGCTTTGGATATTCCAGCCATGTACTCGTGGTGGGATTCATTGAGCGACATTGCCGGGTTTTGAGCGATACACGCGCAGCTGTTGTGAACAACGGTAAGGATGTTGGGCATTGCCGATTCAATGGCCGCGCTCATTTGTTTTGTACTGATGCGGGGAGGGTGTTGCAGAACATCTGATACCACTTTGACGCAGATGATTTTTTCCGGGCCAACGAACATGGATGCCGCTTCAAAAAAAGCGCTGGCTTCCATATCGACCAGACCGCCTTTGGGCGCATTGACGGTACTGGAAACAGGCCTGTCAAAGGTGGTCACCTGGGTTTCATTTAACTGATGGGTGGCCAGCATATCCGGGTAGTACGATCGGGCAGTCGCCGCGTCGTGTATTTGATTGATGAGCCAGGTGCTGCCGATGGGAATTGCATCTGACACGGCGCCGGCAACGCCGATGTTGACCACCGCGCCAATCGCATCGGGGTCGAACTGACTGCACAGCGCGCCAGTGGCCGCGGCGGCGTGTGCCTTGCCCACACCGGAGACTACCAGATGATAAGGCGGATTGGTAAATGCAGAAAGCACGCCGTTGCTTGGCGCCATATCAAGATGTCGCCGAACCGATGCCGCTTCAAATGGCAATGCGGCGATGAACAGAATTTGCCTGATCGCAGTCAATTGTTTCTGCTCTGGGCTTCTTTTTCATATTTGGAGGGGCATTTGGTGAGAATTTCGGTTGCACTGAGAACGTTTTTGCCTGGCACAAGGGTACCTTCCACAACCAGCTCCTTACCTTCTCGCATGGTATCCGGCAAAATGCCCGCATACTCAATCTCCAAAATGGCGTCGTTTTTTTCGAGCTGAAATTTGAACTGGTTGGTACCTGGTTTTTGTTTCACCGAGTCAGGAACTAGAAGTCCGTTGATACGCACCGGGGTTTTTTCAAATTGACTCCGTTCGTTCAATGCCTCCTGCACTGTTTTGTAGTAAATCATGTTTTCGTCAAAGCTCGATACCACGAGCCAGGTGATGGCGCCAGCGACGACCAGAACAGTGACAATCGCTTTTATGACTCGGATACGGGTTTGTGAAACTGATGGGTTGTCAGTCATTGTTTACCTGTCTGTTTGCCATCGTCAAATCTGATTCAGATATTCGGGGAGAACGTTTTTAACGCTGCCGCCAAATCCGGCTCGATGGCTTTGAATTTGTTAAACTCACCTGCTGCTTCTACCAAAACCAGTGTGTCGCTGACAACAAAAATGGTTTCCTGGAAAATCCAGTCCTCAGCCCCATGGGGGAGCGCGAAGGTCAGGGTGCAGCCATCCAGACCATGTTTGGTCTTAAAACAGACGGTGTCGCTGTGGATGTAGCCAACTTTTTCAAGGTGCTTTTGCGTGGCGTCTTTCCAGAACGACAGCGCCGCTTTGGGATAGTTGTCCACTTCTCGCGCCTTTAGCATCACACCGTTCGCGGTGATGTATTTGTAGGTGTCGGCGTCATCAAACCGTTTAAACTGTTTTGGCGCGTCCATGGTATAGGTGACCCCGCCACATGCGGAAAAGATGCAGGCCAGCAATACAAGGGCAGCGATATGCCAACTGGACCGATTCGGATGCTGCCTGATTGTGTTTACAGACCGGACATGAAGGGAATCTGCAGTACGATGAGTGCTGACAGAAACAACTGAAGTCCGAAGAGGTCTGACAGGGCAGACACGGCGGTCCGCCCCCTGGCAATTAATGGTGCGGATAATCATACTTAAAACTCCTCCAGGAATGCGTTCAGATTGGCGCTGTTCAGCCAGTCAAACGGTGATGCCACGTACAGTACCCTTTCCCGCTCCCTGAACTTGAAAAATATCTGGACGACCGCCCATTGAGATTGTTCCTTTAAAAATCTGAGTCTTCCCTTCACGCTTTCAATTTCGCGGACCAGTCCGCTCATGCTGCGTTCGATGTCGAGGGTGGCGGCAAAATCGGAGTCATCGAAAAATTCGCGCAGTTTGGTGAGAATTTCCTTTTGACTGCTTAGCTTGCCTTCCAGCTGTGCGATTTCGAGAGTCAGATCCTGGCGCACAATGGTTTTCTCCACAACGATGCCCTGACGGGCAAAATCCACCAAAGCGTCAGCCATTTTAGCAGGGGGAATTTTAAGTGTTATTGACGAATCGTTTAAATGCGTCGCATATCCGCCCATCTCTGCAGCCATTTTTTTTATGGCGTTCCGGGCGTCGTCCGGGTTGATGACCTTTAACACCATCGTGGTTTTAATCGATTCCAGTCGGGCATCAATCTCATCTCGGGATTCCTGTGCATCGGCGTCATTGTTTTTTTTGGACGCCGTGGTTGCATCAGCCTCAGCGAGGGCCGTCACGCCGCGGTCGCCGGTCGGCTGGGGCTCTCTGGATTGCGCCAAAAGGGCCGAGGTGAAAAGTGTAACAGCGAGATTGACTGCAAAAATCTGTAAATATCTCATTGGCGCACCTCAAATGTGTCCAGTGACTTCAGCAGATCGTCCCTGTGTGATTTGTACGACTCCTCGTTGGGAAAGAATACCTCCACTACATATATGCTGTCGCCATGGACGTGTACGCCAACCAGATACCAACGGGGTTGAAGATCATCGTTTTTAAAAATAAGCCACGAGACACTGCCGTTTTTACCTTTCGCCACGCCTTTTTCTTCCAGTGCTTCGCTGCGCCCAGTCATTTCGTAGGCGATGGCATCAGCCCAGAAGGTATTGTCGCCCCTGGGATCGTTTTCCATGATGCCACCACGGACAACAGTGGTATCTGCCGATTGCGCCCGGTAATCATCAGACTTGGAGAAGAAGACAAAATCGCGAGGCAATGTCATGCGCATACTGTCCACCGCGCCAAACAGGGTAGTGCGGTGGGGGCTCAGTTCCTGTATCCATGCGAATGGCGACTGGTGCTGAATGGATGTCTCGTCCTGGAGAATAGGTGTTAAATCAATGGTCACCGTGAAATATTTGAGCAGGGTTTCGAGCGTCGACAAAGTTGATTTTATGGATTCCATCTCTTCGGACAACCGTTTGATTTCTTCGAGTATTCGCAATCGCTCTTCAGCTTTGGACACTTTTTCGAGCAATGACAGCAATCGGTCACGGGTTTCCTTTGCCACAGCCAGCCGTGATGTCAGATCGGTGTATTGCTCAGTCACTTCCACCGCTGAAATCTCCCGTGACAGCACGTCTCCCAATTTTGCAAATATGGTCAGCAGTGCGTCAAAGTCCTTGCCAGGAATACGCACCACAATGGACCGCTGAGTCATGGAATCCACATACCCGCCGTGGTCCTTTGTTATTTTCGAAATGTCATCCAGTGCATCCATCAGACGGCGCACCCGTAAATGGAGATAACCGTTGTAAACAATCATTGGGCCATCCGGCGCTGGTCCTTTGGCCTGTCTGTCTCCACTGGTTGGTTGCTGCTGCATTTTTGTTCCGGAGGAACCGGGCGGCTTAACCGATTCCCGGGACATTTGTGAATCGGATTTTTTTACGCCGCTGAAAGACGACTCCACCACGTCACCCCCATCCATTTCAATGCCTGCCATATCCGGCGATGCATCATCGGCATACCCCTCTTCATACTCGGTATTCCAGGGAGCCGGTGCTGCCTGCGGATAAGCCTGCCCACCCGCGCTTTCCTCCGGATAACTCTGCGCCGGCTCGTAGGCGGCGTCGGCTGAAGCGGTTTGAGACATGTTTCTGCCACCGCAGGCAGCAAGGAGAAGGACCGGGAGGATCCAGAACAGTTTTGCTTTCATTGCGTTCTCCAATGGTTCGTGTTTTCCAGGTGTTTCATTTTTAATTGGTTTTTCATTGGATTCCACCCAAATTTTTCATTTATTTTGAGATATTTGCGACTGGCACCGGAACAGGAAGGCAGATTCAGATACGTTCAACGCTTTTGAGCATCTCAGGCACAAAATGTTTGCGGACCTTAACGAGACTTCCGGAGGCATCCTTTTTCCTTCCGACAAGTACAATCCCGTCCGGGGAAATCAAATCACCCTGCACCACGTCATCGTCGAATCTGTACTCGGTGGTGTCAGGGGCGTCCTGTGCCAAAGCAGCAACGCCCAGAGTGAATAAAATGAATGCAACCGATACGGAGATAAATTTTTTCATGGTTTTTTCCTTTCGCGAAACAGTTTTTTGCTCTCTGCTCTCTTTGTCGCCGGCACTGCACAAAAGGTTTTATGGATTGTTCAAAAAAAAGTTGAGGTTATTCAAAAATGGTGTGCACGTGTTCCCAGTAGCGGTCTTTGGGATGCGCTTCGAGATAGTCGCGGATTTTGGCTTTCCCTTTTTCGTGGTCGCCGCGTTTCAGACTATCGCACGCATCCTGGAGCAGCTGTTCCGCTGGCGGCGACGTTGCCGCATCGGAATCAGGCTGTTTTTGGGCTACCTGCTGTTCAATCTGCATGTCGTCCTCGGGTGGCAGCTGGAACGAGGATTCTGCAGTATCCCGGGCAACAGGCGAGGGCAGTTGTGGGGCGGGGTGCAATCGGGAAATATTTTTGGGTGAAGGTCGATTGGGCGTTAGACTGACTTTGTCTTTTGGGGTGGCGTTGACAGGCGCTGGTTCAGATATTTGCAGCTCCGGCACAGGTGGGCCTGAGAGTCGAAAGGTTTTTTCGGGAATCAGCAGCGCAGAGATCACATCCGAGGTATCGAGCGGGCGTTGGGTATCAATCGTTTTGTTTGTAGCCCGAACGTATGTGCCGCGAGTCACGGTTATCGGTTTACCATTCAGCAGAAGGGCGATTTCACCTTTAAAAAGCCGAACTTCAGTATACTCCGGTTTGACCGTGACTGAGAAAACGGTGCCGATAATCTGAATTGTTCCATTGGGCGTGACGATGCGCGCGGGCGTGCGGCGCTTGTTGAACCGGGCCAGCAATCGTCCCGATTTCAGATTCAAATCGCCTACCCTGGATAGAAACATCAGTTGGGTTTCGCTGTCTGCCCAGATAGTGGACTGGTCCGACATCACGAATTTCGCACCAACTGTGCTGGGCACGACGATGTCCCGGTCTATGGGCAGCGTTCTAACGAGACCACTCAACTTCAGATTAACATTTGATACCGTTTCCGGTCGCGCCTCCTGGTGTTCGGGGGAAGATACCGCATGCCCTTTAAAATAAATGGTAATGCCGGCGCCAAGAACCAGAACCGCTGCAATGGATGCCAGTATCCAAATCGGGTTTTGGGAGTGAGAAGCGGGCGCGTTGGCGTTGTGCAATTGGGCGATTAGATTTCGTTTGGCAGATTCATCCGTTGATGCCGGTCGCACTGATGCCTCTTCCAGCGCATTTTGCACGCCAGCGACTTTTTCCTGATTCTGAAAGAGACGACGGTTCATGTCTCCATTCCTTTCGTTGACCGAGTCATACAGTGCCAGGCTGACTGAGTCCTCGGTTCCCGGCTGATTGCGTCATCAGTTCCCTGAGGACAGGACTGTCTTTGGATTTTTTTAAAATTTCCCTGCGGCCGAAAAAAAGTCTCGATTTGATGGTGGCGATGTTTGAACCGGTCATTTCAGCAATCTCAGAAATGGTGTACTGTTCAATTTCGAAAAGTACAAATGCGAGGCGGCGTTTGGGGCTTAAGCTGTCCAGTATGGTGTACAGTTCGGTTAAAGCGGCGCGTGCCTGCGCGGACTCCGACTGTACTGCAGCAGAGGCAGGAAACTGGGTATCATCGACCAATGGTGGCGTTCTTTTTTTACGGCGCAGGTATGAAATGGCCAGGTTTGAGGCGACCCTGTGCAGCCAGGTGGAAAACCGGCTGTCTCCCCGAAAAGCGGAAATGGTCAAAAAAACCTGAAGGAATACGTCCTGAAGCAGATCATCGACCTGGTCCCCCGGGCCGATGATTCCCACCAGCAATCGTCTGATTCGCGGTGCATGCAACTCGTAGAGCGCGCCAATGGCATGGGGGTCTCCCTGTTGCGCCTTCTCAATGAGCGATTGTTCCACCAGAATGTCTTCGCGTGTGGCCGCGAATTTTCGTTGATGTGAGACCTGCAGGCGCATCCTCCCTCCTGCTGACAACCATATACCGGACGCTCTTGAATTGAAAAAGGTTTTATTCGACGCGGCAGATTGGAAGAAAATAGAAATTTAGCTTTCCACCCGGTTGCGACCATTTTTTTTGGCGCGGTACAGCCTCTCATCGGCCCGCCCGATAAGCGATTCGGGGGTATCTTTGTCTTGCACGCACGACACCCCCAGCGATATGGTCACCTGAGGGAGTGGCTGGCCGTCGGGAGAAATAACCTTTGTACCGGACACGGCTTCCCGAATTCGGTTGGCGGCCACGACGCCGCCTTCCAGGTTGGTATCGGGCAGCATGATACAGAATTCTTCGCCGCCATATCTGGCAGCCAAATCCGTGGGACGCAATTTGGCCATGATAACTCTGGCCACCTCCGCGAGAACCACATCCCCTGCCGCGTGACCATACTCATCATTGAAATTTTTAAAATGGTCCACATCCAGCATCAGAACGCAGAACGGCTTTTTCGAATACTGGTGGCGACTGGTCATTCTTGGCAGGTTGGTGTCCAACCAGCGTCTGTTGCGAAGCGCAGTCAGCGCATCCACTGATGCCTCGTGCTCCATTTGCATCCGAAGATTAATGTTTTCAATAATTTTCGTGTTATTGGCCCGCAGTCGCCCTGCAAGAAGCAAAAGCATATTGGTCGCAAATTCATGAGACACTTCCACCAGTCGCCAGAACGTCATTTCATCGATGGCCAGCAGGCGCGTGAGTTCAGATGCCTTGACATACGCGGTGGCCGGGCTGGCATCGATGACTGATATTTCCCCCACCGTCTGCCCTGTTTCAAGATACGCTACCGGCTCTGCATCGGGTTTGTCCAGATGCACGCTGAGTTTGCCGGCCAGTACGAGATACATCGTGCTGTTGGTCTGTCCCTGTTCGAGAAGTATGGCGCCCGATGCCAGGAACTGCACGGTACAGTGCTCCAGAAGTCCAAACACCGCTTCGATGGATGTTCGGCGCAGAATGTGAAGCCCCGTCAGCTCAATTTGAGAGATTTCCTCATATGTGAGTCGCTCAGAACGTTCCATGGGTGCACTCCGTTTCGACCATTCTGAAGCTGCTACAGCAGTCCCGATGTTGGGGTAAAAGTCTGTTCCCTTAATCGAATCAAATCGGACTCAGGAATCCGTTCCCACATATCAACGATATCCGGATCGAACTGCGTCCCTTTCATGTCGCTGATTTCCCTGCATGCAATTTCATGAGAGAGCGCTTTTCGGTATGGTCTGTCGGAAGTCATCGCATCGTACGTATCGATAATTGAAAAAATGCGGGCCCCCACATAAATGTCTTTACCTTTCAATCCCCGCGGATATCCCCCCCCGTCCCAGCGTTCGTGATGCTGCCACACCACATCCCGGGCGTCATGCAGGAACTCGACATTCTGTAAAATCTGATAACCGTATTCAGCGTGGCGTTTCATCTCGACCCATTCCTCCGGGGTCAGCTTACCGGGTTTGAGCAAAATGGTATCGGAAACGCCTATTTTTCCCACGTCGTGCAACAGAGATCCCCGTTCAATTTCGAGAATCTGCGTTTCGTCCAGTTCCATTTCCTCGGCAAGTCGTTTGGCAAAGAGCGCCACCCGTCGAGAATGCCAGTGGGTTTCCGTATCCCGGAGGTCCAGCGCATTGACCATCCCCAATAGCATGCTCGTCGTGCGCGCCTGGACTTCCTTTTCGAGATTGATAGTCATTATGCCAAGCTCGGTGCATTTCACACTTAACGCAGCGGTCAGCTTTTTGTTTTCCTGCGTCATGTCGTAGTGTTCGATGGCGCGCTGCACGGTGTCCTTGAGCGCGTCCGATGACCATGGTTTGGATATGAAACCAAACAGACCGGTTTGATTAATGGCTTTTACTGCCGAATCAAAATCGGCATGTCCCGATATAAGAATTCTCACCGTATCTGGATACCGCCTTGAAACACTCTGCAAAAATTTGATGCCGTCCGCGCCAGGCAGCTTGAGATCACTAATCACAACGGTGAACTGATGTTCATCCACCAGTTTCAATCCCAGCTCCGCCGTGTCCGCCAGTGTGACCTCGGCGTCAATGTCCTTGAAATCCCTGCTGAATGACGACAGGATGATCGGATCATCGTCAATGCAAAGGATCTGATGTCTGATGGGCTGGGTTGGGATAATCGATTCTATACTCATAAAATTTCTCCGCTAAAACGTCATCGACTGTAACGGACAGAATCGAGATCTCTTTATATGATATGGCGCGATGTGGTTACTGAAGTGATTTGCACCAGCAATTCATGTCTTCAAAATGGCCGCTGATATGGCAGTTCTGCACCAGGGTGCCAGTGTACCGATATCCGGCTTTGCCAAAGATTCGGTTGATTGATATCGAGCTGGCTCTGGACAGCGTATAAAGGGATTGAATGCGTCTTTTTTTCATTTCAATCTCGAGTGCGCGCAGCAGAAACGCACCCAATCCATTGCCCCGGTACCTGGGCATGGTCGCAAAGTCGGTCATCTCTGCATTTGAAAGTGCGGGAACCATTTCCGCCGATGCAACCGCCGCGATTTCGCTGTGGCGGGAGATGAGCATGTACAGCACATCATTGGCCATGGTGTGTTGTACATATGTCGCATCAAATACCGGAAAGGGGTATGATTCAAAATTGTTTGCGAAAACGCGCGCCAGTGCAGGGGCATCCTCAGGCGTGGCGAGACGGCATCTGAAATCACCTGGCAGAGGTCGGGGACGGGCAGGTGTCTGAAACCCATGGCGGGCAGAGGCGACGATTTTCTCTCTCTCCGGGACGGGAGGACGCGGAATAGCCCGACGGTCATCGGTAAACAATGAAAGCACGACCGCATCATCGCCATTGAAGTACCCTGCGATGCGCGCTTCCTCATCCAGCCCGGCACATTTAAAATCTGCGGCGTCTTTGGCATGTGCTTTGAGGAATATTTTCCCATGCTGGTGTTGACGCGCATGGTGTTTGAGACTTTGGATTATCCCTTCATGGTCAAAAACCTGGTAGTCCGTTACCCTTATTCTGTCGTTTCTATTGCTGAAAAAGGCTGTGTAGGTGTAACCATCGCCATCGATGCGTTGGGTAACCCCATATTGCGGCAGTGTGTCAAGTTCGACGACCGAATCAGGCACTTTGGGGCAGGAATGGGAAATGGAGGCGGCGTCAGTCATTCTTTTCCCCGTCATTAATGTTCTCCTGATGATTCTCCTGATAATTCTCCTCGCGACGCTGGACGCGCTCAAGATTCTCCGGAACAATGGCTATCACATTATTTGAATCGTCAAACAGTTTTCCCACCCCAACATTGGTGGCCCATTTTGAGCCTTTGGGAGTGGGCTTGCTTTTGGGCGTCAGGTCATCGCAGTACTGGCAGTCGGCCGGGCAGCTGCTCTCCTTTTGGGGCGGTTCGCTGTAAAGGCAGATAACACCTTCGTAGTTGCGCAATACCACCTTTCTTGTGCCCATCGAAATGAGATACTGGGGCGTCAGCGGTATTTTCCCACCCCCCCCCGGGGCATCGACCACATAGGTTGGCACCGCGAATCCACTGGTATGTCCAATCAGCATCTCCATGATTTCGATGCCTTTGGAGACCGACGTTCGAAAATGTTCAATGCCCCGGGACAGATCGCATTGGTACATGTAGTACGGGCGGACACGGTTTTGAACCATTCGATGCACCAGATTCTGCATGATGAGTGGGCAATCATTGACATCCCGCAGCAAAACACTCTGATTGCCCAGGGGAATACCGGCGTCCGCCAGTTTGCGCAGCGCTTTTTTGCTTTCGGCCGTCACTTCCCTGGGATGATTGAAATGGGTATTTACCCACACCGGATGATGTTTTTTCAGCATATTGACAAGTTCATCATCAATCCGCTGTGGCAACACAACAGGGGTGCGGGTCCCAATTCGAACGATTTCCACATGCTCAATCCCATTGAGCTCGGTTAAAATCCAATCCAGCCGTTTGGTCGACAGCAAAAACGGATCGCCGCCTGAGATGAGCACATCTCTTATTCCGGGTGTGTCCCTGATATATTGAATTGCGTTTTTAAGGCTGTCTTTTGACGGCGTGTGGGTTTCGTCACCGACTGAGCGCTTCCGGGTGCAGTGCCGGCAAAACATGGCACACATTTGCGATACGACCAGCAATACCCTGTCCGGATATCGGTGTGTTATTCCCGGGACGGGACTGTCGTGGTCTTCCGCGAGGGGATCTTCAATATCTGCGCTGGCAAAATCAGTTTCCCTGATGGTCGGGACAGCCTGTGCCCGGATTGGACATTGGGGATCCTTCGTATCAATCAGGGATGCATAATAGGGCGTAATTGCCATTGGGAAAAGCTGCGACGCCCGATTTATCTCGTTGATTTGTCGGTCAGAAAGGTTGAGGAAATCGCGAAGCTGGTCTGGGCTTTGAATCAGATGCTTCATTTGCGTTTTCCAGTCCGCATTGGCCAGTGACAGCCAGTGCTGTGGTGTGGCGTTTTTTGAAGGAATCATATTGTCTCCTGTTTAGGATATTTATTTTTTGCATTCATATATTTAGGACACAAAACATAAGCATGTATAACAGATTTGTTCCGACTGTCCAGCCGTTAAAAAGACTTATTTCCATATTATTGGGATGCTGTTTGATCTGACTGGAATAATGTCAACAGAGTTACTGTGTTACAAAGCAAAATCAGAGGGTTGCAGGTTGTCGCGGGCTGCTTTGTTGAATTATTTTAGGGGAATGCGATTTCGTTCGTAACACAGTGAGGTTTTAGCAACTAAGTTGTCATGATTGATAATTATGACGCATACGGAGATATGGGGATTACCTTAAATGGACGCTACCGGCTGATTCGTCCGTTGGGGGAGGGCACTCAGGGGGCGGTATACGAAGTCATGGATACTGTATCTTCATGTCGGCGCGCGCTAAAGCTGAGCCCGGACGCGGGTGCGGGTGCATTGGAGACCGAATACACCTATCTGCTGGATCTTCAGCATCCAAATCTTGCCAGTGTGTTTGATTTTCAGCGGATTCAACACGTCGTTCCTGCCGGTGCGTTGCCTGAAAGCCATGTTTTTTTTACAGAAGCGCTTGTGGATGGCATTCGTGCGGACAGATATATTGAGGCGCAAGCCCCTGAGGCGCGACTTGAATCCACGGTAAACATTGGCGTGGGGGTTGCTCGGGCGTTGCGGCTTTTGCATTCAAGGGGGTTGCTGCATCTTGATGTGAAGCCGTCGAATATTATTGTCGACCGTGATGGCATCCCCCATCTGATAGACTTAGGCCTGGCGCGATTCAAGCATAACGCCATTGGCATCAAGGCGGGCACTCTGGGGTATATGGCCGATGAGCTGTTCGAGGGGCTGGCGGACGAGCGAAGTGATATTTACGCCCTTGGACAGGTATTGATTCAGTTGATTGGCGGTGTTTCACCCGCATTCAATATTGATGCGCAAGGCGTTGGTGCTCAGACACCCATTCCGGGCAGTGTCCCCCCGCCACTGGCAAAAGTGCTGAGACGAATGATCCATCCCCGGTTGGAGCAACGTTTTTCAGCCCGTGAGACGATCCTGGCGCTTCAAAAAAGCGGTGCCGGCTCGAAAATTTCTGCAGACGGACATCTGGATGATGCCAGCGAAGCGGAAGATGCTGTCTCTCGCCTTGCTGCCGCCAAAGCAACGCGATTTGTGGGGCGGCAAGGGGCGGTTCGCCAACTGAGAACGTTCATTCGTGAGACCTTTGAGCAGGACAGGCTGGGGCTCGGGATTGTAAATGGCGCCGTTGGCGTAGGCAAAACCCGGCTCGTCCGCAAAGTGGTTGCGTCCGAGCAGATTGATCATGTTCAGCATGCAAAGCGTTCCATTACATATCTATCCGGCACATTTACGCAGATTTTATCGCAGATGCGAAATCGTTTGTCGGCATCGGAAAGGGCAAAATTGACAGACCTGCCTGGCTATGAAGGTGGAGAGGGCATGGTGAGACAGCCCGAGAGCGACGTTGGGTACGTCAGCGAGTCCGCGATGGCCGGGTTGTTCGATATGATGCGTCGTCAGTTCGGACCCATGGTCATTTTGCTTCATGACGCAACAGCGCAGCAGTTTGTGGCGGCTGCGCATATGGTTCAGCGCGAATCCTTTTCGGTGGACGGCGGCGTTGTTTTGCTGTTCGAAAATTCCGACGTAACTTTTTCCAAAGAACTGGCGGGCACTGCGCTGCTGCTTTCCCTCGCCCCCCTGTCCAGTGCCGAGGAACAACAGATGGTGACGGATATTACCGGCGTTGCACTCTCAGATTCAATGGCATCCCGTATTCACCGGATAGCCGGTGGAAATCCGCGTTTTGTGGAAGCGCTGGTGGAACAGTTTTTCTTTGTGGACAATCGATATCAGCTGGGAGATATGCCGGCGGATATTACTTTTCCGGAAGACGTGGGATTGCTGGTGGCCCGTCGGTTATTGGCACATGTGGACACTGTCGAACGGGAGATTCTGTCTGTGCTGTCCCTGGTCCAGGTCGGGTTGGACCAGAGCGAGATTTACGCGACTCTTGGCTCTTTTTCGGCTACCGCTGTCGACAATGCAGTCAATCGCCTGGGGCGGGCCGGGTATCTGCAATTGAATGGTGGATGGATATCGCTCGTGTCCTACGTTTCAAATGGTATTCGCCTGTCTTTGGAAAACGGTGAGTTGGCCCGACTGAGTGGCCAGCTGTTTGAAGGATTGCATCCCCAGCGATCCGCGGCGGAACGGGGACAGCTTGCTTTTGCCGGGGCGAAGTTGAAAGAAGCGGTGCCGCTGCTGCAGGCAGCGATAACCAAGGCGACTGATGCCGGGGATATGAGTCTTTCAATTTCCTGTCTGGAAAAACTGCTGGCGTGTGATGGGGCTGGGACGGATGCGCTGCGATTGCAGCTGGCAGTGTGCTATCGGCGATCCGGACGGTATCAAAAGGCGCTGCACCTGGTGGCCGAAGTACTCGACGCCGACGATAGCGGTGAGGCGCTGTTTGAAAAGGCGGCCTCGCTGCGTCTCGATGGACGCGTGGACGAGGCGCATGAGATACTTACCGGCCTGCAGACCTCACCTGAACCGCTTGTTCGCGCGTCGGCCAAAGCGTTGCTGGCTCGAATTTATCTGGACAGAGGAGATCCTTTAAAAGGACTGGCGTTGGTTGCGGGCGAATCGTTAAGCGACCAACTGGCCCATCAGAGCGGGATGTTCAATATCAGAGGGTTGCTGATGTTGCACACCGGTGATGTTGCAGGGGCGCAGGATATCTTCAATAAAGGTCTAAGTACCGTCAGTCACGGCAGTCCCATTGAGGCGGGACGGTACCATGCATATCTGGGGATGGTATCTCATGTGCAAAAAGACTGGGCAGCAGCGGCACAACGCTATGAGACCGCATTTCGGTTCGCTGATGAATCCGGCGACAGTCATGGCGCGGCGACGTATGTGGTCAACTGGGCTGCGGCGCTGACCGAACTGGGCGACGTGCAAAATGCATTGATACGCTACCGCAATGGCATGAATCGACTGCGTCTTGTGGGGCGTCCAGTGGAATTGGTGCAGGCGGAATCCAACTACGCGCAGTTGCTGCTGCGACTGGGAGATGGGCGAGACGCACTTTGGGCGGCGCGAAAAGCAGTTGGAGATATGAATGAAAACGAAAATCCCCTGGTATTTGGACATGCGCTGACGGTGTTGGGGGAGTCATTGCTGGCAACAGGGCAGTATGCTGATGCAGCGGAAGCGCTTGCTCGTGCGGTGGCTATTTTTGACAGAAGAAAGCAACTGGTGCAGCGCGATTTTGCATTGCTTCACCTGGCGGATTCCGTGATGCACATGGAGCGAATTGACGACGCCTATTCACAGTTTTCGAAAATTGAGAGTGACATTGTGTTTGAGAGTCACGCCTGGCTGGCACTTCGGGTGATGTTTGCGCTCAGGGGGCGGGGCGCTGTGTCGTCCAGTGTGATGGATCTTGATGGGGCGTTGTCCGAAGCGACGCAGCTGTTCAGTCTTGAATCCTATCAGGCGATGGCCATTGCGGCGATTGGCGCTCTTCGACTGGGCAATGTGGACCGGTGCTATTTTTGGAGTGTGCGTGCTCTGGAATTGCTTGATGAAATTCGAAGGCAAACGCCCGCAGTTCATCAGCCAGACAGTTATCCGTACGAAGTTCAGTTATTGAATATGCGAACCCAGACAGATGCCCGGCTGGCCCGGACGGAATTAACAGCAGAGGAAAACAGCATGAAACAGATATGGATGGAGCGCTTGATAAGAATAGCAGCGAGGCTCAATTCTGAGCTGAATGTGGATGCGCAGCTGGACATTATCATGGATACTGCAATCGACGTGACAGGTGCGGAGCGTGGGTTTCTGCTGTTGCGGGAGGACGATGGCAGCTTTTCAGTCCGCTCGGCCAGAAATCTGGACAGTGAGGCCATACTTGCAAAGGAACAGAATTACTCCGGTTCGGTCGCCCGTCGGGCCTTCGAACAGGGAGAGCCAATCGTAACAACCAATGCACAGGAAGATGAACAGTATCGCGATTATCGCAGCGTGGCCCTGCTCAATCTGATGTATATCGTTGCGGTGCCGTTGCTGGTGAAAGGCGAAGCCCGGGGAACGATTTATCTCGATAGCACCACCCGTGGGCAGTTCGACGGCGAACGGGTGGCATTGCTGAAAATGCTGGCGCATCAGGCTGCTGTCGCGCTTACAAATGCGAGGCTGCTGGCCCATGTGCAGAAGAACCATGTGCAGATAGAATCGCTTAACCGTAAACTGGAATCCCGTTTGGAGATTACCGAAAGGGAGCTGGCGGCGACGCGACAGAATTTAAGGGAAGTGAACGGGGAGTTCGCGGCGCAGTATGACTATCACGGTATCATTGGTGCATCCAGGCCGATGATGGAAATTTTTCGATTACTGGACAGGGTCGCCGCCACCGATATTCCGGTGGTGATCAGTGGCGAATCGGGTACCGGAAAAGAGCTGGCAGCCCGGGCGATTCATCAGGCGGGGGGGCGTCGAGATAAGCCGTTTATTGCTGAAAACTGTGCGGCAATTCCGGCGCCGCTGCTTGAAAGCGTATTGTTCGGTCACGTGCGGGGGGCGTTCACGGGAGCGGTTCGAAACCGCAGTGGCCTTTTTGCTGAAGCACACGGCGGAACGCTGTTTCTGGATGAAATCGCGGACATGCCCATCGAAATGCAGTCCAAATTGCTTCGGGTGCTTCAGGACGGCAAGGTCCGTCCTGTGGGGCAGAACAATTCGATTAAAGTGGATGTTCGTATTCTGGTGGCATCAAACGCGGACCTGAAGGAGTGCGTGAGAAAGGGGACTTTCAGGGAGGATCTGTATTATCGTTTGCATGTGATGGAACTGCGACTGCCGCCACTGCGGGAGCGCAGCATTGATATTCCAATGCTGGTGCGTGGGTTTCTGAAGAAGCATGCACCGAGTCGGCAGATAGAGATTTCGAGGGAGGCAATGGCGCATCTGATGCATTATCGATGGCCGGGGAACGTGCGGCAGCTTGAAAATGAAATCGTGCGTGCCACGGTCATGTGTGGCGACATTATGGATGTATCCCATTTCAGCGAGGCACTGCGGGAGTTTTCCATTCCGGTAATGGAAGACGCTACCGATTTAAACCTTGAAGGGCATGTGAACCGGCTGAAGATTCAGCTCATTCGTGCGGCATTGAATAAAAGTGGTGGCAATCGGAGTCGCGCATCTGAACTGCTTGGCATTTCACGGTTTGGATTGCAAAAGATGATGGCGCGTCTGGAGCTGTGATTTAAAAAGTTTTTGGAGACGAAGTCGGGGCGTCAGTTTTGGGGAAGAAAAACTATTCAGCGTCTGCTGCGGGGGCCGGTGCTGCCGCCGGTGCGGCTGGCGCCACTGCAGGAGATGCGGGCGCGGGCGCGGCTGGCGCAGCAACGGGAGCGGGAGCAGCTGCTTCTGCGGCAGGTGCCGGCGCCGCTGCGGGGGCCGGTCTTTTAACTTTAACGGCTACAGGTTTCGTTGCTGCAGGCGCCGCCTCTGCGGGCGCACTGTCTGCGGCCGAGGTTGGGGCACCTTCTTCAGTTGCTGCGTTTACCACTGTGTCTTCGTCCGCAGAGTCGTCTGCATCGGATGCACTGTCCGCTGACGCATCATCGGCTTCTGTGCTGTCTGTGCCGGACGCATCAGCGCTGGTGTCTATTGCTTCTTCAACATCTGCGACAGGAGCGGATTCTTTGGCGGCGGGCCTGGACGAACCGAATTCTTTCTCGATGTCGACTTTTTCGCCGGAAGCGTCCGATTCCATCAGACTCGCCTTTTTTTCCAGACCGGATGATTTGGACGATGAGTTATAGGCCAGAACGATGGACGAAAGCATGAACAGCAGTGCCACCACCGCCGTGAGTCGGCCAATAAATGAACCAGCGCCTCTGGGACCAAAAACACTTGAGCCACTACCGCCAAATGCAACTCCCATTCCGCCACCTTTGCCTGTCTGAAGCAGGATGACCAGAATCAGAAACAAACAGAAAATGATATGTAAAGTTGTGAGTAAATAAATCATGACGGGTCTTCTACATCTGGATAAATATCATTGTCAAGAAGTAGTTGCATAAATGTGCAACTCCCATTCGGGAATGAATAAAGGGCGATTTCGGGGAAGAATTTACTTAAGCGCCGGCGATAATTCCAAGGAATGAATCGGCTTTCAGTGCTGCGCCGCCAACCAGTGCGCCGTCCACGTCAGGCTGTGCCAGCAGATCTTTCGCATTGTCGGGTTTGACGCTGCCACCGTACTGAATTCTGACCGCGTCCGCCGCTTCCTGATCAAACAGTTTGGCAACCAGTTCTCGAATGAATTTGTGAGCGGACTGCGCCTGCTCGGTGGTGGCCACCTTTCCGGTTCCGATAGCCCATACCGGCTCGTAAGCGATGGTCACTTTGGCGAGCTCTTCTTTGGTCAGGCCCTTGATACCGGCAACGGTCTGTTCTTCGAGCACTTTTTCGGTTTGGTTGGCTTCGCGCTCTTCGAGCTTTTCACCCACGCAGAGAATCACCTCCAGGCCTTCGGCCAGAAGTGCATCGAGTTTTTTACGAATAATTTCGTCTGTTTCGCCGATAACATGTCGACGCTCGGAGTGACCGACCAGTGCAAATTCAACGCCTGCATCTTTGAGCATGGCAGTGGAAATTTCGCCGGTGAAGGCGCCGTTTTTCTCAAAGTACACATCCTGTGCACCCAGACGAACCGGGGTTCCTGCAACCACTTCCTTTACGGCGCCAATGGCGAGGAATTGAGGGACAACAGCCACATCGGCGTTGGCATCAGCGGGGAGACCGGCAACAACAGCCTTTGCCAGTTCCACTGCTTCTGCGATTGTACAATTCATTTTCCAGTTTCCTGCTACGAAGGCTTTACGCATAATTCATACCTCATTTGTGAAAGTCCCTTAAAGGCGTGTTTCCCAGAAAGGGAGCTGGAGTTTTTTGGTTTCCTTATTTTTTTGACTGCGCATTTCCCGTTGCCACGAGCGTGGGCAGTGTTTTTCCCTCGAGCATTCGAATGGTGGTGTCTCCGCCGTCCGATACATGATCGAATCCTTTTTCGAGACCAAGCTGACGGATGACGTTGGCACTGTCAGCGCCAACTGAGAGCGAAAAGGCGGAAGCCCCTGAAATGGCACGCGCGACGGCCTGGGTACCATCGCCGCAGGAGGCATCCATGCCAAGATGGCCTTTCCAGATGACAGTGCCCGCTTTGCGGATGATTTGTTTCCAGCCATCGATGGTGCGGCTGCCAATGTCAAATATTTCGAGATTGCCCGGCACCTGGCCTGACATGAATTCCTTAAGATCTGAGGGCGAATCGCCGGCGCGAACATCATGGGGCAACACCAGATTTATGTTTTTGCGTGCCGTCCGATCAATAATGTCACGGGCAAGAGGCAATCGTTTTTCCTCGACAACTGCTTTTCCTGTACTGCCGCCTGTGGCCGCGGTGAATGTGTTTGCCATTTGACCGCCAATGACAAGCGCGTCGATTCTGGGAATCAGGCTCTCGATAAATTCCAGATTATCTGCAATGCGATCCCCTCCCACAATGGCAACCACCGGGCGCTCCGGTTTGTCCAGAAACCTGCGCAGCGCACGCAGTTCACGGGCGTATTGAATCCCCATCACTTTTATTCTGGCGTGTTTGAGTATGCCGTTGGTCGAGGAAAGAACGCTTTCGCTCAGCGAAAACGCCTCGTTAACATAAATATCGCAGTAAGAGGCCAGTTGGCGGGAGAGCTTTTCGTCGTTGGTGAATTCGCCGGCGTGAAATCCGAGATTTTCGAGAATGCACACCTGGCTTTCGCGCAGCCCGGCGATAATGCTTTTGGCGGCGTCGCCAACGCATGAGTCGGTCAGGTAGACTTCGCCGATATGTGGCTGTGCCGCAAACCACGCTGCAACGGGTTCGAGTGACATCGACGGTTCAACCCTGCCGACCGGCGGGCCCAAGTGCCCGGCCAGAACCACCCGTGCACCGTTTTCGATGAGATAATTAACGGTGGGCATGGCGGCTTTAAGCAGTGTATCGTCAAGGATTTTTGAGTCTTCAATGGGGACGTCCATGTTAATTCGGACGAGAACGCGCCTGGCTTCGACTTCCAGATCTTTAAGAGAAAGTATTTGATTTTGATTCATGTATTTTCAAACTTTGGTCAAGTCGACCTATGGATGATGACATCGATTTTCGCCGGAACCATATGCAGGGAATGAGGTGTTCGTCAAGTAAAGAAAAACATAAATACTTGATTACAATATAAACTCTGGAATAAGTAGCCCATGTGACAAGTTTTATTGCAGTCCTCGCTCAACCGAGGCTGGCGTGATGTGAAGCGGAGGTAAATTGTGAAAAATAAAATTCTGTACGGTGGTGCGCTATTGTTGCTGTTTGCGGTATCTGCCGGCGGTTCCTGGCTGTTTTACTGGTCCGCACCGGACTGGCAGGCCAATGCGGATTCGGCTGCAACGGGAGTGGATGAAAATGGGTACCCCTGGATTGGCGCTAAAAATCCCAAAATGGTCATTCATGAGTATCTTGACTTTTACTGTCCCCATTGCCCTGGTGCACATAAAGTGCTTCGCAGTGCAATAGCGAGACACCTCGATGAAATCAGACTGGTTCGTCATGACTATGCGAGATCAATGTGCGCTATTCGAACAGGCAATGATCTGACGATGATGTGCCCGCTGGTGCGAGCCGCGGGGTGCGCTGCCAAACATGTGCCTTACTGGAAGTGGAACGACAGCGTTATGGCCGAACCCATCCATGAGCTTAAACTGGACCCGCCCAGCTACATTCAGCGGATGGTGAAACAGAATGGCATTCCATCCAAAGCATTTTCTGAATGCTACGATTCTGAATCAATGGCCGATAAGGCGCAGAAAATTTACGAAGAAACCAAAGCCGCGGGCGTATCGGCGACGCCTACCTACATAATTGATGGTCAGGTATACAGCCTCAAAGGGGCACTTGATGTCATAAAGGAACGGTTTTGAAAGTTCAGATTCAGCATCTGGAAGTGTCGGCTCAATAAAGAGATATCATATCGGAAATCAGTGCATTTAACAATTGAATGTCCAGGGGCTTTTCGAGGACCGGCGCATTGCTTTCGTTGAGAAATCTCGAAATTTCCATATTGGAGGCGCCACCGGTCATAAAGATAATCCGCTGGGCGAGCGGCGACGACATTCGCTTCAGGCTTTCGGCCAGCTCCAGCCCGGACATGCCAGGCATGAACACGTCGAGCAGCAACATATCGATATTCTGATTGGCGCGCATAATATCCAGCGCTTCTTCGGCTGTGCCTGCTGCCAGAATATCGTGCTCTTTTTCGAGAATTCGCCGGGTCGAACGAATGATGGCGGGTTCATCATCGACAATCAGGATAGTGCCCCGTCGATCCGGTCTGGGTCCACCGGGGGCGGCGGGCATGCGGGTAGGGACCGCCTTGGCCACAGGTAATGAGAGGGTCAGCGAAAGGTTCTCCTCATTCACTTCGTATGCCAGCCCCGCGCCGGCACGGCTTACAAGGCGGGCCAGCGCTCCATCCTTTTCGAGCTGGCTGAGTAATACGGTTGGAACGTTGAATGGGCCGGCGGACACCGCGATGGTGAGGTCTATTTTTCGCTTCTGGGGCAACAGATTGATGCTGACCATTAATACCCGCCCGGATGCCAGTGCAGACTCCACCAGTTCAACAAAAATCAGAAACAAAGAGCGAATGAGAAAGTGACTGCGACATTTGACCTGAAGTGGCTCATCGTTGACGGTACTGACATTTACATTGATGCCGCGCTTGGCGTAGAATCGGACGGATGCAACCACCATCTCAACAATGCGCAGCAGGTCTGCCGTTTCGGTTTCCCGTGTTTCTTCAGGAGCAAAGGAACGGAGCGCATCGGTGAGATCCCGAATCACTTCAACCGCACGTATGGAGTCTTTGATTATCAGCTCCTTATCCGCAGGCTGGGTGAAATGCCCCATGTTGGCGGAGATCTGTTCGGTGTTGTTGCGAAGCACGGTGACGGCATTGTTGATTTCGTGGGCCAGACCGGCGGAGAGTCTGCCAAGTGCGATGGTTGCTTCAGCATCCGCCGCCCGTGTCTGCGAGTCTTCGATGGTTTCATCGGAGACCGACAGCGAGCGTATCCCAAGCCCGATGATTTCGCCCAGCAGCCCCAGACTCTGAAGTTCGCGCGGCGCCATGACAGAGTGACCCTGCACATAAAGTATGAAAATGCCCTCTGGCGTGTGTGAGGCCATGAGGGGGATTAAAATCAGGGAGTAATTGGACTGGGTGCCATCCTGTAAGACGTCTTTAACAATTACGTCGCCTCGGGCCAGTCTTCCGATGACGGATGAACGGAATACGCCTTTTAAAAATTCTTTGTCAAAACCGCCGGTGGTGGCCGCAACCGGCCAGTCGGAAACCGCGCCACCCCATTCGATGGCGGCGGAACACAGCGCGTTGGTTATTTCGGACATGACAACCATTGTTTCTGACAGGAGCGCCTGCTTGGTGGCCGCTTTGCGGCAGACAGAGGCAATCCGGCGGGCCACAGGAAGGAGGCGTGCGGCATCTGCGATGGATGCGATGTTGGTATATGACATCGGACTGGAAAGATCCGAGGATATTTCAACAGAGATTTGTTTGCCGTCTTCGGCACTCATTGCCAGATTTACGGAACGGGCGACGTCATCGATTCCAAGAAGGGTTGTTTTTAAAATGCTTCGCGTCTGTTCACCGGCGCGAAAGGCTTCAATCTCCGCATCGAATCGTTCCTGATGCTGCGATAGCAGATGATCCCGCAATGAACGGCCCACCAGTGCTTCCCTGGACAGACCGGCAATGACACAGGCAACATCAGTTGCCGAATTGACGATTCCGTCCAAATTCATGATAATACTCGGATTTTGTTGCATACTTCTCTTCTTCTGGCCAAAATGGGATGCCAGTTTAGCATATGCATGTGGGGGGGACTATAGTATTAACAATGGTCAACGAAAAAAAAGAACAGTCATCTGAATCGCAACACGCATTCACTGGAAAAACAGTCTCTTTGTTGTTGCCTGTTCTTGTTTGGGGATTAATGTTTGCTGGGTGCTCGTCATGTGGCAGTCGGAAGGACCCCGATGCGCGTGACGTAACGCGACCGCCTGCAGAAGGCGCGATACCGGCTGAAAAGCCAATCAGGGAAAGTGAACATATGGAAGATAACTTTACCGCACAGGTGGCAGGGCAGTTTTACGCCGGTGACCCGGATGCGCTTGGAATTCAGATAACCCAGTTTATTAACGATGCGCGGGACGATGGCGCCGATGTGGTTGCGCAACTGGCGGACAGGGATGTTGTTGGTGTGTTGAGTCCCCACGCCGGCTATGTGTATTCCGGCCCCGTTGCCGGATATGCGTACGCCGCATTGGCGGCCCATGCGCAGCAGTACACCAGTGTGGTGGTTATGGCGCTGAGTCACCGGCGGATGTCCCGCACCATCAGTCTTCTTGACAGAGATGCCTATCAGACCCCGCTTGGTGCGTTGCCCATAGATGGTGCATCGGTGCGCCGGCTGGCACGGGAATACCCCGGCATCTTTGCCGCTGACTCAAATATGTTCGAGCAGGAGCATTCGCTGGAGGTGCAGTTGCCATTTATTCAGGTGGCACTGCCGGACGTGAAAATAATTCCCATGATCGTTGCGACCCCTGATGAAAAGTTGCTTGCGGAAGCCGGGGCGGTATTGTTTGACATGTTTGGCGCGTTTAAAGATGTGGCGTTTGTCATTTCTTCGGATTTGTCTCATTTTTTTCCATACGATGTGGCGAGAGAGTATGACACGCTCAGTCTGTCCCTGCTTGAAAAATGGGAGATTGACAAATGGCTGCCCCATGCGAGTCAGACCCGCAAGGGGATGTGCGGGGTGAAACCCGTGTATGCTTTTGCCAGCATGTTTGAACAGTTTGACGCGGATGTGCGGTCTGTAACGAAATTAAAATACATGAACAGTGGCGATACAGCCGGGGATAAAAGTCAGGTGGTTGGGTACGGCGCACTGGCGTTCAGCGTTAAAAAGGGACTGCGCAGCGATAGGTTGCAACACGGGGATTTTGGCCCGTATACCCCTGAACTTCGGCGGGCGCTGATGGACATGGCAAAGACATCGGTGCGGGCGGCTGCCATGGGGGACAATCGACGTCTGCCTGTACCTGATTCCGAGGTGCTGCGTCAGAGCGGTGCTGCGTTTGTCACGCTGAAAAAAAATGGGCAGCTTCGCGGATGTATTGGGCATGTGATTGCACGAGTGCCGTTGTATCAGTGCGTTGAAGAGGTGGCTCGGGCCGCGGCGATACGGGATACGCGATTTGCGCCTGTGACACCCGCCGAGCTGGATACTTTGTCGTATGAGATTTCGATTCTGACGCGACCTGAGCCAATTGCGGCAGAGGATGTGGTGGTGGGGCGGGATGGTCTGATTATCACCCGGGGGCCGTACTCCGGGTTGCTGCTGCCCCAGGTGCCGGTTGAATGGCGCTGGGACAGGGAGGAATTCCTTTCTCACACTTGCCGCAAAGCCGGTCTGCCTATGGATTGCTGGCAGGATGACGCCACCCGCATAGAGGCGTTCAGAGCGATTGTGTTTGGAGAAGACGAACTGGAGTAGGGCACGTCGCAGGCGCCTGGCCCCAACCATTACTGTTGCTGTTCGATACTGACCATTGCGTCGATTAGGGCCGCTGCTTTGCTGTTGAGTTGTGCGAAGCGGTCTGTCGGGGCAAGTATTTCGTCGGCGCTTTGAACATAGGTGGAACCATCCAGTTCATCCGCGCAGTTTTGTACAAGCGCTTTGGCGGATTGGGGGGTGGTTTCGAGATGGAACTGAAGCGCTACCACATTGCCTTCAAAAACGAAACCCTGGTTGACGCACGCCGGGGTTCCCCCCAGTCGGTTGGCGCCGTCCGGAATATCGAAGGTGTCTCCGTGCCAGTTAAATACCGGGAACGGTTCAAAAAATACGCGTGCCAGTTCGGGGTAGGGCAAATCAGCCGCAGGGGTTAATTCAAACCAGCCGATTTCCCGATTGGTGTTGGCATAGACCCGTGCGCCAAGGACATGGGCCAGCAGCTGGGCGCCCAGGCAGATGCCAAGTACTGTTTTATCTGCGTCAATGGCGGATTTGATAAAGTGCTTTTCGCTGGCCAGCCATGGGTATTGGGGCTCGTCGAAAATGCTCATGGGGCCGCCCATGATTACCAGCCAGTCAAAATCATCGAGGGATGGGGGCGTTTCGCCTGCGAACAGACGGGTGCAACTGATGGTATCGCCTCGGTGAGTGAAAATCTGTTCGAAACAGCCAGAATTCTCAAATGCCACATGTTGCAGGTAATGTACTCTCATATACAGCTCCATTGCGCAGATTTTGTTGGGTATTGCGGTAATATAGGTCAGCCCGTTCTTAAGGGCAAAATGATTTTGCGTTCTGTGGGGGGAAATTCAGGAATCAGGCGCTCTTTTTTCTTTGCGCGAGGGTGCGCCCCCGATAAAATGTCGACAGTTTGAACTATGTGGAGGTGGATGTCATGGCAGCAAAAATTTCAATTGCGTTGAATGTGCTTCTTTTGGGATTGGGAGCCATTGTTGCGATTCAGCTGAGCCGTTTTTCAACGCATCAGGATACATTGTCACAGCGGGTCACTGATTTGGAGGTTCAAAACGTTCAACTCGCCAAACAGCTCTCGTGGATTGCCGAAAACACCTCGGGGAAGACTGCGAAATCCACGGCTTCGCCCAGCGCCGCACGACGGGAAATGCCGAAGGAAACCCGTGGGGACGGTGGGCCGGGACCGGGCGATGCCACTTTGGATAAAGAGGTGCTTTCATCTGAGAACGTGGCGTCGTTAAAGGCTGATTTGCGCGAGGAAGTGGAGGAGATGGTGGCAGAGCATCAGTCAACGGCCCGGGAGAAGCGGCGAGCGGAGTGGGAGACGCGCATGCGTGAGGGCATGATACAGAGCCTGGATGATTTTGCCGACGATCAGCAGTTGAACGACAGTGTGAAGGCGCGCATCAGCGAACTGATAACTGAGTCGATGACCCAGCGGCAGAATTTGCGTCGTGAACTTGAAGACCACAACATGAGTTTT
Organism: Deltaproteobacteria bacterium; assembly: GCA_016937015.1. GTDB lineage: Bacteria > Myxococcota_A > Polyangia > JAAYKL01 > JAAYKL01 > JAFGXQ01. Next base: position 1,577 of record JAFGWT010000062.1, on the reverse strand, counting down.
TACGAATTTTCTCAGGAAGAACGCAAAATGCGTCGGGAAATGGAAGCAAAGGTGTCGGAGTTGCTCACCGACGAGCAGATGGAAGCGTTCGAAGAATCATTCCCCATGGGGCCCCGCGGCGGCAGAGGCGGACGGCGCTGAAGTAATGGCTCAATTTGGGCCTTTACGAAAAACGATATAGCGCAATTGGCTCGAACTGGGTGCCCCCCCGCAAAAACAAACCGAACACCGACTGCCTCCCTATCGTCATAAAATTCTGTAGACGAATCTCTCCCTTCAGCGTACGATACATAAGCCTTAAAACCGCACGGATACTCATTTGGATACCCGGACACATAAAAATCGTTTGGGTTGTTCGTTACATGAAGGATTGCATGCGCACCATGACCAGAACCGAACGAATCTCCGAATTGAAGGAACGATTTCTGACCGGCGCCCGTTTGCCGGTCTCGCGCATCGCCAGCGATTATCAAATCAGTGAAAAAACCGCAGGGCGCGACCTTCGGCAACTCGAAGCGATGGGGGTCATTCTCGAAAAGGACTGCACGTCGGATGCGGCATTCTGGTATGTGCGTCCGGCGGACCGAAAGATAGATGTGCGGTACAGCATCAGTGATGTGATGGCGCTTTTCACCGCCAGGCGGTGCTTTGATTTTTTGGAAAACACCAGTATGGAAGACGCGCTTAACCGGGTGTACGCCCAAATCGAAACCCGTCTGGCAAACACCAAAGACCTGGATAATGCGAAAAAGCTGCAGCAAAAAGTGTATCTCATTCACGAAGGCCCCAAAAAACTGAAAGCCAAATCCCGTGCCGTTTTGGATGAAGTGCTCACCGCACTGCTTTTGGAGAGAAAATTAAAAGTTACATATCGCAATGCCAAAGACGTGCGGCAGTGTCTGACTTTGTGCCCATATACGCTAACGGTCTACAAACGCGGTCTCTATCTGACCGCCGCAATGGATACCGGGAGCGGGCAGGTGCGTATTTTTGCGCTTGAACGAATCATCCGTGCCGACTGGTTAAAAAAAGAATCGTTTAAATACCCCAAAGACTGGTGCCCAATAACATATTTTAAAAACGCCCTGTTCATCGTACCGGGCAAGCCGCAGCAGGTGGTGCTGCACTTTACGCCCTCAACCAAACGCTACATCGAAATCCGCGCATTTCATCCCAGTCAAAAACTGAAAACCCTTGCCGACGGCACCGTGCAAATGACACTGAAAGTGCCCGTGAGTTTTGAACTGGTCAACTGGTTGCTGTCGTTCGGCCCCCACGTAAACGTCGTCTCCCCCCAGTCCTTAAGGCAGCAGGTGGCCGGCCAACTCCAGGCGGCACTCGCCCAGTACAGCCCCGAAACCGGAAAGCAGCTGAATGATGCAGTCGCCAATCGAAATACCCGCGACACTCTAACCATGGACCTCTTCAAGGATCTGGAAGGATGATCGTTATGTCGTCATTCCCGTGGAAACGGGAAACCCGACAGCGCCCACAGGGTCCCCGCCTGCGCGGGGATGACGATGGGATTGTTGATGGGGCACAGCACCGTTTGTCATTCCCGCGAGCGACGTCATTCC
>JAFGWT010000557.1 GCA_016937015.1 Deltaproteobacteria bacterium | reverse complement strand
TCGGTGTCCGTGTCCGTATCGGTGTCCGTGTCCGTATCGGTGTCCGTGTCCGTATCGGTGTCCGTGTCGGTATCGGTGTCGGAATCGGCATCTGTGTCCGTATCAGTATCCGTGTCCGTATCGGTATCGGTATCAGTGTCTGCGGACGACGTATTGTCGCTGTCATTCTGTGTGCTCACGCCACAGCCAATGACAAACACTCCCATCGATAACAAAATAAAACATACTCTGAACATGTCTTGTCCTTTCTTTCCAGGTGCATCAGCCCAAAAGCGGATGCAGCGCAATGTTGCGTTCGGAATGGTTTGCAGCCTGACGGGTCAATAAGCAGTACTCCAGAAGTACGAGGCAGCGTCATTTGATGATCAGGCCGTGCATTAATAGTAACCGTTCCCTGTTTTTTCACAGCAAAATTATTCAACAAGTACATCGCGTATCAAAATAGCCATCAGATATAACAAAATTTGCCACTGCATCAGTTGCTGGATTGAACAGACGATTATATCCGCTCACCTCCAGCGTTTCGTTTTCATAGCATTGTGAAATCATTCAGCCGAAAAAACCGTTTTCATCATTATTGCAGTATGCTTTGTCTGCGGTGGGTTTTCACGGCACCCGCTTTCTGGCGAGCTGAAATATTATTTCTTTTTAAACAGTATGCGGTAAACCGGCATGCCCAGGTCCATGGCGCGGCGTTCACGGGAAGAACGGGCATTGAACATATTTTCATCGGTCATGCCGTCTCCGTGCACCGGTTCGAGGGCAGGGTTGGACTGTAAAATCCGTAAATATTCTTCCGCGCGAAAATCCACATCGGTCTGCACAAAGTAATGTCCACCCGGCTTAAGCAGCCGAACGACATTTTCAGTGACATCATCGGTGACCACCTTGCGCTTCTGGTGTCTGGCTTTCCACCAGGGGTCCGGGAAGTGGATAAATACGCTTTGAAATACGCCTTCCGGCTGCATACGGGCGATCACCTCACGGGCATCCCCATGCATCACCATCAGATTTTCAATTTTTTGCAGTCTGGCCTTCTGTTCGCAAAGGTACACCAGCTTTCGCTTGGTCTCGATGCCCAGAATTTTTATCGACGCGTTGACGGCCCGTTCACGAATAAACTGCCCTCGTCCAAAACCGATTTCGAGCTCAAGGTCACCGTCCCCCATCAATTGCCGGGGATCAATTTCGCCCTGAATGTCGTAAAAGGACGCAACGTGCAAATATGGATTGTCATTGTGTGTGTAAGTGGAACTGTCTCTGTCTGTCATGGGATTGGCATTGAACTATTCGGCCGGTTCAAGAGCGGTCGCAATCACTTCTTCCATTCGGGATACAAAAATCAACTCGATGTCGTTGAGAATTTCTTCGGGAATATCCGGCTTGTCCTTGCGGTTGCGCTCCGGGAGAATCACGACTTTGATTCCTGCCTGATGGGCCGCGAGAACCTTTTCCTTGACGCCGCCAATTGGCAACACCAGACCGCGCAATGTGATCTCTCCGGTCATGGCCAGATCCGCACGGACCTTGCGGTTGGTCAGCAGCGATACAAGAGATGTGAACATGGACACACCCGCACTCGGACCGTCTTTGGGAACGCTGCCTGCCGGCACATGGAGATGAATGTCCTGTTCGTCCATCACTTCCGGCTTGAGGTCGAGACTTTGGGCATTCGCCTTAACATAAGAGAGTGCAGTCTGGGCTGACTCCTTCATCACATCCCCCAGCTGTCCGGTCATCGCCATTTTGCCTGTCCCCTTCATCCTGGTCGCCTCGATGAAAATAATGTCCCCCCCCATCGGGGTCCAGGCCAGACCTGTCGTTACCCCCGGAACGGAACAGCGATCGGCCATCTCGGGGATAAACCGAACCGGCCCAAGCACCTCCTGTATAAAATCCGGTGTTGCCTCGTAAGAGGTACCGTCGCCTTTTCGAGCCACTTTCACAGCCACGGCGCGGCAAACACGGGCGATTTCCCGTTCAAGGTTTCGAACGCCGGCTTCCCGGGTGTATGAATCGATGATGCAAAGAATCCCCTCATCTGTGAAACGCAGAAGCGCGTCAGATAACCCATGTTCACCAATCTGTTTTGGAATCGAATAATTTACCGCGATCTGCCGTTTTTCCTCCCGGGTATACCCTGGGATGTCAATCATCTCGATTCGGTCAAGCAACGCCGGGGGAATTGTCGATTTGTTGTTGGCAGTGCCAATGAACATGACTTTTGACAGGTCGTAGACCACCTCGAGATAATGATCGGAAAACGTATTGTTCTGCTCCGGATCTAGCACCTCAAGCATGGCTGACGCCGGATCGCCTCTGAAATCAGATCCGAGTTTATCCAGCTCGTCCAGCATGAACAGGGGATTAACGGTACCCGCTTTTTTCATACCCTGAATGACCCGTCCCGGAAGTGCCCCCACATAGGTGCGTCGGTGTCCTCGAATTTCGGCTTCGTCGCGCACCCCACCTAGGGATATTCTCACAAATTCACGCCCAATTGCCCTGGCAATGGATTTCCCAAGTGACGTTTTTCCCACCCCTGGCGGCCCAACCAGACACAGAATCGATCCCTTTTTTTCCGGATTCAGTTTCAGTACGGCAATCTGCTCAAGAATGCGCTGTTTTACTTTTTCGAGGTCATAATGGTCTTCGTTCAAAATTTTCTGGACCGTGTCAATATCGAGGTGATCCTCGGTATTCTCCTTCCACGGCAATTCAACCAACCAGTCCAGGTACGTCCGTGTCACTGTGTATTCGGCCGAAGATGTCTGCATATGACGCAATCGATTGAGTTGCTTATTGGCCATCTTCAAGGCCTCTTCACTCATGCCCGCATCGGCTATTTTTGCACGAATTTCTTCGATTTCGTCTTCAACATCCTCTCCTTCGCCAAGCTCATCCTTGATGGCCTTCATTTGCTGCCGGAGGAAATATTCCCGCTGACTGCGCCCCATTTCCTCCTGCACCGCAGAGGAGATTTCCTTTTTCACCTTTAGCATTTCGAGTTGCTTTGTGAGCAGTTTCAGACAGGTTCGAATTCGCTTTTCGACATCCACGGCTTCAATGACCGTCTGCTTTTCCGCCACTTCAACAGTCAGGTTGGAGGCCACCAAATCCGCCAGAATTCCCGGTTCGGTAACATGCTCCAGAATCCCCGACGCTTCCTTGGGGAGATTGGGCAGCAGGTTAATCAGCTTTCGCCCGGTCTCCTTCAGATTATTGGCCAACGCTTCCAGTTCCAGATTGTTCTGCACATTGTCAGGGATTCGCTGAACCCTGGCCCGTAGAATGGGATCAACACTGACGGGTTCCACTATTCTAAACCGCTCAACCCCCTGCAGCACAACCGAATAGTTGTCATCGCCAAGCCGAATCACTTTCAGCACCCGGGCGATGGTTCCCATCTGGTACAACTCTGGCCAAACGGGGTCCTCAGTGTCCGCGTCTTTCTGACTCAAAACGGCAATCAGCTGCTCCTCACCTTTTTGCACTTCTTCAATGGCAGCAATGGATTTTCTCCGTCCAACGTTAATGGGCACCACGGATGCCGGGAACATTACGGAATTTCGAAGTGGTAAAATAGGGACAATTTGTTCAATCATTTCGTAAACTTTTCCTTTTAGTTAAAGGGACAGTCGTGTGTTAGTTTAAATTAATCTATCTCTTAAGTCATTGATGTCAAATTGGGAAGACCAAATTACAACGCAGCTCATTTGCATTAAGCACAGGGAAGCGCGCCGATAATCACTTTTCTGCTTATGAAAATGGTCGTTTCCTGGCTCAAAGCGATTAAGAACCGCAATAATCAGTCGTGGGCAACAATTATTTGTGCACTTTTTCACTTGCACAAAACCCGTTTCACCTTTAAAAATTAGGCCGAATTTGACACGAGGAAATTCGTGTGGTAAATTATCCTACATGGTAGTCACAGGTAAGATTTTGCAGAAGGGATAAACAAAATGGTCAAACTGGCGCTTTTTCCGATTGTTCTTTTGGCTGCTCTCGTTCCACTCTGCTCCGGCACTGTCTGGGGTCACATTTTGTTACTCGCAATCACTGCAGGCATTCTTTTAGGCACGCTTTCTCTTGGAGAAGGTCGCAACGCCAAAACAGAAAAAG
>JAFGWT010000556.1 GCA_016937015.1 Deltaproteobacteria bacterium | reverse complement strand
TTGAATGGTCGCTTTGCGCCGTTGACCGTGAGACTTTGAATGGCCGCGCCTTTGGGCAGTGTGAACTGCTGTACCCCGCCCTGACTGGCGCGCAGAGCCATTTCGAGGGTATTCTCCGACAGACGCAATCCCGGTGACACATTGAGTCGGGCCCGCTCGATGGTGACGGTTTGCCCCTTTACCGCTTTGGGACGGCGGGTCTTAATGACGAGGGTTTCCCCCGGCCATGGCTGGTAGGTTTTGTACTCGATGCGGTTTTGCAGGGGCGGCGTGCCACTGGTGTCGCATTGCCAGATGGGACTGCACTGGATGTGCCATGTTTCGGTCCAGTTTTCGCCTTTGGGGGCAAGGAGCGTCAGTGTTGACGTTTCAGTCAGCACAGACGACCATTCCACCTGGGTTTCGTCGCGGCCGAACGGCACGCTTACATAGCCGTCTTTGGCTTCGAGGTCAGATGCGGTAATCGATTCACCGGTTAAGAGCGGAATGCGGAACATGAGGGGCGTTCCCGCGGGGCTGACCCGGCTCACCGTTGTGGTGATGCGCCATGGAATTCCAAAATCGATGGTGCGGGAAACCTGGAGCCATGGGGTGTAGCTGCTTTCCCCGCTGTCTGAAACGCTGTCCGGGGAAGTCTCAAATTTTCTGGAGATGGCAATGGATGTGTCGAACTGACCATTTTCCCGCAGACCGGTCACTGTGTATGCGTCAGCGCTGATGCTGCCCATGTGGGGCTGCTCGGAGAATTCGACAGTCAGCAGATTTTCATTTTTCATCCGGCCCTTCAGCACCACCTCATGGATGCCCTCTGACAGCTGCAGGTAAATGAACCCGTCGGGCTGCAGTCGCAATGGGACTTCCTGGCTGCCATCCAGGGTGACCTCGGATGGAATCCAGTTTGCGGCCGGGCCTGGGAGCGGCCACGCACTCTGGGCGCCGGCATGAACCCTGGCGGTCATGACCACCTGCCCATCGTGTACGCGCACATTGAGCGCTGCGGTTTCGACGCAATCGGGTGCGCAGGCGGCCGTGCGGGTCAGGCGGTTTTTCAGCTCGATAAGCTGGGTGTCGGTTACCTGGGCTTTCAGTGACGGGGCAATCAGCAGCGCCAGAATTCCAAAGCCAGTGCCCATTGCCTTGGTCCCTGTGCCTTTCAGGTGTGTTGCAAAAGGTGCAGACGAGTCATTCCCGCGAAGGCGGGAACCCAGAGAACATTGAACGTTCTGATCTGGCTGGCCCCCTGCCTTCGCAGGGGTGACGTCGTTTTCTGTGTTTGCAACACGTTCCTTTTTACCGGGCAAACGGAAAGAGGGCCCGCTGGCCGGGGGCGACTGAATACGCCTGAAGGTTTCGAGCAGGAGGACAGCGGCCAGCAGCACCAGCAGAATCACTCTGAAGATGGACAGCAACAGGTGGGTGACTGGTCCGGTCAGGTACAGCTTTATGTGATGGTTTCTGTCCACGGGGCCCTGCCAGCTGAGACTGAAGGTATTCCACTGCCAGTCGGGAACCCCTGGCCCGGTCTGCACCACTGCTTCGGGATCCTGCTGAAGAGCCGCTTTTCGCTTGCCTTTCCACTCCAGACCGGATGAGTCCGACGACAGTTTATTGAGAATACCGGAGACGGATCCGCTGCGCATTTTGCGGCGTTCGAGGTCGTATTTTTGAGGGGCGGCCGCCTGCTGGACCGCCTGCATCTCTGCACCTTCCCCCATGTCCGCGTCTTCCATCGTGACGGCTTCCTGTTTGGCCACCTGCTGCTGAAGTTCGGTTTCGACGGCCCCTTTTGACGCCGCATCGTCGTAGCGGAAGGCGTCATCCGATGACACCGCCAGGAGATTGAAGTCGGGGGCGTAGTACTGCTTTTCGAGTTGGGGGTACAGCCCCTTGCGCACTTCATCAACACTGAAGGGGATAGCGGTGGCGACCATGATGAGGGCGAACACTGACCAGGCGATAATCACGCCGGTGCGAAGTCTGCTTTTTGGGACGGCCCTGATAAGGGCGAGTCCGGTTAAAAGGGGCAGACCAATAAAGGCCAGAAATTCGATGGGCGCTGCGGTGTGCAGCAGAATCAGCGTCAGGAGGGTGAGGATGCCGTAGTACCATTTTGTCAGGCGCCCGGTGGCGATGGCGGCCAGCAGCACGAAAAAGAAACCAAACAGCGTCCAGGCGTCCCACCAGGTGCCGGGAACCATATCGATGCCGCGGGCGGCAATCAGATTCCATCCCGGCGGGAGATTGAGTTCGGCGTTGAGTTGCTGAACATCGGTCTGCCAGCCGACGGCGGTCATTGTGTCTGGACGATGGTCGATTCTGGATTCCGCCTCCATTTGCAGGGTGCTGTGGCGAATTTCCACTCCGGCGGCACGGGTCAGCGGATTGGTGGTGATGACCTGGTCGGTACCGTTTATCCGAACATGGCCAAGGGTGCCGTCCTTTGTAAAATCCAGTCTGCTGGTTCTGGAGAGCGTGCCGGTGATGGCGTCGGCGATGGTGCATCCGTTGCCATCCATATCCAGCCAGATACGTCGGTTCAACACTATCCTGTCCGGCGGTGGTGTGGATTCGCCGCGACGGGTGGTGTGGATGGTCAGTGTGTCGCCCGCTGAGGCCGAGTACGCGGCCAGTGATTTCCATTCGTCCTTTAAATTGGTGCGGCCAGGATCAATGCCGCTCAATCCGCGCAGTTCAGTCTGACGAATCTGTTCGCTGGGTTCGAACACCCAGATTTCGGTGTCGGGCCATGGCGCCCCATGACGTGGGACTGCGAAGGTGTCTGTTTTCTGATTGACGATGGTATCCACATCCACGTGCCAGGTGCCCCCGCGGATCTGCAGTTTCAAATTCCCCTCCGGCGTGAGGCGGACAGGCAGTTCGGCTGTGACGTTTAACGGGACAGTCCTTTGCAGCAGGGCTTTTTCGAGGGTGACTTCTCCGGACTGGCCCGAACTGCGCACCACCATGTGCGTTTGCACGGTCATGGGGACCCCATCGGTGATTTTGCGAAAAACCTCGATGGAAAGGGTTGGCTCGGTGGGCAGGGACTGCGTGGATTTTTTAAGCCAGATTCGACCATTGGCATCCCGCTGCACCGCCGGTACAGGGGCATCGTTGATTGTCAGGTCAATGAGGGCGTAGTCCGCAGGCACGTTCAGTCCCTCAGGAATATGCGGCCAGTGAAAGACACCCTGTAACCTTTGGCGTCCCGCGGGCAGTTCGACCATGGGCACGCCGTTGTGAGCGATAACCGGCACAGGCTTTCCATTGGCCAACACCTCCATTGGCCAATGGGCGGCGGACCCCGGCATCAGCAGATACTGAGCCGTGTTTAATATGACTGTTTGCTCAAATGTGCCACCGCTGTCATTGAGTCGGAGCATCAGCGTGCTGGGCCAGGTGCACTCAAGGGTGTCATCTATCCGGGTGCAACCGTAACCGGTTAGATTCTCGGTGACCCATGGTACCCATAATTTGAGCGGCGCGGGAATATCCGCCTCAGGGATGGGGTGGCGAACAGCGGGAACCGAGCTTTGCCTGTCCGCAAAAATGGATTCATCGCAGCGCCCATTTGGGCCAGCCAGCAAAATTATACCGAACACATTCGCAAGAATGAAAATGGATACCTGTCGCACAGTGAACTCCTTGGTTGGTGACATATATACCGGTGCCTCACACTATATCAGATAATGAACGCACTGCAGCTCAATTGGATCTGTTTAATTCGGCGGGGTATGGGGCGCAATTGACTGCGCAGGTGATAAATCCCATCGCCTGCTGAGGCGACCGTGTTTCCCGGAAAAACGGATTGAATTTTGTTGTGCGGCCGAATTGTCACCCCTTTGCGTCATTGTAATTGAGATTTTTTTATGACGCAGGCCGAAAAGATGTCTTTGTGCCTTTGGGTGGGCGCCCGTGGATGTTGCGTCCTCAGGCGCATCTGACTGAGTTTAAAAAGTCACAGCGCGCCAAGTTCTTTTTGTTCTTGAAATTGACGGATGGCGTTTGTGTCTGTAGCCTGAGAGGATGCACATTCGCTGTACCAACTGCGCTGCAGATGTCCAGATTGGCGATGCCACCAAAGAAGTGGTATGCGGGTTCTGCAACACGCTACTGTTTGTTGGAAAACAGCGGGGTATGCCGCATGTGGCGATGTCCGAATACGTGACACCGGCGGACGCAGTGTTGCGCATGGGGCGGTTTCTGTCAAAACGGGAAATCACCCAATCCCCGAGAATCCTGAACCGGCAGAAGATGTATTTTCCGTTCTGGCACCTGAATTTTGAGAATAAGGCGCGCGCCACCAAATGGGTTGCCGCGTGGATGCCACCGGCGGAAGCGTTGCTGTCCATTTCGCCCGACAGTGGCGATACCGGGCAGATAAAAATGGACGACGTGCCCCGGCATTTGCTGGCCGACCCCACCCTGCATCTGGAGGATGCCCTGCAATTGGGGCAATGTCGAATGACTGACCTGGATGGGGACAGGCCCGCCGCTCTGGTGCACGTGCCATTTGAAAAGATTCAGTACCAGGTGATGGGGCAAACGCTGGATGCGTATGTGGATCTCGTGTCCGGCGTGGTGTATGCGGACAATCTCCCGCCGACCCCGCAGCGCTACAAAAGCCGGATGCTGGGGATTGTGGCGGCCGTCGCGCTGGCGGTAGCGGTGGCGCTG
>JAFGWT010000555.1 GCA_016937015.1 Deltaproteobacteria bacterium | reverse complement strand
ACTTGTGTAGAATCATGAGGCCTGCAGGGAAATGATGCTGCCGTCTCATCGTTTCAGGACTGTGCGACCACTCTGACTGCATGCATCGCAATTTCGTGGACTGGTTGAACCGGGTTACTGGGCGAGGCGGGCGCAGTAGTCGTCGGTGCTGTAGGTCCAGTTCACGGCGGGATCCACTATGGCACTGTTCCACTGTTCCTCGTCCATGCAGATGCGGGCATTGGGGTTGCTGAGAAACTCTTCATCGAACCCATCGGTGTCAATGTGCACAACCAGCCTTGGAATGTCGTAGAGGTACAATAGCTCCAGTTTGGGACACTGGGTGAATGACAGAATGTCTGTATCGGTATCCCCATATTCGAGCGGATTGCTGTTCAGATTTATGGAGACCGGATTGCTGTCAGAGGGATCCAGCGTCGTTAAACATGGGGGCAGATTCACTTTGGTCAGATGATTGTCGCTCAAATCGATGGCATGGATGCGGGCATCCTCTGAAAAAGTGATACTGTGAATATTGCATTCTGAAAGCGAAAAATCGTAGATGTCACGGAATTCGCTCAAGTCCAGATCAGTATCCCAAAACGAATTGCCCCCAAGCATTACATCCTCGAGAGCGGTCGCGTTTGAAAAATCGAAATTGGTCAATCTCACACTTCCAGTGGCGTGCAGGGTCTGCAGATTATCGGCGCCGGAGATGTCCAGCTCCCGCAGATTTGTATTGTTTAAATACAACAGGTGTAGATTTGGTGTTTCGCTTGCCAGTTTCAGACTGTTGAAAAGGGTGCTGCCATATACCTGAACCTGCTCGATATTCGGATTGCTTTGCAGATCAAGTGATAGAAGACCGCTGCCGTTGGCCCAAAAGCGTGTCAGATTGGCGCCTGCGGCACTCACGTCAACCTCTGATATCAGTGTCTCTGAGAGATCAACTTCAGCCAGTCGCGGGCATTCGCTGATATCAAGCGTTCGAATGGCTGTGTTTTCCAGATCGAGGTATTGCAGCACTCTGCAATCGGGCAATTCAATGGCACTCAGAAAATTGTTCGCATATAGCGACACATATACCCAGTATGGGGCTTCGTCCGGCAAAACCACTGATTCCAGAACGTTATTGTAAAGATAGAGATAGCGCAGGCTGTGGACGCCGCTGAGATCAATGTGCTTCAGGTTGTTTTCAGCGAGGTACACCATGGAGAGGGACGACAGCTGACTGATGTGTATTTCAGTCAGTGAATTGTTGTTAAGGTGAAGCTCCTCAATCGCGGCGGTGGGCGGAATACCAATCCACTCCAGTACACCGTTGTTGTAGAGGTCGATAAATCTGAGATAGCCATTATTGGCGAAGTTCGCTTCTTTAATGCGATTGTTCCGCAGCGACACGTGTTGCAGATAGGACATGCAACGGATGGTACTGAATACATGGGTCACCGGCCGAAGCGCATTCTCCGCGTAGCTTCCGTCTATTTCAATCTCAAGGGTTCCGGTGCCGGAAGTGATGAACGATTCATCCGCCCGCATGGCCCAGCGCACCTGACTGGTTTCGGTGTCCGAGCTCAGTGCAGGGCAGTTTTCAGTGGCAGCTTCGTGGCAACTCGGCGTCAGGGCAAGGAAGCCCTCGAGTGTGGTCTGCTCGACGTCCGTTGCATCATACCAGTAACCGCCTGAGGCGATGCAGTCGTCCCGCAGTGCGCCTTCAGACTCGGATGCGGTGTCAGTAGTATCCACAGATGCGGTGTCGCTCGCCGAATCGTCAGAATCGATTGCGCTGTGGGTATCCGACGAAGTTGCACTGGCGGAATCCGTTACACTATCCGTTGATGCCAGTGTATCGGTTCCTGTATCTGCAAGAGAACTCGTCTCGGAGTCCGTCATGGAATCCGTTTGAGTGTCGGTTGACGACGCGGTCGTCGAATCGGAACCAGAGTTTGAATTTGTGTCATTGATGATTTGAAGATCGGGAACAATTTTCGAGCAGCCGATTGTGGCCATAGTGGCAGCGGCCGCCAGCAATAAAGTAAAAATGATGTTTTCGTTGGCGTTACGGCTGGCGTTGAGAACAAATGGATTTTTCATGGTTAAAACCTCCCGGCAAGGCTGATGCCGAGTACATCGGGCCCGACGAACGCCGTTGGCGCAACCGCTTCAGATTTGTTCGCTTTTTTTCGCTGAATCATCCAGACAACGAAGCCCGATACGGCGACTGCTGCACCGACGGGAATCAGAATGTCCGCAGTCAGTGCCAGCGTATTCACTCTGTCCACGTCATCGGATTTCGTGCCCGGCACGCCGTTTGGGTACCGGTCATCCAAATCCGTGCCATTTTTATATGCGATGCCCCCGAGAGCCAGTCCGGTGCCTAAAATGGTCACACCTGTCGCCATGAGGATGGGACCAAGTGGTTTTCTGGTTTTAGTTGCGGCGCGGTGATTCTGCGCAACCGCATCGGATTCACTGTCTGTCTTCGTGGTCGATTGCGTATTGTCATCAGTCTGTGCCGTTTCCTCCGGCGGTTGACTGGTGGCCAGTGGCGTGGCTTTCAGCGTCAGGGTGTTGCCGCCACTCACCCGGATGTTCTGCTGCAGTATCTGTTGATCGTCAAAAACGATGGTGACGTTGTGCGCGATGCCGGCTGAAATCATAATCGGCCCCATTAGCGGCACCTTGTCCCGCATTTCACCATCGACCATGACGATTGCCCCGGCAGGCGCGTCCACTTCCAACATCCCGACAATAAGTTTCAGACGTTGAATTTCGCGCACCACTTCCTCCCGTCGCTCCAGGGTAATGTCATCCCCCGCCCGGGTCAGATATTCTTCAAACGCCTGGAGTGCCAATCCATTTCGTTTGGCCGCAGCTTCACTCTGGCCGATGTTGTAAAGCAGTTTCCAGTTAAAGCTGATGGCGTTGGCCTGTCTGAAGAGGGAAGACGCCAAAATGTAGTCTTCGTTGTCGTAAGCATCAACCGCCTGTTGAAAAATCACCGCAGGATCCGCTTCCGTGCTCTGGGCCGTGGCACAGAGCGTCAGGACGAATAGTGCAATACCGACCGAACTCGCTGTTATTTGTTGCATGGACTTACCTGTTGCTGAATTTGACCCGGATATTTGTTCTTCGATTTCTGACCGAGACCTAATGAAAATCCGGTTCCTTTTTATAATTATCGTAAAAGTACCTTAATCAATGAATTTTGTGCAACATGAAAGGCGGATTTGATGCGAATCCGTTTCTGCTTATTCCATATTCATCATCATTGCCCGCCAACGGAGTCCAAAATCTGTCTTTGCCAGTACCAACAGAGCTTGCCAAACGGCAGTGTTTTTGAGAGTCTATGTCCAGGAAATTTGGCGGACGCCGTGAGGATTCGCCCAAAGCCTCCTGTCCATCTGCAGCGCGTTCTGAGACGCCGTAAAAAAGGAATATCAATATGTTACACAGGATGTTAATCGTTCACAAAGCCCTGGCGGAAGCATTCGGCCTGTATGTTCGCCCGGTCCTTATTTTCACTGTTTTCTGGATTCTGCACGCAGTTGTTTCTGTTAACATGGTGCTGGATCATTTGTTTTTTCCATCCCTAAGGAAAAAGCATATCAGGTCGCCAATTATTATTGTTGGAAACCCCAGAAGTGGGACGACGTTTCTGCAGCGATTTCTCATCGACAACGGTTTTGGCACCGGTTCCCGATTGTGGAAAATGATTTACCCCTCGCTGACAATGCAGTTTTTTCTAAAACCGTTTTTGCCATTGCTCGAAAAAGTCAGCCCCGCCAAATATCACGCGTCGGCCGCTCACAAAACAAGTCTGACCGGCTTTGAAACCGACGACCCCGGAATTCTGTTTCGATATTTTGACGGATTTTTTCTGGTGGGCTTTTTGCTTTCCTGGTCCAAAAACGACTACACGGACATGTTTGATCCCGACATTCGTGACACTGCGAAACGGGATTTTGGCTGGTGGGCGAAAATCTGGCGCCGTATTCTCGTCAGCGAAAAGCAGGATCGAATAGTGGCCAAGCTGTTTTCACTGGGGGTGCGTCTACCCCGGTTTCTGGAGGAATTTCCCGATGCGAAAGTGCTCTACACCGCTCGCGATCCGCTTTCCACGGTACCTTCCGGACTAAGCCTGGTGACCGGTGTGCTCGATGGCATCTTTGGATTCTGGTCTCTGCCCGAAGAAAAGCGCGCCCACTTTATTGGGCGGCTGTACACCGCATTGCTGTCGCTGACCCTGCGATTTGTAAAGTTGTATTCGGAAGACCCCAGCCTGCAGAAAAAAGTAAAGATTGTCACATTTGATCGCATGATGACTGATTTCGATCGACTGATGCCTGAAATTGTTGAGTTCATTGGCAACGAGATGACCCCTGAACTGTCCGAAACCATCAAAAAAACTGCCGAGAAACAGCGGGCTTACAAAAGTGACCACAAATATGATTTGGCCAAATATGGACTGACTGAAGAGCAAATACGCAAAGACTACGCGCCATTTTATGAACTCATTTTGAACAGATAGAATCCCCTGCGGCATCGGTTGTAAAACCGGGTGATTCGGTTTTACTTTATCGGTGGGTGACCATCGGGGAGATTGGGAGAGGACGCTGCGCTGTCCGATTTTACAGGTGGATGGCCCGAGGGCATCCCCTGTTGGGCAGTTGAATTTTCCGGTGATGTGCCTGCCCCGTCTGTGTTCGTCACGTTGCCAAAAATAATACTTTCAAACGTTTTGTTCAGGGTGGGGCTGGTAAAATTTTTCATTACAATGGATTCAACGATTCGCACGTTCTTTCCGTTATCGTACTTGCCTTTGATTACC
Source organism: Deltaproteobacteria bacterium (assembly GCA_016937015.1). Lineage (GTDB taxonomy): Bacteria > Myxococcota_A > Polyangia > JAAYKL01 > JAAYKL01 > JAFGXQ01. Next base: position 975 of record JAFGWT010000555.1, on the reverse strand, counting down.
GCCGCCCAGTGTTCAAGACCTTCCCGGTCGCGAAAGTGAATGTAGGTGTAGTCCTTCACATCCGTTGTTTCGAGAATGACACCCTCGTGGGTTTTCCCGGTGCTGACCGTGGTGCCGTCGTTTTCCGCCACCATGGGCCCAGGCATTTCCGCAGGCCTGGCCATTTGTGGCGATGCGTTGGCGCGGCCCAGTTCATCCACCTGAGCGGCTTTTTCCTTGCAGGCAAAAGTGGCCACAGCAGCCATGATAATCAGAGTGATACCAATCGCTTTAAATGAGTGCATTATATCTGGTCCTTCCATATTGATGTGCCATGGACACAAAACCGGTTGGGTCAATATCACCACTTCTGCAGGTTACGTCAAGAGGACATCGGTACGGGACGGTGGGTTCCGTGATGGTGCTTTTATGATCGTTGGGCCGTAAAAAAAATGAGTAGATCTCGAATGGTTCGGGTGAGCACGGCGATGGAGATGATTCCAATCAGCGCGTCAAAAGTCAGCACGGTGAATTCGAGAAATCGTCCGTACTGCTTTTCCATGGGCGAGATGAGTTGGCCAATATAGCCCAGTGCCGTCAGACAGGCAGATAGCAGAGACATCAGCATGTGCGAAAACGCCCGGTTTTTCAGAACCGCGGGCGGTCGGATAATGCGGCTTCGAATTTCGGATGGAATGCGCTTCCAGATTTTGAGCCGTTTAAAAAACACATACCAGCTGAAGGCGGCGACAAATGGCATCGCGCACATAATAATAAGATACATGACATTTTCCAGCTTGTACGGGTTTTGAATGTTCAGTAGCAAAAAACCGGCTGCGAGAGTTGTATGACAGATAGATTGCCGAATATCGGGAAGTATTGCCTGTTCAGGAGATGGCGGTCGGGACAGTGACATAAAGACATCGTAGTGATTCTCCCGATGGTGTCAAACTTTACCGTTGCGACAGGGATTTTGCAGTGAGTTCAAAGTTTTTT
>JAFGWT010000554.1 GCA_016937015.1 Deltaproteobacteria bacterium | reverse complement strand
TTGTGGCGGAAACCAAAGGTCTCGCCGACGAGCTGACTGCCAAGGCTGCCAGAGTCGCGGGGGATTTGGGCCTGATGCTCCAGGAAACCGACAACGCCATTCACGTGCTGCCGCTGTTTCGCGGCAAGCCGATTACAGAAGAAAAAATGGAGGAGCTGGCGGACCGCACCCGGCGCCGACTCGAAAAAAAGATCATTGAATTTCAGGAGCGGGCCGAGAGCTTTGCATATGCGCGGCGACAACTGGAAATCGACCACGATGAAAAAGTGCGCCAGGCTGAAATTCGCGCCATCACGCCCATTGTTGAGGAGCGCATCGGCAAGGTGATTGAGCAGTATCGTGAGCTGGGTGAGGATGTGATCCGGTTCCTTGAAAACGTGCAGAGCCACTGTGTGGACAATTATCACCTGTTTGTCCAGGACGAACAGGATAACGGCGACCAGGAAGGGGGGCCGCTGGCGGCGCTGCTCGAAAAGGATACCAGCTCGTCGGGCGATGATCCTGAAGTTCTTTACCACGTCAACGTTCTGATTGATCGCACTGGCGAAGAAGGCGCGCCGGTGGTGGTGGAGCGCATTCCCACAGCTGCGGCCCTGTGCGGGGTATTTGAATACCGGGAAACGCCAGGCGGGCTAAGCACGGATCACACGCTGCTGCGACCTGGCGCCCTGCATCAGGCCAATGGCGGCTATCTGCTGCTGCAGGCCCAGGAACTGCTGAGCCACGACAATGCGTGGAGCTCTCTGAAGCGCGCCCTGCGTCACAAGGAAATCACCATCGACGAAGGCATGGGCCAGGGTGAACGGCCAAAGCTGGCCGGCGCACTGAAGCCGGGCGCCGTGCCACTCGATACCAAGGTCATTCTGGTGGGGGGGCACGACATTTACTACATTCTGAGCATGGAGGACGAAAATTTCAGCCGCCTGTTTAAGATTCTGGCGGATTTTGAGCCCACCATGAGTGGCACCAAATCCAATGTGCAGAAGCTGGCCCGGTTTATTGGTCAGGTCTGTCGCGAAGAAGAATATTTGCCGGCACACCGCAGCGGTGTGGCCCGTCTGCTCGAATTCGCAGCACGCCGCGCTGCGCAAAAGGAAAAACTGATTACCCGCCAGGCGGCCATGCTCGATTTACTGGCGGAAGCGAATATGTTCGCCCATAAACGCAAATCCACGTCCATTCGCAAAGTCGACGTGGAATCCGCAATCACCGCCAAGGAAGACCGTCATGGGTCCATCCGGGAAGCAGTGGCCCGGGAGATTGACTCGGGTACGGTACTCATTCGGTCAAAAGGGGGCGCTATCGGACAAATCAACGGCATCGCGGTGTACGATGTGGGCGGCTATGCCTTCGGTACACCGGTCCGATTTCCGACGCGCACCTATGTGGGGCGTCGGGGGGTGGTGAACATCGATCGGGAAGTGCATCTCTCCGGCGCCATTCACGACAAAGGCTCCATGATCATGATTGGATATGTGGGCGGCCGGTTTGCCCTTGAGCATCCACTGGCGTTTTCTGCATCGATTACATTCGAACAATCCTACGACGAAATCGACGGTGACTCCGCCTCCAGCGCCGAGCTGTACACGCTGCTCTCGTCTCTGTCCGGCGTTCCCATTAATCAGGGCATCGCGGTCACCGGATCGGTGAATCAGCTGGGCGAAGTGCAACCCATCGGGGGCGTGAACGAAAAAATCGAAGGTGTTTTTGATATGTGCGCCCATCGCGGTCTCACTGGCGATCAGGGAGTGATGATTCCGGTGCCCAACATTAAAAACCTCATTCTTAAAAAGGATGTGGTGGACGCCGTGCGCCAGGGCAAATTTCATATTTACGCGGTATCCACCATCGACGAAGGCATTGAGGTGCTGACCGGCATCAAGGCGGGCAAGCGCCTCCCCAGTGGCAATTGGGAGAAAAACAGCATCAACTACCTGGTGCAAAAACGGCTCTCCGAGTTCGTCACCGCCACCCGCGACGACATCCGCTCCTGCATGGAAAACGACCTGTAGATCCGTGGACTACTTGAGCGATTGGCATCGTTCTTTCCTGTTTCCTCAGCGCCTCCTGCACCCCCCAATGATGGTAACACCCAAACCGGGCATCTTAAAACACCAGTGGCCATACCGACCAGCTTTTCTGGTACGAGCGATAGTCCGGGCATGCAGCAGCGCCACTCCGAATGAGGTGGGAAGCCATACTTGCCCTTATCACTTTGATGCAATTAAAATCGTAAAACCCAAATGATTTTACCATGCTCGGTTTGGGTGGGTTACCGTAATCGTGAATAACTGAAAATCGCTACAGCATGCTCGGTTTGGGTGGGTTACCGTAATCGCCCTTATCACTTTGATGCAGTTAAAATCGTAAAACCCAAATGATTTCAGCATGCTCGGTTTGGGTGGGTTACCGTAATCGGGTTACCGGAATCGCCCGGATGATTGCGGGTTTGGGTGCTTTACGTGTTGCCGCTTTAAGGATACCGGGTTTGGGGCGGCTGAACCTGCCCGGTGGATTCAAATCCCCGGTTACAGGAAACTGATAGTCATGCCCAGCTGAAAGACCACGCCGGTTAAATCCAGATTTCCAAAGTCAACGGTTTGAACGCTGGGCAACGAGAGGTCGTCGCCGCCTTCAAGGGTTGGGGTGAAATTGGCCGCTGTCCGCTTGACAAAACCGACGCCGATTTCACCGCCAAAATTGAAGCGCTTGATTCCCATACGTTCCATCTGCCAGGGCGAAATGCGGAACTCCACACCCATGGTGGCGCCCAGATTCCACTCGTTGGTGTTGCCACTGTACCTGTTGTACATTCCCGTTTGTCCATGATTGTCGATTTCACCTTTCATTTGAACATGGGTGATACCGGTCTGCAGCTGAGCGAACCCGCCCATCCATGGCAGAAACCATACGCGGCCGCGCAGACCTGCATCCACTTCATGCGCATTGAGTGTGGTGCCCATCTCGCTGCCGCCAATGTAAGGCGATCCGTCGCTGGTGGCATATCGATATGAAATCAAAGGCAATAGATGCAGGGTGTCTTTGACGTCGAGCACTTCGGCGCGCAGATCCACGCCCCACTGGTTAAGGACCATTTTGTGCTGCGTGAAGAATGCGAAACTGTCGTCGAGCACCGTGTTGGACGACAGATATCCGCCTGCCTCCAGATGCCTGTCCGCCATGGCGATGGGGCTCAGCAGTGCAATCAGTGTAACCACGAATAAACATCGAATTCGTTTTATCATTTTATTCCTCCCCTCTGTTCAGAATCCCGGATACCAGAAAGCCATCAAACACCCGGCAGTTGGCACGATTTGGACTGGCTAATGGAAACATGGTTGCGCGACCGGTGGGGGTGTCGTGCACCGCAATGCCCACCCTCTGTGCCGGAAAAATGTGAAACTGCAAAATGGCTTCGTCCAGGGCCACCTGTCCGGTGGTGCCCTGCCGCACATCGAGAAAGTCCACCCGATTGTACCCGGTCAGAAACAGCGTGTTGTTCCAGAGCTGGTTGTTCATCCAGTCCTCGCTGCTTCGGCCGGCCAGATGGGTCACGGTGCGGGAGGACATGTCCACCAGTACCAGCCCGTCATCCCCTGGGTAAATCAGCATCCGGTCGTTGTCGAGCAACTGCGCGCCGTCGATATTTTCCTGCAATATCAGCGTCTCCAGGTTGTCTCCCATTTCCCTGCCGATGTCGGTCTCATTCAGAAAATAAATCCGGTTGGAACCGGCGCCGTACATCACCAGTTCGGTGCGTCCGTTGACTGTTCGGGACTCAATGGTGTGCACGCGACTGGTCAGATTCACAGTGGTAATGCGTGCGGTGGCAGCCTCAAAAATGTTTAACACGCTGGACTGACTGCTGGCCGATACCACAAACAGTTCTCCGGCATCCTGAAGCACCGCAAAGTCGGATGGGGTGGTGCCGCCATCGAGCAGGCTGGTGGTGGCATAGAAGCCCGCGGCATTGTCTCTGGGGTTCAGTTCGATGTCGTAGAGTTCCGATGCATTGTCCGCCTGCACAAATATCCTGGGGCCATGGGTCATCGTCCCTTTAATAAGCTCAAATTGCTGTGCCACTATCCGTCTGGAATCGGTGTCGTTCTTCAATGACACCGCCACACTGGGCGCGTCGGCATTGTACAGATCAACCAGGTGAATGGCGCCAACAGTGGCAAATGCCACCAGATTTTTTTCGTTGCTGCCAATCACCACCGAATCCAGAAAGTGGATGCCCTCGATGGTGCTGCCCTTTAAGTCCACAGACATTGTTTTCAGCACCGTCCCCGTGGATTTCAGAATGCCCTGAGTCAACTGCACTTCAATGCTCCCAAGATATACAATTGCGATCTCGTTGGGATTGCTCAGACTGCGAGAACTGTTTTCGCTGTCGTCATGGTACAGAATCAGCGCCTGACCATCGGGCGAAAAGCGGTACTTTGAAAATGCGCTGCTCAGACTAATGGTTGCACTGTTCCCGGTTTGCACATCAATTACGTGCAATGCGGGGGTAACGTCACTGCGCCGTACATCCCCCACGTACGTCAGGACAAACAGGCGGCCGGAACTGTCTCCGTCATGGCCGCTGAAAAAGGAGTCCACATACTCGCCCTCCTGTGGCGTGAACAGTACCCGCTTCGCCACATTTTTCGCTGTCACCTGCAGCAGGCTCAACTCGTCGGTATTGCGGTCCTGAAGTACGATACCCTGTCGAAGCTGTACCGTGGTGTATCTGATGGGGGCGTAGTTGTCGTAAATGCCGGGCGTTTCACAGCCACACAGCAGCGCCCAAAGAATGAATAATATGATTGCATTGCGTTTCATAAATCGTCCCTCCCTACCTTGTGCTTTGATCGTTCAGCGTGTAGCCGGTGATGGTTTTCACGTTGGTGCCGTCCACATCCATAAAGGTCATGCGACCGGAAGGATGCTGCTGAGAAATGAACACCTTGTCGGTATTGGCGGCATATCCCGCCGCCTGGGGTGTGGACCCCAGCGACAGCACATCAACGATGAACGTATCCATGTTGATAATCTGAATCTGCTGCGTGGACAGCAGCATGTAGGCGAAGGCCCCATCGTCGGTGACGAGCATCTGCATGGGATCCACGCTCAATTGCTGGAACTTGGACTGCAATCCCGGCAGTTTCACCAGTGAGTAGGCGTAAGGCAGATTCAGCCCCGCGCCGCCGCCCCGCCACAATTCGTGAACGACCAGCAGTGCGCCGGAATCGGGGGCGGGCAGGATGCCTTTGATGTCGCGATTGAGCAGCGTGCCGTCCACATCGAAACCGGCACCGTTGCGATGCAGCACCGTGAGGACCCGTCGACTCGTGTCTTCGTCATCCTCTTCATCGGCCACACTGGTGAACATGGCCACATACTGGCCGTCGTCACTGATGGTGGCCGCCCCGCAACTCCGCTCGCCCAGGTCAACCACCGTAAACGGGCTGGTGGCTGCATCCGCCGGGAATGGCAGACTGAAAATCGCCGCCTCGCCCGCCGACCGGACAGTGTACACACCAAATGTGCCGTCTTTGGCAATATCCACGTCAGTGGGAATGCCGTTCAGCTCATACTCCCGCACGGGCTCACTGCCATCCAGTTTCACCACATACGCCACCGCTTTATCCTCCCGGCGACCGATGGCGTATGTGCCAGTGGGGTCGATAAGGGTTTCGGTTTTTTCGGGGCTCACCTCTGTAAAATCAAACAAAGAGATGCTGTCCGGGAAATACGTGGGACTCAGCGCGGCCAGTTCGATAATATCCACACCGGATTCGGAAATTACAAACGCCTTGCTGTCGTCGGCGCTGAAGACCACCTCCATGGGGTGAATCCCCACACTGATGTCGAATGCCTTCTCGGCGCCGGCAGTGGTGTCAATAACTGTAATTTCCTGGTCAGTGCTGGGCGCCCCTGAATCCGCTTCAAAGAGTGCGTCAAAGAACGCAATGACATACCGCCCGGAATGAGAGACCGCGAGGGCATTGGTGTCGGGGCGGATGTCCAGTTCCACGGTGTCGGCACTGCCGTCCGCCTGCATTCGAATCAGGGTGACTTCGTCGGCGTTGAGGGAAATGACCGCCACATCGCCGTTGTCGCTGAGAGGCACCACATGGGTGGGGGTGGATCCCACTTCGGTGGTGAAAATCTCAAGGGTTTCACTGTCCACCGCGATGACTTTGCTGTTGAGCCTGTCGGCGATAAACACAAATCGCCCTGAGCTGACCGGAATGCGATAGTCGAATTTTGTTTCAACTTCCGGCAGGACGGTTTCGCCGTCATCCTCGTCAGATGAGGCATCCCCGTTCCAGTCCGCGTCACTGTCCGCATCGCCGTCCGAGTCACTGTCACTGTCCGAGTAGTTTCCATACTCACCGTCACCGTCCGCGCTGCTGCCCATTGCCCTGGCAGACGAGTCAGATGCCGAACATCCCCACAGCAGCAAAATGGCTGGCAGAAACGGCATCCAGGTCAAAATTCTGTTACTGATGGTCATCCGTTTTCCTCCTAAATCGCAGTTTTATGTTTTTAAGTTTTATTTGATTCAATGTTCCCCCCCTAACTGGGCAAAATCCCCAAACCAGCACACCGTCCAGCGATGACGCCACTTCCTGTCTGTCCAACCGTGCCGCCTGATTTTTCAGGTCGCAGGTCAGTTGCAGGTCAGTTGCAGGTCAGGGTGCCGTTTGCCGTGTCCACACATATTACACCTGTGAATTTGGGAATGGGCGTTTTTTTTCGTACAGGGATGTTTTTTTGTTTCAATGGGGGCCCGCCGCGACAAATATGTTCGATTCGCCGGTTTTCTTTATTTCCAATTCAGTGTAAAAGGGGGCAATTGTTTGCCAACGGACCGTTTGCCAAATGAATGCTGCCGCTTTTAATTACGCGGCTGTTTGCAGCTGTTTTTAAGGATGTAAATATGACAGATATTAATACCAGATGTTTGGAAATCTTTCCCCACTGGCTGGCAGGTCTCGCAGAAGACGTGCAGACCATCAGCACCGCGCTGGCCGGCGAATTGAGCAGGGAGGTAAAATCCACACTGACAGGCGGTATCAACTACCTGTTTAAATCCCTCGATCTGGTGCCGGACGGCATTGATGACATCGGCTATCTCGACGATGCATTCGTGCTTCGCATGGCCAGCAGACGCGCCTGCAATCAGGGTATCGATGCCCTCAGCGACGATATCCGCACCAAACTGGGGCGCATGAGCCTCGACGTGGATGTGATTCGCGAGCTGCTGTGTGACGAGCTGTTTGCCCGCTTCGAAAAATACACCGACGCCCTGGCCAACGGTTCCGCGCGCGGTCGCACCGTTGAAGAAATACTCGACGACCCGGCGGTGGCCAGTGAGTTCGCCGCTGAAGTGTCCGACTTTGTCAAAACTTACGAAGATCCCGGATTCACCCCGGACGAAAAAAACATTATCAAACTGAAAGCCTTCATGGAGGCCAGACTTCCCAGGTAATCCCGGACCCCTGCGTCCGTGCGTGCCCGTGAGGCACTGGCGCAGTTCGCATCGGATTACCCCTTTTAGGATCCAGTACAGCATATAACAGTAAACGAAAGGAGCTGTTTGTAATGAGCGCTATTGCAATGGCCAGTTGTATCGTAATTGCCTTCGCGGCATTTGGATACTCTGCGAATAAAAGATTTAAACTGCTGATGGTGGGGGCAAAGGCAAGCCGTTTTGACAACGTGGGCACCCGCATCGGCAACCTGTTTAAAATTGCCATTTTCCAGAAGAAAATGCCCAAGTACCCGGTCATGGGCCCCATCCACATGGCGATTTTCTGGGGCTTCCTGGTGTTGCTCATCAATACCATGGTGCTGTGGGGACGCGGCTTTGACCCAGAGTTTGACCTGTTCATTCTGGGACGGGACGGCATTCTGGGACAGATTTACTGGGCAGTGAAAGACGTCGTTTCCGTGCTGGTGCTCGTTGCTGCCGGACTGGCGCTGCTCAACCGCGTGGTGTTAAAGCCCAGCCGCATGACCAAAAGCGCCGAAGCGGGTCTGATTCTGCTCATCATCGTTGTGATGATGCTGGCGGATCTGGCCTACTGGGGCTGGCAGCTGAACCTGGAGGGCATTGTTGCGTTCCATGCGTCCGAACCCTTTGCCTCGATTGTGGCGTCCGTATTCGCCGGGATGGATCCCGCGACGGTGGCGCTGATTGGACAGATTGGGTTTTGGACCCACTCGGTGCTGGTGCTGGTATTTTTGAATCTGCTGCCCTACGGCAAGCACTTCCATGTGATTACCTCGCTGCCCAACGTGTTTCTCTCCAATCTGGAGCCGGCAGGCAAACTGCCCAAAGATGAGAACATCGAAAAGGTCCTGGCCGAAGAGGATGAGGAGGGCGACGAAGAACCGGTGTTTGGCGTGGCTCAGATTCAGGACTTTACCTGGAAGGAGCTGCTCGACATGTACTCCTGCACGGAGTGCGGTCGCTGCACTGACAACTGTCCCGCGGCGCGCACCAACAAGTCCCTGTCGCCCAAAAAGTTCACAGTGGATTTGCGCAATCACCTGTATGCCCGCGAAAAGGAACTGGTGGGCGGCAAGCCCGAGAACAAACCCATTGTGCCCGACGTGATTCCCGAAGACGTGGTCTGGGACTGCAACACCTGCCGTGCCTGTGAAGAAGAGTGCCCCGTCATGATTACCTACGTGGACAAAATGGTGAAGATGCGCCGTCATCTGGTTGAAGAACGGGGTGAAGTGCCGTCTGAACTGGCCACGGCCCTGCGCGGCATGGAAACCAATGCCAACCCGTGGAACATCTCTCCCATGGACAGGGACAACTGGACTGAAGGGCTGGAGATAAAGGAATTTGATTCAGACAATTGCGAATACCTGTTCTTTGTTGGCTGCGCCGCCAGCTTCGACGACCGGGCTCAGAAGATTTCCCGATCGCTGGTCAAACTGTTCAACGAAGCGGGGGTATCGTTTGGGTATCTGGGCGCTGAGGAACCCTGCTGCGGCGATATGGCCCGCCGTGGTGGTTCTGAATCCAACTTTAGAATGATGGCAGACATGACCATTGAGGCGCTCAACGAACTGGGCGTGAAGAAAATCATTACCGGCTGCCCCCATTGCTTTAACACCTTCACCAATGAGTATCCGGATTTTGGCGGCAAGTGGGAAGTGGTGCATCACACCCAGCTGCTGGCGGACCTCGTGGCCAAAGGCAAGCTGAAACCCAAAGAATCCATCAACCAGAAAGTCAGCTTCCACGATCCCTGTTATCTGGGGCGATACAATGAGGAATACTCTGCGCCCAGACAGATTCTCAATGCCATTCCCGGATTGACGGTGGAAGATGTGGCCGAATCCAAACAGCGCAGCATGTGCTGTGGCGCCGGCGGGGCCAGGTACTTTATGGAAGAGGATGCGGACAAACGCGTTAATAACAAGCGGGTGGAACAGCTTCTGGCCAGTTCGCCGGATGCTCTGTGCACCGCATGCCCCTACTGCATGACCATGGTCTCCGACGGTCTGAAAGACAAAGACCTCTTCGATACCAAAGGCCAGCTCGACGTGGCCGAAATGCTCTCCATCTCCTGCGGCCTCGACGAAGGCAAACTGCTTCGAAAATAGAGTTCTGCAGGTCTCGCTCAGCTCAAAGTAAAATATCAAATTCAGCTTCAAGAGCTGTTGGGAAATTCGCCTCTTCAGGATACTTCATTAAATATTCTTCAATATTTACAAATGCACTGATTTCCTGAAGACGCTCGATATGTCGTTTGCGTTCCTTCACTAATTCGGGATCGTTCATGCTTAAAAACTCAATAAAAAGCTGTGCGTCTGTATCATTCAATTCAAGTTCTTCATAAATGTGGTCATCGGAGAAATATCCAATCCGATCGCCGAATCCTGATGCGGTTTGAAAGAAAAGCGTTTTAAAAAAATCTGTATTTCGTCCTCGAAATTTTTCTGTTCGCTCAATTCGTGTTTTTCGTCTGTGAACAGAGGTGCCAACTGCATAATAGTTATAGTAGTCGTCCCCGTTTTTCAGGTTTGAATTAAAATGTTCGACATCTGTATCTTCAATGCTAACGCGTTTTTCCGAGTAAGCGCAGTAGCCGTTCTGTTCTTCCAGCAATTTCCGTCGAAGCTCTGTATTGCTGCGACCTTCAATGTATTTCAAACCGGCCTTCAGGATTTCAGACTCCGAACTTTTTTTAAGATATTTCATATGCGAGACGGGTCATTTCCGGCTGGAAAATTGTACTCGCTGCCAATTTTGAGCGCTGCGTTAACCAGCTGTGTTTTCTTTTCAGGATTTTCTTCATGTCGTGCCTGTTTTTTCAGTTGAAGATACTCTTTCCATTTCTCCTGCCCCCGCTTTCCCATAAGCGTTGTGAGCTCGAAATCCTGTCGAAGAACATCATTTGGATCGTCACCCGCAGGTGCCTTTCCCTTATGCGCTTTCACATAGCCATCTTCCTGCCATTCGAGAATGATGCGTTCATACGGTTCAAATTGCGCAGCCACAATTGGATTGTGTGTCGCAAAAAACATTTGTGTGCGGTTGGGCGATTCCGGCGGATTGGCGATTTCCTGGTACAGCTCCATCAAATCAAACAGAAAATCCGGGAACAGGCTGTTCTCCGGTTCATCGACCATTAAAAACGCGCTCCGCAAGTCGCGATGATAAAACAACAGGTAAATATGACCTATTCGAAACAGAAAATCGCGGATGCCTGTGCTTAATTGATTGTATGGAATGTGCTGTTTGCCATTATGTTTCAGTCGAATATAAACCTCAAGATTCTCAGACAGTTGTACAGGCCTCTTGGCGCCAACGACATCAAACTCCAGATTTGCGTGGTTAAGTATGCTATTCCAGAGGTCACCAAGTTTACATAATATATCCGGATTCTGTTTACTAAACTCGTTGATTAGCTCACGTTTCGTTTTCTCAAGGTTTTCCGGTCGAAGTTCAAAAGACTGCTGTTCACTTTCCTGCTGTTTTACAAGATGAACCAACATTTTCCACATATCTGCAACAGTAGCTTTTGACACTTCATGTCTGAGCGGAAATTCGTTCATTAACTGAAGTGCATCATTGAGTGACGTTTTCGGGACGCTTCCAACCCCATAGTATGTATTTTGACCAGCCTCGGCAGGGCTATAGATTATCAGGTCATTCTGTTTGTTCGATTGTTGGGACATTTGCCCAATTTCATCATCAATTTTCTGCTTTTCAGGACCATTTCTATAGAATTCAAAATAAGAAGAATCCTTTCCAAAGAACTCATAGGAATAATTGGGAATATGCTGCACTTTTTTAATATCAATTCTGGCAAGATGTCTCTGATATTTTTTAATCCAATTGGGATCGAAATTATCAATATCTGCGGATATGCAAATATCAGCGTCGGCGCCTCCAATCCTGTGAGGAAATATTCGGTAAAACAATCCGCTTCTTGTTTGCAGTTGCAGGATTAAAATTCCTTGGGTGATCTTCTGAATTTTCTTGTGAAAAAGGAATTGATCAATAAGCCCCAAAATCGTGGATTTACCCGTCCCGTTCTGACCAATCAGACAGATTTTGTTCAACGGTTCGCCTGTCTCGGGATGCGTAAAATCCAGTTCTGTATCCTGGAACTGCTGAAATCCTTTGATGATGATTTTGCAGATTTTCATATTATTTTTCTTCCTGATTCAACCCAGTGAAATCAAAGCTTTTTTATATTAATCACTGTGGATGAAATCGTGTCAAGGCGGATTATCCGGGAGTATCACCTCGATGAAGGCAAACTGCTTCGAAAATAAATTTCTTCAGGATTCCCAAAATTCGTGCTTCGGCAAAGAATGCACTATGCGGCAGAGCCGTGTTCGACAGACCAACCTGGAAATACAAGAACCGCAGGATGACATTTCAATGCCTTTGCCAGAACTTTCGCTCGCTCGACACCCAGCGCAACGCGATCATGCTCAATCGCCGATATGGTGGATTGCGGAATGCCGGTCGCTTTTGCCAGTTGATTCTGACTCAATTCCTGTAACTCGCGAATAATACGAACCGATTCCCCAACCGAAACATCAATCTGTTTTTTTGCTCTGGTAAATTCCTTCATCACTTCCTCCTGTAATCATGGGGAGTCACTTTCATTACTTTCACCAACACCAAATCTTTTTCCACGGTGTAGATAACCCGGTACTGTTCTCCAAGTCGACACGAACGAAATCCCGTCCATTCGCCCCGCAACGCCTCATCATGAAATCCCTTGATCATTTTCAACCCTAAAGGGCCCGAAATCATAACGATGTCTTTCCACTTTTCGTAACGTTTTAACATTTCAACAGGAAGCGCTTTCAATTGCTTTTTTACACTTCTGTGTTCAAGTACATCCCACATACTTTTAATAGTATATATACCATCTTTGGTATGTCAACACGGGGTTTGGGATCAATTCCAGAAGGCAGACTGCTTGGAAGCCAGGGTAATTTCGTTTTTAATTCCGTTTTGGCAGGAGTTTAATCAGGGTCACTTCCGGCGGGACGTTGAACCGGACCCTGGGAACATTTCTGCCTTCCATGCCAATACCGCGATTGACGTAAAGATGGGTGCCCCCTGGGGTGGTGTGCAGTCCGGCCGAATAAAACGGGGTGTTCCATCTTCGAATTTTTATCAGTGGCCCCAAAAACGGCAGGGCGACCTGCCCCCCGTGGGTGTCTCCGGAAAGCAGCAAATCAACAGCGCCGTCCAGTTGCGTAATCGCAGCGGGAAAATGGTGCACCCCAACTCGAAATGCGGATTCTGGCAGTCTTTTCGCCCGAGCGCGCAGATTGCCCTCCCCGTCCACCGGCGCCCCAATGAGCCAGA
>JAFGWT010000061.1 GCA_016937015.1 Deltaproteobacteria bacterium | reverse complement strand
GAAATCACACACCTCGAAAATCAACAGGACACTCCCTGAAACCCTTTTCTCAGGAAAAAAAAGGCCGGTTAAGTTGCAAAAAAAAATGAAAAAATTTTCAACCAGTTGATTTAACATGTTTTCCTCACCACATATGAAGTACCCAATATGGTTGGTTTCACAATGGCGCTTGCCCCCCACGATGCTCTGTTTTCATGTCCATGGAATTGATCTTCCGATACGGAAACGCCGGCAGCTTATAACTTGAATTGTTCACAGACGTCGCTCAAACGATAAAATTGATGTTTGCTTTTATCTATGACGTCTTTTCCGACCAGAAAATGAAACCACTCACCGGAATCATGCATTGGAAGAACGGCGAAAACAAAATTAGGATTTGTCAGAAAGTCTTTAAACTTCGAGGAAAACAGTGCTCCGCGCCCTTCATCCTTCAAGTACGAACACATCGGTTTGGGTTTAGCTTGAAGAGTCCAGAATATGTAGTCCGGCTTTTTTTTGAGTATTTCGTTTGTGTTCCAGCGCTCATGCCCAACTTTCCCTGGAACCCTTTTCGAATGTGCGATTTCCGGTACAACCAACCCCCAGAAATCAAACGCCTTGTATGGCGATACAATAAAAACGAAGCGTCCTGCTGGACCAACAGCAATGGTCTCTCTGGGTTGAACTGTCTTGGAAACACAATTCGCAATTGCAGCCGTGTTCTCATGTTTCAAATGAACGCCGTGCGCACGTTCAGCCAGCCTGTCTGTGAACAGGCTCCCAACACCCCAGACACACCATAGAATCCCTGCCAGCATTGCAGGAAGTGAGCCTCCCCTAAATTGCCATCTTTGCGAAAAAAAATGCAATCCAATGAGCCCGGCGATGATAACCAGCGGCAGATAGGGATAAGCAAATCTCCAATGCCATAAAAAATCGCCTCCCTCCAAAACGATAATACCCACTCCCATCAGTAGAATCAAAACAATGAAACGAACTATACGTCTGTTCCCCCAAACAATTGCCATAGCGATAAACGTCAGTCCAACCCAGAGATGCGGTTGCATCAAATACTCAGTGATATACTTCACCCCTCTCCACCAAAACACCCAATCGCAGCCACGCTTGGCAAAATAAGTGTTGGGCAGCCATTGCTCGTAATATATCCGTCTCCAGACCAGATACGAAAGGAATGAAAACATTGGAAGTATTCCCAGCTTTACTGTCGCAATTTTAATGGACTGAAAAAAATCTGATCGTTTCCCGGGCATTTCCACAAAAAAATGCGTCAATAAAATTATTGCACAAACAAAAACGATTGTCTCCGGTCTGGCAAGCCCCAGACACGTCAAGGACAAAACTGCCATCCACTGAAATTTTTTTCGTCCGGTTGACCAGAACGAATATGTGTAGAAAACCGACGAAAGCAACAGGAACGCAACCATCGAAGTCTCCATACCTGAACGTGCCCACACAATGGTCTCGGGAACCCCCAGAAAAAGCAACACAGCTACGACGACGTATCTTTTCTTTATCGACTCAAAAAAAAGCCCCCAGTAGATCAACATCATTGCGGTCAGCAAAGTAAACACAGTGCTTAAACTCTGCGACAGCACGAATGCGTCACAATCATGCCAGATAGTCGAATCAGCCAAATAATGCAACGCGGTCAGTATACCCAGCCATAACGGGCTGGAAAATCCTTCTACACGCTCTCCAGGATTAAACACGGCACCGTCGTCGTTAAGGATATTTTGGACATAGCGTAAATAGATGAAAGCATCATCATTGGTATCCGCGACAATAACCGGTGCCGCAGACAAAAAAATTGCGCCCAGAAACAGTACTGCAGCCCAAAAAATGACTTTGCCACTATCGACGCGAACGGAAAACATTTGCGATATGACGGTTGGTAACTTTCCGGGGTTCGTTTGGCACATCAGAGTCGGCTCCTTCGAATGAATAGAACAAATCTTTCAAATTGAATCAATAGGGACAATTTTACTGAATAATCTCCCCAAAAAAAACGGGGAGCACAATTTCCTGTACTCCCCGCAAAGAGATGACTCTATACAAAGACTAACGGGCGGGGCCGCCACCTTTTTTGTAGAAGTCTGCAGGCAGGCCTGCTTTCTGTGTGAAATAGAAAAGCTGGAACTGGGGACCCACTGGACGACCGGCGTCGTCTTTAAGGATGGGCAGTTCGCGGTTCCATTTTTTCAGCTTGCGTACGCCATTCTCTTCCACAAAACCGATACAGTCGGTGGGACACACATAAGCGCAGGCGCCGCAGGCAATACAGTTCTGCGGGGTTTCCTGATAGGGCGTTCCCACATCGCGTTTATCGCCACGGCCTTTGAAGTTAAGGGCGGCCACTTCAACCACTTCCTCGCAGACACGCACACACAGACCACACAGAATGCAGCCATCGCGTTCCGCAGCCAGCGCTTTGGACTCTTCGGTTTCGAATCTGGAGCTGGTCACACCGTATTCAGCCGCCAGTTTCTGAATGGCCGGCGCATTGGACTCAGCCAGCATCAGTTCGAGAACCATGGCGCGATTGCGGCGAATCTCTTCGGAATCGGTCGTGATGTCAAGACCTTCGCGTACTTTGTAGTTGCAGCTGGCAGCCAGTTTGGTTCGGCCGTTGTCTGTTACTGAAACCAGACACACACGGCAGGAACCGCAGGGCTCCACAGCATGATGATGGCATAGAGAGGGCACGTCAAAACCGTATTTGCGGATTACTTCAAGAAGGCTCTCTCCTTTTTCGGCTTTCGCTTTTACACCGTTAATGGTGATTTCAACTGTCATGGGAACCTCCTAATAAATCCTGATGGCATCGAACTTACATGCATCCATGCAGATACCACACTTGATACATTTGTCGGTGTCGATGACGTGCTTCTGCTTTTTCTCGCCCGAAATGCAGTTTTCCGGACAACGCTTTTTGCACACCAGACAACCGGTACATGCATCCGTCACTTCGTAGGTAATGAGTTCTTTGCAAACACCGGCTGGACATTTTTTGTCCTTGATGTGCGCTTCATACTCATCGCGGAAATATTTGAGAGTGGACAGAACCGGATTCACTCCGGTGGTTCCGAGTGCACAAAGACTTCCTTTTTGTACCGTCTCACATAATTCTTCAATCAGTGGGATGGTGTTTTCGTCGCCCTTTCCATCACAGATCTGAGACACCAGTTCATGCAGTCTTCTCAGACCTTCCCGGCAGGTAGTGCAATTTCCGCAGGATTCGAACTTGAGGAACCCAAGGAAATATTTGCACACGTCCACCATACAGGTCTGGTCATCCATGACGATCATACCACCGGAACCCATCATGGAGCCTTCGGATGTGAGGCTGTCGAAATCCACTTTGAGATCCAGTTTGGACTCAGGCAGACATCCACCGGAGGGCCCCCCCGTCTGAACCGCCTTGAACTTGCGGCCATTGGGAACGCCTCCGCCGATATCGAAAACGATATCGCGCAGCTTCATTCCCATCTCAACTTCAACCAGACCGGTATTGTTGACTTTGCCCACAAGAGAGAAAATCTTGGTACCGGAGGAGTTTTCGGTGCCCATGCTGGTGAACCATTTGGCGCCTTCACGCAAAATCCCTGGTACGTTGGCATAGGTTTCGACGTTGTTGATATTTGTAGGCTTGCCAAACACACCGCTTTCTGCGGGGAATGGAGGCTTGGGCTTGGGAATACCGGTTCGGCCTTCGATGCTGCGAATCAGCGCGGTTTCCTCACCACACACAAAAGCGCCACCGCCCTTGTTGATTTTTACATCGAAGTTTTTGCCGGAGCCCAGAATGTTCTCACCCAGAAATCCCATCTCACGGGCCTGTCCCAACGCGATATTCAAACGCTCAATTGCCAGCGGATACTCGTAGCGCACGTAAACGTAGGCAGTGTCTGCGCCTGTAGCCAATGCTGCGATGGTCATGCCTTCGATAACCGCCAGAGGATTACCCTCGAGGATGGAACGATCCATAAACGCACCGGGGTCGCCTTCGTCCGCGTTGCAAATGATATATTTCTGGTCAGCTTCCTGTTTGGCAGCCATTTCCCATTTTATACCAGCGGGGAACCCACCGCCTCCGCGACCGCGAAGCTTGGCAGCTTTCACTTCCTCAATTGTTTTCTCAGCGCCCATTTCAATACTTTTCGCCAGGCCGAGATAGCCGCCATGCGCGATGTAGTCGTCAATGCTGGTGGGGTCAATTTCACCGTTGTTGCTCAGAATGAGACGCTTCTGATTTGCATAGAAAGGAATCTCACTCTCCAGTTTATGTTTCTCACCGGTGGTGGGATTGTCATAAAGATGTTCTTCGATGATTTCGCCATTCTTAATGGTTTTTTCAACGATTTCGGCCACTGCTTCGGGTTGTACCCGCTGATACAGCTGTTTTTCCGGATGCATTAAAACGAGCGTACCGCGCTCACAGAAGCCATGACAGCCAGTGGGCTTGATTTCGACTTTGTCGCCGAGCCCCTGCTTTTTGATTTCTTCCTGAAACGCTGCCACAACATCTTTGGCACCGTAGGCCTGACAACCGGTTCCGCAGCATACAGCCACTTCTTTTTTACCGGCGGCTTTCACCTTTTTTACCACTTCATCTCTATATGCCTGCAACTCTTTTGCACTGTTGATTCTGGCCATCATTTACCCCCTTCCTCTTTCTGCATTCCCGTAACCACTTTGGAAATCTTCGCAGAGGTGGTGTTGCCATGATACTTGCCGTCAATAATCACCAGCGGTCCAAGTGCGCATGCACCAACGCAGTTGACTTCTTCCAGCGTAAATAAACCATCTTCACTGGTTCCACCGGACATCACCTTCAGATCTCTTTCGAGCTGTTCAACCAGACGCTGCGCACCGCGCACGTGACAGGCTGTTCCCATGCAAACCGTGCAGATGTGTTTTCCGCGGGGTTCCAAATGGAAGGACTCGAAGAAGGTAGCCATGGAGTAAATCCTGGAAATTGGGATTCCAAGTTTTTTCGCAACGTGTTCCACGGCATCCCGTGGCAGATAATTTTCTTCAGCCTGAATATCCTGCATAATTGCAAGCAGGGCTGTTGCATCGCCATTGTGCTTGGTAATAATGGCTTCTACTTTTGCAGTGTCCATCAATCCCCCTCCCTCGTCATCTGCTCTTTTTTCAAGAGGAGTTTGTATTCTTTAATCAGGCGCTCCTGGGACGCAGCAATCTGCTCGTCGGTCAAGTGACGGAAACGCCGCTGAAGTTTTACATAGTCTTTGAGTGGTCTGAACTCTTCGATTTTTTCCTGAACGCTGTACTTGCCGTACTCCACCTCGTAGAGCGGGAAAGCGCCGGTCTCCACCGCCAGACGTCCCAGCTGAATACCGAGATCAGGCCTTGAGCCCCAGCCTGTGGGACAGCAGGAGTACGCGTGCAGATATGCAGGTCCGTCAACTTCGGCTGCCTTTTTCACTTTGGCCATAAAATCGAAGGGATAACTCGGATTGATGGTCGCCACGTATGGAATATTGTGTGCAACCATAATCTCTGTCATATTTTTCTTCCATGTCTGCTGACCGCCAATGGCTTTGCCCGCAGGACTGGTGGTGGTGGCCGCATGCAGCGGTGTGGAACTGGATCGCTGAATACCGGTGTTCATGTACGCTTCGTTGTCGTAGCAGACATAAATCATGTTGTGGCCACGTTCCATGGCGCCGGATACCCACTGAAGACCGATGTCCACGGTCGCACCGTCTCCACCGTAGGCAATGACGTTGATTTTTCGCTTGGGAATTTTTCCTTTGCGCATCAAAGCCTTAAGGCCCGCTTCAATACCTGATCCGACTGAAGCGGAGTTCTCAAACGCCACGTGCAGCCATGGAATCGCCCACGCGGTTTCCGGATAGGGAGATGAGATAATTTCCATACAACCCGTCGCAGAAGCAGCGATGGTATTGCGACCGAGTACCTTGTGCACCAGACGCATGGCCAGCGCCTCTGCGCAGCCCTGACAGGCACGATGCCCGGAGCATACGTAGTCTTCTTTGGGAATCAGACGGGAGGCGAATACATTAAATTTTTCCATAGTGTCCTCCTCGTGCCTGGATCAATTCGAACGGCGGAACGGTACCGCCATCCAGAACTTTCTGGCATCTATCGAAAATATTGTCGAACGTATCGAAATCGATGTCACGACCGCCCAAACCGGCAACAACCTCCACCACTTTGGGAGCGTCTTTTTCGCCGTAGAGCGTGTACTTGACTTCCTGGGCAACAGGGCCACCGGGGCCACCAGGAGAGAAGTGCCTATCAATAATGCCGAGCACTTTTTTGCCTTTTACAGCTTCCTTGAACGCTGCAACCGGCAGTGGTCGCCACAGGCGGAAACGAACGATACCGACTTTTTTGCCGGTTTCGCGAACTTTATCCACCCAGCTCATGCAGGTTTCAGCAGTGGCGCCCATCATGACAAACACGATGTCGGCATCTTCTGTTTTGTAAGTCTCAACCGGCTTGTAGGTACGGCCGAATTTTTTACCAAACTCATCGAGAATCTCGCAAATCGGTCCGTATGCATTCTGCACCGCCGCCTCATGGGCCATTTTGGCTTCGGTATACACCTCAGGCATTCCCACCGGCCCCATGGTAATGGGGTAATCGACGTCAAGGCGCTGCTGCGGCTCGTAGTCGGGAAGGAAGGTGGCGATTTCATCTCTATCGAGCATTTCGATGGGCTCGACCACGTGCGACACGATGAAACCGTCGAAGTTCAGCATAATCGGCAGCAATACCCGTTTGTCTTCGGCGATGCGGTGACATACGGGAACAAGGTCTGTGGCCTCCTGTCCGTTTTCGGCAAAAATCTGCAGCCAGCCGCAGTCCCGTTCGGTCATCACATCGGAATGATCATTCCAGATGTTGATGGGCGCGGACAGTGCGCGGTTGGCAACGGTCATCACAATCGGAAGCCTGAGATTGGCGGCGATAAACATGATCTCGTGCATCAGCGCCAGGCCCTGACTGGATGTTGCCGTAAACGTTCTTGCACCGGCGGCTGCAGTACCACAGCAGCAGCTCATGGCCGAGTGTTCAGACTCAACGGGAATAAATTCCGCGTCCAGCTCGCCGTCGTTTACCAGCTCGGACAAATGTTCAACAATATGTGTCTGGGGCGTAATGGGGTAGGCAGCGATGCAATCGACATTGCACGCAGCTGCTGCTTCCGCAATCGCCAAAGAACTTTCAATACCTTTGCGTACAGCCATCAGTCCTTCTCCTCTTCCATGGAAATGCAGCCGGTCCAGCATTCCGTTACACAGATTGCACAGCCTTTGCAGTAATCCAGGTCAACTTGCGGATAGCCGTCGGCATTCATTTTCAGACACCCTTCGGGGCAGTAAACCGTACAGACACCGCATTTTACGCATTGTTCAAAGTTCCAAATCGGGCGGCTGGAGCGCCAGTCGCCGGTTTTCTGATATTTGGAAGAACCGGCTTCGAGTGTTGCACACCCCAGCGCCAGATCTTGCCAGTTCGGGGCAGGACTCTGTTTTGCCATCTTCGTCCTCCTATTCGGCGACCATTGCTTCTTCGTACGCGCGAGTAAACGCTTTGATATTGCCTTCGGCAATGCGACCAAAACGTTTTTTCAGCTGTTCGATGAGCAGGTCGGTGCTAACGATTCCGGTGGCTTTAATAAGCGCGCCAAGCATCGTGGTGTTTGTGATTACGCGTCCGATTTCCTCAGCAGCGATTTTATTGGCGTCCACGACAACTAATTTGCCTTTGAGCCCAATTTCCTCGCGCAGTGCCTTTGCCGAATGAGTGGAATTCACGACCTGAATTCCGCCTTCGACCAGACCTTCGGATGTGTTAACAATTGTCAGAAGTGATGGGTCCAGCACAACCGCGATATTCGGAGTGGTAACAGCGGTTCTGTTCCTGATTTGTGCATCACTGATTCGAGCGAAGGCCTTCACAGGGGCGCCTCGTCTCTCGGGACCAAAGCTCGGGAACGCCTGAGCGAATTTCCCATCAGCAATGGCTGCGAGAGCCAGCAGTTCTGCAGAGGTTACCCCACCCTGACCTCCTCGTCCATGGAAACGAAGTTCTAGCATGTATCCTCCTAGCGACAACTTATGAAAGATGCTGTGTTTGCAGACAACTACGGTTCAAAACACATGCAAGTTTCAATGAAAAATAAGGCACGAGCACCAAAACGCGAATAATCTCGGGCCACCCTAAAAAAACGGTATTGGTGTTATCACAACGGGGGTTGCTATCAAGCAAAAACTGTTTATATTTTCAAGTTTTTAAAAACACATTTTTGTTTCGAAGAGCATATTTGTCGCAAGGTCAATGGGAGGGTCATAAATACAGTTGAAGCGCCCATCGCTGCCACTGAACCGCACCTGTTTTCCGGCTTTTTCCGAAAATCTGATTTTTCATGTTTTGTTTTGGTGATGACGCATCACCTGAATTGCGGCGCATGCGCCAATAACGACAATTCCCCCAATCGCCGTCAACACATCCGGAATGTGGCGCCACAGCAAAAAATCCCACAGCGCGCAAAACACCGCCCCCATACTCCCTATCACCGCCAGCCTGCCGGCATCCCCAAATTTGTAGCCAAGTGTTAAAAAAATCTGTCCAAGGGTTCCCAGTACGCCAATCATCAGCAACTGCAGCCCAACTTTGAGCGACGGAACAACAAAATCAGCCCATACCCAAGGCACCACCGCAAGAGTGGAAATGGTGACAAACCAGAACACGATGGTAAGCGGGTGTTCAGTTTCGTTCAATTTTCTCACCAGCAGGTATGCGATTGCGGCAAACAGCGCGGAAAGCAAAGCGAGATACCCCGGCACATTGAACTGATTCATATCCGGTTTAAGCACAAGAGTCGCTCCGAGCAGTGCAACGATAATCAGAACCACATGGAGAAAAGAGGTCTTTTCCTTAAGGAATAACACTGCCAGCGGCACCATAAACACCGGCACCGCCTGATTGAGAAGCATCGCGTTGGCAGTGGGAATTTTGGTAAAGGCATAGAAAACCAGTATGAGCGCTATCGTTCCAGCCAGCGCCCGCAGAGCCAAAAGCCCTTTTCGATTTCCTCGCAGCTTTACATTTTTATATCTGGCTACCATGAATACCCAGATCACTCCCACCACACCGCGCACAAATACAGACTGCGCCGATGAGACCTCGGCGCTTGCGAGTTTCACCAACGCACTCATTAACGAAAAACTGAGCATTGCGGCAAACACCCACAATGCACCTCTGATTTGTCTGTCCATCACAAGAGAAAGGAAAGTTTGTTTAAAAAGTTATCATTATTGCCCGGTAAATACTGGGTAAAAGCTGCATTATTTCAATATAAATGTAAGCTGAACCGATTAAGTTACGCTCGATCACAAAAACAGCAATGTTTATTTTGGTTAAATAATATGTATATTTTTGTATGAATCATAATTGGTTCCGGATTTGGTGTCTAAATCTCACATCGCCGCCACACATGTGTAACTGGTTGCTATCACAGTGACTTTTAAGTCAAAATTCCCTTTTTAAAACATTAAGTGCCCAATATTCCAGTGTTTTCAGAACGGTCCCGACCGGAAAAACCATTTGCGTCAGACGCGAGTTCCGGATTAAAGTAATACTGAACGGACTTTGTCTTGTCTTATAGTTTTAAGGAGCCAAAATTATGAAGCAGTCACTTTTCACCTTTATTTTTCTTTTATTCCTCTCCGGCTGTGCCAGCGAACTCCAATCGGAAGGGCAAAACAGAGACGATGACACCGATTCGGATTCTGGAAATGACGTCAGTTCCGATGCGGACACAGACGCGGATTCCGATACGGACTCGGACACCGATTCAGATGCAGATTCCGACACGGATACAGATGCCGATGCGGACACCGATTCGGACACCGACTCCGACACTGATTCCGATTCTGACAGTGACTCGGACTCCGATTCGGACTCTGACAGCGATACGGACTCTGATGCCGATTTTGAGCCGGATGGTCCATGGGTGATTGCCGGTGCATGGCAGGGCAGCGCAGAGACCAGTTCAGGCGAGGCCGCTGGCGGTGCCATTTCGGGACTGGAAGATAAAGTCTATGATTTGAGCAAAGAAAGCATTTGCGCCAATGGGTCGACGGTAAACAGTTACGAATCGCTTGGCATCATCAGTTTTAACGCAACCGGCACCGGCGATGCATGGACAAAGGCAAACAACTATACCGGGGTCCAGGTAAACCTCAGCGCCAACACCTCCCTTGAGATGCGAATTCAGGTTACAGCCGCGGGGGGCACCGCGTACTGTGCCGGAATCAGCAGCGGGAACAACAATATTCCCTGGAGCAGCTTCAACGAAAAGTGCTGGGACGGCTCGGGGGCTGCATTCAGCCCGTCCACCGGTATCAGCTCGGTTGAAATTTTAGCAGCGGGCCAGGAAGCTGGCGGGGCCGCTTTCGATTTTTGTGTAGAGGATTTGGCGCCAGTGGGGGGGGCGGGTGACAGCGACTCGGATTCGGACAGCGACGCAGACTCAGATTCGGATTCGGATTCAGATTCAGATTCAGACTGTGACTCGGGTGCCTGCAATGTGGTTCTGAATCCCATTAACGGCAAGCAGGGAAAAACCACCCGGTACTGGGATTGCTGCAAGCCGTCCTGCGGATGGAGTGCCAACGCAGGTGGAAATCCGATTGAGAGCTGCGATTTCAGTGGCAGTCCTCTTGGGGATTTCAACGCCAAAAGTGTTTGCGACGGGGGAAATGCCACTCAGTGCATGTACATGGCGCCAAGACAGGTGGGCCCAAACGCGTCTTACGGATATGCGGCGTTTAATGGCGGCGGTTGCAACGAATGCTACCAGCTGGATTTTCAGGGACCTCTGCAGGGAAAATCCATGATTGTGAAGGTCATCAATATTGGCGATATTGGCGCAGATCACTTCGACCTTCTGATTCCTGGCGGCGGTCTGGGGTACAATACCGGCGGATGTCCGGCCCAGTTCCCTGGGGTGAACTGGGGAACACAATATGGCGGCTGGGCGCTGGATTGCGGTTATGACGGGAACTGTGTCAAACAGAAATGCCAACAGTATTTCAGTGACCGTCCGGACATGATGGCCGGCTGTGAATGGTATGTGGGCTGGTTCCAGACGGCAGACAACCCGGGCATGACCTACGCCAAGGTAAACTGTCCGGCGGGTCTGTAATTCGCTTGCGCAGGCGGGAAGGCCGCACCAGTGATGAATTTTTTCAAGTGAAAATACAAATTTTGTAAATTTTGTTAACTATTAGTTAACTGTGTTTAAAAACCTTATTACTGAGGAGCCAGGAATGAATAGTTTATTGAAAGTGTTTTTGATTCTTATTGTTGCACTATCAGGTATGGCATGCACCAGTTCTCCGGAGCGCGGCGTGGCCAGTGACTACGGCGAATCTGACAGCGATTCCGATTCGGACAGTGACTCGGACAGCGATTCGGACAGTGATTCCGACAGCGATTCGGACAGTGACTCGGACAGTGACTCGGACAGTGATTCCGACAGCGATTCCGACAGTGACTCGGACAGTGACTCGGACAGTGATTCCGACAGCGATTCCGACAGCGATTCCGACAGTGACTCGGACAGCGATTCCGACTCAGACTCGGATTCCGACTCAGACTCGGACAGCGACTCCAATGGCTGTGACAATAGGTCGTTTAAAATCAATGAGGGCGGCTATATATGCGCCGGCGCCATGCACGGATATGCGTGGACGAGCCCGGGCGAAATCGCGGGAGCGGAAATCCAGCCGTCTGAATTTGACTCTTTTTCCGGTAACGAAACCGAAATCTGCGTAACAGGCAAAACGGTCGCCGATGCCTCATGGGGATCGGTTGGCATTCTGGGGATGAATGCCGGTCAGGATTTGGAGTCCTCCTCTGAAGGATCCTGGACGCCCAACCCCGGAATTGGCGGTATTGATGTGGATGTTGCCATGAATGGTGAATTCACTTTGAGACTCCAGGTAAAAACCCAGAGCGGCACCGAATACTGCACATCCATCAGCAATGGCGCCAGTACCGTGAATTGGGACGATCTGACTCAGGAATGCTGGGAGTCGGGTAATCCTTCGTACAATGGACAGGACGCGATTTCGTCAGTGATGCTGCTGGTTCCTGGACACAATGAAAATGATATTAATTACAATTTCTGTCTGAAGGATTTGCGAACGTCGGGCGGCGCTTCCGATTCCGATTCGGACACAGACTCCGATACCGACTCAGACTCGGACTCAGACTCGGACACAGACTCGGACACCGACTCCGATACCGACTCCGACACTGACTCCGACACCGACTACGTCCCGCCCCCCATCAATGGAGGCCAGGGCGGCTTTGCCACCCATTACTGGGACTGCTGCAAACCGTCGTGCGCATGGCCTGACAAACCAGGCTCCGGTCCCATCGAAAGCTGCGACCAGAACAACAACAGTTTTGGCGGCGACTATAACCAGCAGAGCAACTGCTCAGGTGGCGGTGCGTTCCAATGCTGGGGCTTCCACCCCAGAGCGCTCAACAGTCGCTACGCCATTGGCTGGGCCGCCTTTAACAGTGGTCAGTGCGGCGAATGTTATCAGCTCGATTTTAGCGGCCAGAGCAGCAGCGGATACAATGACCCCGGCGCGGCCTCCCTTGCCGGGAAAGTGATGATTGTTCAGGTTATCAATACCGGCGGCATTGCCGGCAATCAGTTTGACCTGCTGGTCCCCGGTGGCGGTGTGGGCGATTTCAACGCCTGCTCAACCCAATGGGGCGGAACGGATTTGGGCGACCAGTACGGTGGCTGGTTCACCCAGTGCCGAAACCAGAATGCCGGCAACAACCAGGGGGCGGTCGATTGTGTAAAAAACAAATGCAATTCGAATTTCTCCGGAAAATCCGACCTGTTGGAGGGATGTCTTTTCTGGGCGGAATGGGCAAAGGTGGCGGACAACCCATCATTCAATTTTGCCAAGGTAAACTGCCCATCTGAAATCACCTCGGTTTCAAAACGATAATTCCATCCCAACCGCCAACGCAACCTGGAACCCACTTCGAAATTCCCCGCAGTTATGCCTGAGTGACGCCTGTTAATGGCATTGCACCGGATGGCCTTGGCACGACGGTTCCTGGCTTTGCTGCCGCGCCTCATAGGGGGCGAGACATGCGTCGCGCGGCGGTGGGATGGCCGCCTTCAGTTTAACGGCCGTGAATAATTCTACCGTCATCATCACCAACTGTAGATTATTTCTTTGTTATTTGACCAAACGCATCAGTCGGGGCAATATGGAGCAGGAATCCGTGTCAACGAAGGAGATTTCTATGCGTTCTTTTGGTTATGCACTGTTGTTAATGAATTCGATTATTTTGGTCTCATCACTGGCGTATGCCGCGGATGAGGATCCTGGCGACATTTTTGATGACAGCAGCAAAGATGATGGCGATTCGGAAGCCGCAGAAAACAAAAGTTCGGCCACTTCTGATTCGAACGCCAGCTCCGGCGAAACAATTATGGATGCGGAAACGCTGGCACCCAAAACCGATGCCAGTGGTCGGCTGATTGATGCCGATTTCATCAGTCTGGGGGGGACCGCCGCGTGGCTGGAGCGAAACGGACTGGGTGCGCATCTCGGTTTTGGCGGTTACACCTGTATGCGGGAATACTGCAACACCACTCTGGATGTGTCGTTTGTTGGTTCCATATCAATAATTCCCGGCATTTACTACCGACTGAATCCAAACTGGTCGCTGTTTGCCGACATCACCTTTGCACACCTTAAAACGAACCTGCGGGATACCAATACCTATGACGTCAATGACAATCGGGGCGTCGCGTTTCAGCTTCTTTTGGGCCCGGCATTTCATCTGCCGGTCAGAGGCTGGCTCGATTTGTACACAAGCCTGGGGTTTGGCCCCATCGCATTGAGGGAGAAGACATCTTCCAACTACAAACACAGATGGGGCGGAATCGATATTGAATGGACCATTGGCGCCAACTTTTATTTCTGGAGCGTCGGCCCACTGAAAAATTTCTCAATGGGTCCATTTGTAAAATTCGGATTTCCCATCTGGCCCAAGGTATGTGAAGTCAATGATGGCCAGGAAGCCTGCGACAGACCGTCAGATATGATCGATCAAAGCCTGTTTTGGTCAGACACGCCGCTCACTTTTCAGATGGGTCTTGAGGCCCGCTATGAATTTTCCTTCACAGGCACAGAGGAGAAGCCCGTCCCCGCTGAAGCCATGCAAATGGACGACACTGATGCAAAGAACAAAAAGGACGATGCCAAAAGTGACGGAAACAAAGACAAAGAGAACGGTGACGACACAAAGGACACTGACGACGATTCCGCCGGTGATGACAAAGACAGTAAGTCCGATGCCGACGCGGACGTCAGTGCCAAAGCCAGCATTAGCCTGTAGTCTCCTCAGTCCAACGGCCGGATGACGACCGATTGGCATTATTTTTTCACATCACTGAAATTGCCGAAGTTGCCGGAATCGACCGAATCGACCGAATCGCCGTATTTGTCAGTCACATCGTTTTCGAACTGGGCGAGGGCATCGTTGTGATGGGCCAGAAACCAGCGGGAATGATTTTTAAGATATTTGTCTCGCACTGCAGCATCATTCAAATCGTTGGGAATACGGCGCATCCGTTCATCGATGCTGTCGAACCCGGCAAATGGCGCGGAGAGTCGTTCATGGCAGGCCGCAACAAATGATGGATTCATTTCTATCCCAATGCACCGCCGCCCAAGCTGCTGACACACACGGGCGCTGGTGCCGCTGCCCACAAACGGATCCACCACCAGATTCCCTTTCTGACTTGATGCCAGAACCATTCGCGCCATCAGTCCTTCCGGCTTTTGGGTGGGATGGGGCTGGCGATTGGTATTGCAGTAATGCACGTGGGAAAACTGCCAGACATCCCCGGGATTGGCGCCGCGCATGTTGTTGCGTGCCCGATAATACTTCTGAGGCACGCGAACCGCATCGAGATGAAATTGAAAGCGACTGGATTTGGTAAACATCAGGATGTCGTCATGACGCGGCGAGAATCCCTTTTTTCGACCCAGCCCCTGTGTGTAGTGCCAGCAAATCCAGCTGTTGAAATGCATCTCCAGTTCTCGGTCGAGAATATCGTACAGATACGAAACAAACCGCACGCCCATGAATACATAAAGGGTGCCATCCTCCCTGAGGATTCGGTGGGCCTGCCCAAGCCATGCCCGCGTGAACGACAGATACGCGTCAAAGCCCATTTGGTCGTGATTGTTGCCATAATCCTTGCCCAGATTGTACGGCGGGTCAGCAATGATCAAATCGACCGAGGCATCGGCCATTTGGCCCATCACATCCACAGCCTCGCCCTGCACTATTTTTATGTCTTCGTTCATCCACATGGTATTTCAATCAGGTGTTACACAAAACCTGACTGTGCCTTTTCCTGAGGGGAGGTTCAACTTCAAATCGCCACGACAGACACTTTTAAACCGGCACAACGGTTAGTTGATGGTATCCGGCAGCCCGGAAATCCCGGTGTTACGCCCGGACGATACGCACTGATTAAATCGCCTGCTGCGTGGCACGGGCAGGGACGATTCCCCTCCCGGTAGTCCTTGACAGAGCGGCATGACACTCATAGTGTGCAGAATCTAAAAAGTGAATACAACAGACGATGAAAAATCCATCAGACAGTAAAAAAGCCATGTGGGCCTGGTGCTTCTACGACTGGGCCAATTCGGTGTTTGCGCTCACAGTGATGGCCGCATTCTTTCCGGGATTCTTTAAAGGATACTGGTCTG
The DNA here is from genome assembly GCA_016937015.1 of Deltaproteobacteria bacterium. Taxonomy (GTDB): domain Bacteria; phylum Myxococcota_A; class Polyangia; order JAAYKL01; family JAAYKL01; genus JAFGXQ01. The sequence goes on along the minus strand of JAFGWT010000061.1, from coordinate 6,219 downwards.
CCGGTGTGGATACCGCCATCAGTACCGCACGGCTTGGGTTTGGCAGCGCCATTGCGGGTCTGGCGGTGGCCCTCCTCTCCCCCCTTGCAGGCAGCCTGATGCCCGCGTTCGAAAACCCCAAAAAGAAACAGCTGCTTTTCTGGGCGGTGACAGGCGCCGCGTTTACGGCCATTCTTTTTGTTGTCCCCAAAGGCGAATGGCTTTGGGCACTGACTGTTTATATTGTCGCACGCATGGGTTTTTCGCTGGCGAATCTGTTTTACGACGCACTGCTGGTCGACGTCAGCACCGCTCAAAACCGTCACATCATCTCATCGCTGGGTTATGCGCTGGGATATTTGGGCTGTGGCATTCTGTTTGTGATAAATCTGATGATGTACAAAACCCCCTCGGCATTTGGCCTTGCATCCGGCGGCGAGGCGGTTCGGTTCAGCTTTCCTTTGGCCGCGCTGTGGTGGGTGATGTTTTCCATTCCGATGGCTGTTTATGTGAAAGAGCAGCGGCCTGCCCCTTTGAGCGCCAAACAGCGTCAGTCCGTTTTCAACGGGCTTAAAATATTAAAAAGTACAGGCAGAGACATTTTCGGTCGGCGGGAAACCGGACTGTTTTTGCTGGCGTACTGGTTTTATATCGACGGGATGCACACCATCGTGATGATGGCGACGGACTATGGCCTTTCCATTGGCCTGTCTCTTTCGGCCCTTATGACGGCCCTTTTGGTGGTGCAGCTGGTCGCGTTCCCGTCGGCGATTGGCGCGGGATTTCTGACACGAAAAATTGGCGCACAAAACACCATTCTTATGGCAATTGGGGTGTACATCTGTATCGCCATCGGCGGTGGCTGGGTGATGCGCACCGATACCCATTTTATTATGTTCGCCGGTCTGACGGGGGTGGTTCAGGGGGCCATTCAGGCACTGAGCCGCTCCCTGTTTACAACGATGATCCCCGCGGGAAAAGAGGCGCCCTATTTTGGATTTTATAATATGGTTGGCCGCTTTGCCGTGATTCTGGGGCCGGCAATCGTTGGCGGCTGCAATCTACTGCTTCACCGCCTCGGCATGCCGTCGCATATTGCGGCCCGAACCGGCTTCTCCATGCTGGCGCTGCTCTTCGTTGCCGGCGGTGTTTTGCTCCTGAGACTGCGCCCCGCACCGGAAAAAGTGCACCTGCCCGAAACAGACCCAAGGGATGTCCCGGCATCATGAATTCAGAAGGATAAAAATCATCGCGATTAATAGCGCGTGGTTTGACCTGAACTTTTCGAACTTAAGGATTGCGTGTAAAACCTAAGGATTGCGTGTAAAATGAGCTGTACGACACATCAATTATGTCTTCCTGTCCTTTGCCATTTTTCATTACAGCTGCCGCACAGCTGCCGCACAGCTGCCGCACAGTTGCTGCACAGTTGCTGCTGTTCAGTTCCTGCGAATTTTGGTGGGCATGGCAGGCAAAATCCAACAGTTGATTCCATTGCGGGTTGTTATAATGTCAGGCTTAACCGGAGCATATCCTTAAGCTGTACACCATGATCGTAAATGGGGTCCGAATAATTATCGAGAAAGAAATTTTCTCTGATTTCCTTTACTCTAAATCCGAAGCGCTGATAAAACAGCAATTGATAGCCAAATGTGCCTGTCCCCAATTCGAGCTTCTCTGCACCTGTATCCACAAAATGGATGATGACAGATTTCATTAGCCGGGTTCCGATTCCCTGCTTCTGCTTTTCCGGAACAACTGATATGTTAAATATTTCCCAGACACCTGCATCGTTGCGATTGGTCACGCACACACCGACCAGTTTGCTGTCTGTAAACGCACCAAAACAGGTCGATTGGGGGAGATACTTGCCAATACACAATTCGGATGGGTCGGCGTGCAACAATATACTCATTGGTATCTCTGTTTCTGAAATCCTTTTGATGTTCACCATCTCTTTGTCCTCCCAATGATGTTCAGTAACCGCACAGAAGCGCTGACAGGAGCGGGTGCCACTGAAGCGGTTGCGTTGCGAACAGGCAAAAAGACCCCTGATAATTAGAAGATGGCACTTCTTCTGTTGCGCCAGACTGCGTATGATTATTCCCGCTTCGCGTCAAGTCACAAGGCCGATGCATTCGGGTAAAAATCCATTCCTTGTAAAATTTTTCACGAATTGACCGTTTACGTCCCTGTCCATGGAAGGTAGTATGAGGGACACACTTGGAGTGATGCTATGAAACATAACGTATTTTTCTCGCTGCCAGGCGCCCTTCTGGTCGCATCGTTGATTGTCCTTTACTCGCAGTCTGTGGTTCTATGTGAGAGTCCGGACCAGCTTGTTGTCATCGTCAACAGGAATTTTAAGGTGGACAGTTTGTCCGTGGCGGAGGTCCGCCGGATTTTCAAAAAGGAAATCACTGTTTATAAAGGCGTGGCGGTTCGCCCGATTCACGCTCCCTCCGGTTCTCCGCTGCGGAATCAGTTTTTGTCACAGGTAATGGGAATGAGCAGCACCGCAGAGGAAAAATACTGGGAGGAGGCGAAGGTGAAAAAAGGTGTATCGCCGCCCATTCAGCTGAGCAACACCGTTAGAGCTGTGTTTGCGGCGCCTGGCGCTATCAGTTACTGCTACCGAAAAGAGTTTAACCCGACGGTGGCCAAAATAATTCTGTCCCTGTGAAAGACTCGGTAATCGAGAGGTAAAATCAGAATGAACAAACGCAATACCATCTGGCATTTTTCGATATTGGCCGTGTTATCTGCAACGCTGGCATTTACCACCAGTGCGGTGGCCCAGGACAGCGATGCTGATGCCGTGGCACCGGAACCCACCTTGACCGCTGTGAGTCAGCGGCTGGCAACCCAGGATGAAATCATTGCCGAACTGCAGACCAAACTGCAGCAACTGGAAGACGCGTCAGCCACGCGGGATGAGAAAACCGAAGCCCTGGAGGAACAGAACAAATCGATTCGGGCCGAACTGGATGTGGCGAAGCAGGAAAGAGACGATTTGCAGTTTCAGGTCGTCAGCAATATGGAGAAAAACGCGGAGAGACTCTCTCTGTCGGGTTTTATGGATTTCAATTTCATGCAGACCATACCGCAAACCGACGACAGCGTCGTGTATGCCGGCACGCCGCTGCGGCACAACTCATTTCTGATAAACAACATCAATCTCTATTTCACCAGCAATGTGTCTGGGATGCTGTCGACCCTCGTTGAGGTCCGCTTTACATTTTCTCCCCTTGGAAACAATCTCTCACTGCCTGCCGTGGTTTATACCAATGGGCAGGAACCCGCTCGGATTGGCGAATACAGCCGGGTGAGCACTCGGGTCACTGAGCCTCTGGGACGCACCCTGGACCTGGGCGGCATTTACATTGAGCGCGCTCACTTTGATATTACCCCAAGAGACTGGTTTCAAATCAGGCTGGGGCGCTACCTGACGCCCTACGGTATATGGAACGAGGATCACGCCCCGACCGTTACCCTCACCGGGGTTATGCCATGGCTGCAGGTGCTCCAGTATGTGCCAACCGCGCAAACGGGTGTGATGATATATGGTCAGATCTATCCATCAGATTCAATTGTGCTGCAATATGCAGTGACCCTTTCCAACGGTCGCAACCCCACAGAGTCGTTCTATGATATGGATGACAATAAGGCCATTGGTACACGGGCAAAACTGACATTTTCCAAAAATGATTTTGAGCTGGCGCTCGGGGGATACGGGTATTTTGGCAAATACACGGACTGGACCCAGGAAATCAAAGTGTACATGACGCAGCAGTACGGACTGGATCCCAATTACGATCCCCCGCTTCGAACCAGAGACGTGATTACCGAAGAGTACAATGAACTGATTGGGGCAGCGGATCTCGAAGTGAAGTACAAAGGCATTCGGCTGGCCGGCGAATTTGTCTGGCGAAAAATCGACTACAAAACACCACCGGAATCGCCATTTCTTCAGCCCCTCTTTTTGTCAAATGACCCCAACGTCACCACTTATGAGGGCGATACAATCGCCCGTTCCGGGTATGGTCTTCTGTCGTACACCCTGCCGTTAAAGCTTGAATCAACGACCATTACGCCGTTTGTGGGCATTGATATGTTTGCGCCCGATGATGCGACCGACTACGACACCTGGATTACCGCGCAGCTGGGTGTGAACGTCAAGCCAGGTGCGTATGTGACCCTTAAGGGCACAGGTTACGTCCTGCGTCCCAAATCCGATTTCTACGGTGGTCTGTTTAGCGGCTATGCCCTTCAGATGGCCGTGTCCTTCTAACCTTCCCAATCAATCCCAACCACTCCCAGTCAATCCACCGGCATTACCTGCAGTTCAAAGCGAGCCAAAAAGCTGCCGGATTCTCCGCTGGTGATGATTTCCCCGTACTGTCCTTTGACAGAGTAGTCGAAGCTGCCGACCATCCAAACGCCCCCCTGCCCGTCCACCGCCACCTGCGCATCTCCATCGCTGCCGGTTTGAAGCGTCTTAAACGCCACAGGGGTGCCAGATTCATCCAGCGCCAGGATAAATGGCCCCATGCCGCCATCGGTATCGACAGTATCCAACTCATCCGGGCGCGCCCAGCCCACCAGGTGACTCCGGTTCAATGCATCCACCAAAGCCCTGTTCAGATGCAATCCATCGCGCAGCGCCGTTGCCCAGGTGACACTCCCATTGGAGGCAATCTCAATCATCATCACGGCGTAGTCCCCCCTCCCGGGTATTCGCATGTGGTCAATCTGCACGTCGTCGCTAAAATAGCCCCCTGCCCGAAGCGCACCGTCGGCGGTCCTATTAAGGGTGGTCAGACCTTCCCATTCCAGCCCTCCCGCCTGTTTGGTATGCAATGTGGTCCCATCGGCAGTGCTCAACCAGGCCATGAACCCGTCTTCCAGGTAACGTTTACCAGTGGGATACTCGGTTCGCAGCTCCTCTTCCCCGACCACCAGTCCGCAGTTAAACACCCCCACAGTGGCGATCGCCCCCAGCCCCACCGCTGCCATATCGCGAAAATACGCCGTGTTTTCGCAGCTAATCCAGGACACCTCCCAAAGCAGATTTCCAGCTGAGTCGATTTTAACCATCGACGCCCTTTCGTTTGATAATCCCGCAGCCCCCCCCACGTAGATGTTGCCTGCGGCATCCCCGGTGACGGTGCGAACGGTGAACGGATTTTTTAAAGGCGCGAAATTCGGCGTGGCGGGAATGAGCGCCAGTTCATCAGCGCTGCCGGTGGCCAGATCTATTCGGGCATAGTAAAAGATGCTTTCCTCGGAAGTAACGGATTGGTCACCAATCGTGGCAACACGCGCGGGGGACCCAATCCACACCATCCGATCATTTTCATCCACCCACGTCACCAAAGGGGATGACACCCCTGGAAAGGTCCACAGATGAACCGTTTGACCCAGCGGGTTCAACTCCAGCGTGAACGGAACAAACACCGGCTCGCTGGCTGTGTCAGTGGGTGTCGGCCAGGGATTGGCGGTGAATCCGGAAAGCACAATATTGCCGGCAGAAGTCGCGTTTATCTGCAGGCCCCCCCGTAAATGAGCGGTATCAAACAGTCGCATTTCGCCAGTCTGCACGTATTGATACGGCATTGACATGGTCCGCGGTTCAAACACCGCCGCCTCACGGGGGGTGGTGTCCACGTTAAAAATCAGCGCGTCATTCGCAGTCACAGTGTCCCAGAACGTGGCGGTATCCAAAGCTGTGTCACCGGTGGCGCTGTCCAGGGCGGTATCAGGCGCGGCCGTTGTTCCAGAATCAGTTGTCAGCATCGGTCGGAAATCAGAGTCGGTCGCCCCGCCACTCACGGATGCGACCCGATTGCAGGCCAGTATCGGCAACACTGCCCCAATCCACAGAAGTCCGGCATGCGACATCAATATGTTGACCAATAAATCATTTTTTCTTTGACGCACTTTACTCATAGGGCACCTGCACTGGCTGGTGTAGCCATATCCGCGACGGGTTCTTCCTGTCACAACGTGTTGCAAAAATCATAAAATGGATCACCAGGTAAGCAAACCCGACTAAAACCTGCAAACAGAGTAACACACAAAATTGAGAATGTAGCTTCTCAAAAAGTACTGGCAAAGTTGTCCCGGAACGTCATACCTTCATGAGGAGGCTGCCGCAAAAAGCTGTTTTCGCAACATGAAAAGCAAAATCCGTCGTCCCCTTCATGAGGAGGCTGTCGCAAAAAGCTGTTTTCGCAACAT
>JAFGWT010000553.1 GCA_016937015.1 Deltaproteobacteria bacterium | reverse complement strand
GACGATTCTGATGGTTCAGGATATCACTGACCAGAAACAGGCTGAAGCGGTGTTGCTCAAATCCCGGGACGAGCTGGAGCGGGAGGTGCAGCTTCGAACCGCGCAGCTGCGCAGGGCCCAGCGGATGGAGACCATTGGGACCCTGGCAGGGGGTATCGCCCATGATTTTAACAACAGCCTGGCCGTTATTCTGGGTTTCAGCAAGGCGGCGCTGATGGATTTGCCGGAGGACAGTCCGATTCGGGAGGACCTGAATGAAGTGCTGCTGGCGGCCAATCGCGGCAAGGATATGGTCAGGCAGATTCTGATGCTGGCGCGCAAGGAAAACCGGTCCGACCACGTCCAGGTCAATATGGCGTCGCTGCTGGCGGAAACCATCAATCAGCTGCAGGTCAATACCCCAGGGAGTGTGCGGGTTCATGTGGATATTCAACTGGAAAGTCCGTTTGTTTCGGGCGCCTCCACCCAGCTGAGTCAGGTGATTACCAATCTTTACACCAACGCCTGTCACGCCATGGCCGCGCAGTCGGACGGCGTTATGAAGGTGACGCTGAAAAATGAGCTGCTGCCCGAGCGAACGGTGCGGGGTGGTGTGCTGGTGGGTCCAGGGGCTTATGTGGTCCTGACGCTGACCGATAACGGGTGCGGGATTAGCCAAACCGATTTGCCTCATGTGTTTGATCCGTTTTTCACCACCAGGGCGCGGGATGAAGGGACGGGCCTGGGGCTGGCTTCCGCTCAGGTGATTATTCACAATCATGACGGTGAAATAGGTATGGAAAGTCAGGTGGGCGAAGGGACGGTATTCTATATTTATCTGCCGGTGCCAAGGCAGCCGCCGACTCGGGAAAGTGTTTCCCCTGACCGTGTTTCAGATTACGGACCGCCCGCTGCCGGGGAGACAATTCTCTGGGTGGATGATAAACGACAGATTCTCAAAATGGGACAACGGTTGCTCACGCCATTTGGGTACCAGGTGTCCATTGCGAATGGCGGCGAGGAGGCCCTGCGGATATTTGATGAGACTCCGGACGGCTTCTGTCTGGTCATCACCGACTACAGCATGCCCGGGATGACCGGGATTGAACTGGCGAATGAGTTGCGTCGGCGGCAACCGGATATTCCGATTATTATGATGTCTGGCTATGATGAATCCATTTCGAAAGAAGCGCTGGCGGCGAGTGGCATCAATGCATTTTTAAAAAAGCCGGTGGAAGCGAAGGATTTGGTGAAGTCCATCAAAAAAGTGATGCACCCCCTGGTAACATCCATCCTGTAACGGCCACATCAGACTCGGTGAAGTGGCAATAAAACCGCTTTAAAAAGCGACGTGCCCGGTCGCAATGGCTTGCGCCCCCGCGCCGATGTTGATATTTGAGCAGTCATGATCGTTTTAGGCATAGAATCCTCATGTGATGAAACCGCGGCGGCAGTGATTGAAGACAATCGGGTCCGGGCGGATATTATTTCGTCGCAAATCGATGTGCACAAAGTCTACGGCGGGGTAGTGCCGGAACTGGCCAGCCGCAATCATATCGTGAATATTGCGCCAGTCATTGAAACCGCCCTGTCAGAGGCCCAGGTGACGCTGAAGGATCTGGACGGCATTGTGGCCACATCCGGTCCCGGGCTGCTGGGATCCCTGGTAATTGGGCTGCAGGCGGCCAAAACCATTGCATACACGACTGGTCTGCCGTTTGTGGGGGTCAACCATCTGCGGGGACACCTGCTGGCGGCCCGGATTCAGGACGAGGATGGGACGCCTGTCCCCGAGTTTCCATACATGGCACTGCTGGCCTCCGGGGGGCATACGGGGGTCTATCATGTCAAAAACTGGAATGATATCGAATGTCTGGGCGAAACACGCGACGATGCTGCCGGCGAAGCGTTTGACAAAGTGGCCAAACTTCTGGGGCTGGGCTATCCAGGCGGTCCCATTATTGACCGCATGGCGGCAATCCCTGGGGATGAGGTGTCGTTCCCTCAGGCCCTGCGCCAGAAAAAAAGTTACGAGTTCAGTTTTTCGGGGGTGAAAACCGCCGTGGCCCAGCATGTGGGGCATCTTGAGGGCAAGCCCACCGAAGATCAGATGCACGCCATTGTGCGCGGATTTCAAAAGTCGGTGGTGGAGATACTGGTGCGCAAGGTGGTGCTGGCTGCCCGGCAGAAGCAGGTGTCCCGGGTGGTGCTGGCCGGCGGGGTGGCCGCCAACAGTGGATTGCGCAATCACGCCATGGAAATCTGCGGGCAAAATGACCTGCAGCTGTTTGCCCCGCCCAGAAAGCGCTGCACCGACAACGCGTCGATGATCGCTTACGCGGGCCTGCTCTCGCTGTCGGCCGGGGAGCGCAGCGGGTTTGATATTTCACCCAAAGCCAACTGGCCCCTTTGATGACGCGCATTCTGGCACTCGATGTGGGTAGCCGCCGAATTGGGGTGGCCCTCTCCGACGAAACCCAGCTGATCGCACAACCACTCGAATATATTGACGTTAAGGCCGAAAATCCCGTCAATGCCATCGCCCGCCTGTGCAGAGAACACCAGGTGGGCCGGGTGGTCGTTGGACTGCCATTGTCCATGTCGGGTGGTGACCGGGGAGAGAGCAGCCGCCGGGCCCGGGCGCTGGGTAAGGTGCTTGCGGAAAAAGTGAAACTCGAAGTGGTCTACTTCGACGAACGCTTCACCACCACCCAGGCCGACCGCGCACTGATAGAAGGCAACGTCTCCCGCCAGAAACGCCGGCATGTCGTCGACAAAGTCGCCGCCGCCCTCATCCTCCAGGGCTACCTGGACAGCTTGAAACAGCTGTAAAAAAGCCCCGGCGCACCGGCTCGACCTGGGAAATCACCAGCCGGAGGTGTGAGACGTCCCCCGTCACGCCCGGCCATCTGCTGAGATGCGATGGTCTTTGTTTTGGAAAACAGTCAGACCCGTTAAAAAGAATCCTAGGCGAGAGGCCCTGAGGGAGAGCGGCCGACCCAGCATCTATTATTCGAGATAAATCGCTGGGCTTTGCCAGACCGGCTGATGTTCGGCAATGCATGGAAACTGCTGGTCAGCAAGCGCTTCGAGAACGCAGTCCACATACGCGTCGGGCAAGGGTCCAATACCGTCATCTGCGTATATATTCAAAACCCCGACAATGTATCCATCCTCGTCGAGTTCAAATCCGCACGCCCATGGGTACTCGCCCGCGGATCCGCATCCGTCGCTGCAAGTGCGCACCTCGTCCAAACGGAACAATGAATCTGTCTCCTGTATCGCTTCGTTCGGCGAACATACCGCCCAGGTGTCTGTCTCCACTTCGTCCCCGCTATCGACTGTTTCACTTTCGGTGGTGTCGGTGGTGTCGGTGGTGTCGGTGGTGTCTGGCGCCGCTGTATCAGGTCGTCCACTGTCCTCCTCCTGAGCATCCACTGTCTCGTGTTCGGTTTCTTCCGTTGACGATGTGGTGGCAGTGTCATCATTTATAATACCTGATTCGGAGTCCTGGGGGATGCTGTCGACTCTCTGACAGCCGCTACCCACGCAGACAGATAACAGCGCCGCTGCGGCAGCGCTTCCGGAGAAATAAAAAACATCCGAGTACAGGTTGTGGTGACTGGCTTTTTCCAGGATGTCGCGCGTGTGTATGGCCTGTTGCAGTATGCCGCTCGCGCGGCCATCAATCTCGCTGAACAGTTCTTTTGTGGTGTAAAGCAGGTTGCCGGTTAAAGCCAACTCTGCCGATGCGTCCCAAAGCGACGCAAGGGCCCACCGCCACAGGTCGTTGTGACCCCTAATCAGGGTTTGTTTCAATTGGCGCAGAACGGTTTTTTTGCGGCGTAAAAGATTTAAGCGGTCATGCACTGCCAATGCCCCAAAAACATCATACAAAAATCCGGTTAACGCACTGAACACCGGACAATTTCCGCGAAGCAGATAAAACATTTCGGCAAAACGTCTGGCATGGGTCTCCCTGGGCCAGTAGTGCCACACATATGGTCCACCCAGCAATCGACCGGCCGTTTGGACCTGTTTAAACAACTCAGTCCCCTCATACAGTTGCACCATCTGAGGGTCAACCAGACCGCCATGTGGGATGTTGAGGGAATCGATCTCTTCTTTTATCTCGGCTGCAGTGGAATCGGGATGCACCAGCAATACGTTGTAATGATACGCGGCGCCAGTGGTTTCCATGAGCCGGACGGCCTCCTGACTGATCTCTTTGCCATACCCTCTATGCATCCGTTTAAGACCCGTTTCACTGCCCGACTCCACTCCCAGCAACGAACGGGATAAGCCAAGTCGTTTCAAACCGGTCGCCACATCAACACTCATGACATCAGCGCGCATCATCAGGCTCACCGCCCGCGGGGCCACATCTGCGGCATCCAGGGCGTCACAAAGCGCGTTTAAAAACACCGCTGCGTCGTCAGATGAAGGCGGCAACAGATTTTCGTCGATAAAATGAAAAAACCGTACTTTCTTTTCGTGGTACAAGTCGGACATTTCCCTGGCGATGGATGATGCAGAACGCCGGACGATGGACTGCTGTTGACGCATCGCCGCCAATCCACAGTAGCTGCAATGACCGTGACAGCCGCGAGAACCGCAGATCTTTGCACTGGGAATGCCCATGTATTTAGGTGGCGTATCCCTTTTGGGCCGAGTCTCCAGCGCCTCGGCACAGCCGGCAGTCATTGTGCGCGCTGTTGGATTACCAGCAGTGGCCACCCCCGTCAGTGAATCAATATCGACGCCGCTGTACAACGACCTCGCCAGCTCGCAGGCGGCTGCTTCGCCATCTCCGGAAACAAGGGAATCTATGGGATGTTTTGTCAGCAAACGCGCTTTCGCCAATGTGGCAAACACCCCTCCCACGCAAATGTGTGCCTTGCATCCAAGCTTTCGCAAGTAATGGATAAACGGTAAAAGCTGTAGCGCGCTCTCCCCCGATGGAATGGAAACACCAATAAACAAACAGGTGCATTTCGCCAGTCGATTTGCCAATGTAATCCCCTGGCGAACATTTCTGAAGAGACATATTTCCGGACGAAACCCTGTGTTGTTTAACGTTGCGGCCAAATACTGCAAACTCAGGTTCTCGGCGCCATTGGGCGAGTTTGTCACAAGGAAAACTCTTTTTGACTTCTTTTTTTCCATTACGGGATTGTAACATCTTCGAACAACCGAAGCATCAAAACCGACAATTCAAACTGTGGATGCGGAAAATCTAACGTCGCCGCGCTGTCGCCCCTTCCGCCTCAGCAGCCCGAATAGTCGCTTTCGCAGGTGTCCGGCGCGTTGTCCATAATGCAGATGGGCATGTTCTGCGGGTCAAGGGCATCCCGCAACTCCAGCGCGCTGCAGGTGGGCAGGGCATCATTTCTGAGAATCAAAAATGCCTCATTCGAAAGGGAGCTGAAACCGGTAATATTCATCAGACCGTTCAGGCTGGTGAGATTTGGGTTTTCTTCAATATCAATGCTGGCCGACAGTGCGGTGACCCCCGACAGACCGTCCAGGTTTTCAAGAGAGGTATTTAAGATGATGATGGCCGCGCCGGTGGTTGCTGTGATGGTCCTGAGGCTGTCCAGACCGTCAAGCCCGGTCATGGGGGAGATATCTTCGAGGGTCAGACGATGAATGCCGACGAGCACCGGCAATGAGACTGACTCGAGGGCATGGTTGCCGTACAGATCCAGTTCACCGTCAATGGATGTCAGTTTTTGCATGGCGACAGTGGTCAGTGAATCGTTGTTCCGTATGTGAAAATCCCCGTGAATCACCTCCATATTGGGCAGCGACAGGGTTTCGAGATAATCGGTGCTGACCGACAGCGAGCCGCGCATGCACTTGCAGTTGGCCAGCTGGTCCAGTTCAAATTCGTTACTGACAGTCGTGACTACCGGGTCGCCCCAGTACGCGTCCCAGTCACCACATCGGTCCGCCTCCGCATAGTCCTCACAGGGATCGGGATACACATCATCGTAGTAATAATCGTACCAGTCGTCGTAGTAACCGTCGTAGTAGCCGTCGTAGTAGTCGTAGTAGTAATCATCGTAGTAGTACCCGTAATTGCTGACCATACAGGATTCGTAACTGTCTTCCCTTGTTTTGCACGGGTAATTTTCCATGGGCTCAGTGGCCCAGTCGTTTGCCTGGTCGCAGGTCAAATCGCCAACGCAGGTCATCAGATTTTTCAGCTCACCAATGCATTTGGGAATCTCCTGCGACGCATCATTCATATCATCGCGACAATCCGAAGCGCATGCCGACGCGTCGAAGCTGTAATCCCCGTTATATCCGTAATCACTGTAGAGTTGGCAGGATTTGACGATGTGGCAAAACCCGTCACAGGCCTCACCGCTGGTGACGGTGCCGGTGCCGGTGTCGGTGCCGCCCTGCTGTGATGTACTGCTGCTGTGACACGAAAGGAGCGTGGCTGACATCAGCATTGAAAAAAATAAGTGACACAAACTGACTGGGTGCATCTGACCTCCGAAGTGAAATGTTTCATTCGCATTTGAATTACAATTATAGAACGGGTATTGACTGCATCGCAAGTTGAATGAGGATGCGGGGCGGATTACCTTGCAGAACTGACCAGGTTAAAGGGATATGTCACGATGACAGTGCCGCCGTCCGGTGGGCTGGGAAAGGTGATGCGTTTGACCACGCCGGCGATGCAGGATTCCACACTGGCGTTGCCGATGGTGCTTTCCTTTACCGCGGAGGTGGTGACCGCGCCGTTTCGACTGATGATGAACATCACCGATACCCGTCCGGACAGTGTTTCATTGGCAGCCAGTTCCTTTTCGTAGCAAAATCGAATCTGCGCGATTTTCTGGCGGATGTAGCGCCGAATGATATCCCTGCTCAGTGATCCCGAGATAACATCCCCGCCGGTCCTGACAATTACCTGCTTTTTGACTTTGCCATTCAGTTCGGCGAGTCCACCGCCCGTTCCGCTCCCCGAGCGGCCCCGGCAGTCTGACCCCACGCAGCTACCGGAGATGCTGAATCCAAACCGATTCAATGAATTGCCAACCCCCAGGGTACCGTCGCCATTATCGCCGCCCCCGCGGCCGGATCCGTTAATGCCAAATCCGCCGTATCCAAAGGCAGACCCTGGCGCATCCCCAATCAGGTTGCCAAGCTCGTTTTCAAGGTCCTGACCAATGGTAACCCCTTCGCCAAAAGGCGAGACGATGGTGGGCTGTGAGAGATAGGACAGAATACCCGCCTGGGCCGCCATGTTTTTGAGCTGCTCTTTGCCAATGTTGGGGCGGATGGTGTCTTTGGGGCCGGCAATGGCGATGCGTCCCTTGCCCGGTTTGGCTTTGGGGTCTCCCGCTTTTCCCTCGTCACCCGCCTGCGCTTTGCCAGGATTGCCACCCGCCGGGCCATCCGGTTCAATTTGAACATCTTCCACACTGTGCTGTTCGGTTGCGGGAATCATGTATTTGACGTAGCGGTTCTGGGTCATCTGGTCGTCAAAGTTCATTCCCGCCGCCTGGGGCGGAACCATGCCAATCAGCAGAAAAAATACCGCGTGGGCCGCCACTGAGAGATATGTCCATCGATTGGGGGCAAAGCGAAAGCCCATCCCGAACGCTGCGGCGTCCTCCTGAATCATTCGGCGAAACGCAAATGTCCATGGTCCCAGTTCGCACACCAGCTGGCCGTGCAGCGGCAGCGTGTAGGGGCGCACCGTGTCGCTTTTAAAAAAGGTGTCATGGACATCTCCCTGCTGCACTGTCCCGCTGCAGAATGCGGGGATGTTTACCGTGACCTCTCCGTTAGCGATTTCAGCGAATGCGTATTCACTCGAGTGAATGAACTCCCGGTCCACCATGAACCGGCACTCAGGGGTTTCCCCGATGCGATACATAAATGGATGGTCTGGGGCCACCTTAAATTGATCCTGCTGCACACAGGTACCGTTCCAGTACACCGATACTTCCACGCACTGTTGCGCACTGCCATGCTCTGTGTTTTTCGACGCGCGCAGAGCACCGCGCCAGTTAATTCGGCTCATAACGCCTCCTGTCTGTTGTTGACTGTTGGAACTGTGTCGTACTGTTTATTAAACCCACGGCCATCCACGGCCGCGCACGGCCACGCACGGCAGCATACCGCGTGGCCACGGGGATCCCCGAATGGTCTGTTGCGGTGTCGCCCGCGGGCTTCATGTATGTAAAAGCTGGAGCAGGCCTGCTCTCACCAGAGTGTCAACGCTCTAATGCATGTGACACACGCTGCGGCTGGAAGTTCCGAAAAAAACATCACTTCACCATTGGGCGGGTATACTGCCTGCCTTTGAGCGGGTATACTGACCTCACTGGTATCCGGCATAAATTTCTTCAAAGAGTGTCCGATACAGATCAGTGAACATTATAAAACACGCAAGGGAGTTCCATTTGAAAAAGCTGACAGTCATACCGTGGGTGGCACTGGTGTTTTGGGCACAAATGAGTCAGGCGCAGGCCGGATGTGAACACGACAACGACTGCAAGGGCACACGCATCTGCGAAAACGGTGCCTGTGTGTATCCACCGGCGGATGCCTCAGATGCGCCTTCGACGGCACCTCCCCCGTTGTCACCGGCGTCGCCCTCGTCCCCGGCATCGCCCCCAAACCCCGTTGTTCAGGAAAACCCGGCCGCCGCGCCGATTGCGCCGATTGCCCCGCCAGAGGCCGCAGGCAGTGACCCAATTCCCGCCACGGAATCATCCCCCCAGGTCGCCACGGATT
>JAFGWT010000552.1 GCA_016937015.1 Deltaproteobacteria bacterium | reverse complement strand
TGACCGCCGCCATCTCTATCGATACATCAATTGCGTTGGGTTGCAGCGAAGCGCGCTGTTAATCGCTTTATCACTCTGTATACAAATGGTCGTTTCGTCGATCAAAGCGCTTAAGCACCGCGATAAACAGTGTCCACAGTGGATTGCATCCAGCCATCGGGGTTAAGTTTTGTATTCCAATCGATGTTTCGCCAAACACTGTCTGGAGAATGATGTAATCGACGATAAGCCTGCGTTACCCAGGTATCCTCTGGAATTCCCAGCATGGAAGACCAAATCAGAAAACCATTCATAAAGCTTCTCCCGGAATCAAACCAGGACGTGCTGCTTTTCTGTATCTCATGCGCCGATAGGATTATCCATTTCCACGCAGCTGATTCATCGATAAATTTTGCTGAAAATGCAAATCTGGCCGCAATGATTAAACGACTGAAATCCCAACTGTCAAATCCATGCGTTTGAAACACAGCCAAATTCGTTCTGATAACGTGGCAGGTTTCAACAGACAATTCTGTTTCGTCGTCGAGTATGGTATTTCCGCATATCACCCGGTCAACACAGTCTGAATATACAGTGCGATGCCCCTCTTCAAACAACCAGCGGAATGTCTCGTATACATCTGCCGTGTTTTCAATATCCCAGCTGTCTTTAAGCATCTTTCGGGCGCGAAATCTTCCCCATCTGGTCGCCAATCGATCAAATCGCTCGCCGTTTCCCGCAGTCAATACGCCCCCGACCGCGAGACCGAACAGCTGCTGAGACGTCAGTTGTTTCTTCTTCGAAAACATCTATTCAATCGCTAAACCTTGCGTCAATGAACAATTTTATTTCAAACCTTAAACCGCCAATCAAAGATTATTGCAGTTGCTGTGTCTATTCGAATTCCACATAGGCCTGGTCGTCAATGGTAAACGGCACGTTGTTTTCTTCGCACCACTGCTGCGCGGCTGTCTTTGCGTCATTCCACAATCCAGATGCCCAATCCGGTGGATTCGTATTCCATGTGGATTCCTTTGGAAAAAAAACATGTGGATTTCCCATTGTCATTTGAACAACAAACCGATTCTCACCCCTGGTTCCCACAAACTCTTCTTTCCATCTGGGTTGATACGTAATTTTCATTTTCAATGTCAGCCCAATCTATTTGTTCAATTTCGAGATAACATATTCCATCGCGCTGTCACTGAGAGCAAGAGGATATGGTCCGCCACCTGTAACAAAATCAGATATGCTCGCAAATGGCGGGTCTTCCCTGAAACCGCTCGAAAGAAAGTGAATGCCCATCATGTCTCCCCTGTAGTCATGCCAGAACACCGCAATCTTCTGTCCGGCCTGCAGGATATTGTACCGATAGGGTCCAAAGGGCTCTCTTTTTTCCTGAATGTGTTCAACCGTAATATCCATTACAGCTCCATGACCAACACAGTGTGATCCAAAACCAGCCTGGCAACCAAATATCTCTGAACATGCCGTCTCGGCAACTCCGAAAAATGCGATCAGTTGTACGGTTTGTCGGCTTCGATGAGGAGGGAGCCGCCGATTTCGCGCAGGAGCGGGATTTTTTCGAGGACGCCAGTGATGGTTTTTCCAAAGCCGATCAGCTTTTCCGGGATGGCCGGATGGAGAAACTCGTGGGGCTTAATGTCAATGTTAACGAAACCGGCCCCCTTGAGCATGGGTTCCAGGGTAAAGCGAACAAAGGCGGTTTCGTCGGGAGATGCGCCCACTTTTTTGCGAACGTACTCGATGTTGCGTTCCGCCCAGATTTGAGGATTGACCAGATTGGGCTCGGCAAAGACCATTTTGCCGCCCGGTTTTAACACGCGCAGGATTTCCTTCATGGCGGGGCCAATCTCGAGATGGTGCAAAATGGAGCTGCCATAAACAAAGTCAAACGTATTGTCATCGTATTTCAGGTTATGGGCGTCGGCGATTTCGTAGGTCACGTTGTCGGCGTCGGTTTTGGACCGGGCTTCTTCAAGCAAATCCTCCGAGATGTCCACCGCAATGATTTTTGCACCGGTAAAGGCCACCAGACGGGTGAAAAAACCGGTGCCGCATCCCAGTTCGAGGCAGGTCTGACCAGCCTGCATGCACCTCGAAAAAAATTCCGAGCGCCGTTGTGCGCGAGCCTTCCCCGCTGGAGATCCCCAGTTCCAGATATCCTCGGCACCGCCTTCGGAAAGCAGGGTGCCGTGTTCCTTTTCGTGCTCAATTCTAAGATTGGTTTCCATGGTACTATCCTCATTTTTTTTAATCAGCCGCGAACCCTTAGCACCGTCCAACAGCCCCGTCCATCGAGTGCTGGATTTTGGGCTTTCAAATTCAAGATTGTTCCCGTAAATTCACCCCACCTATATCGCAGTTATAATTGGGAAACAATACTTATTGTCCGATACGGACCCTGTGCAACAGACGTGAAACGGGATTGGCATGTTAAAAAAAATACCTCAATTACTTACCAGACAGCGCGTGGCAAATATTGCCATTATCACTCTGATTTTGGCATTGCCCTATGCCATCTTTCACTGGATGCTGCCAGCGTTCAGCGACGTCACTATTGGCAACGACTATCAGATCTTTCCAATTCAGCAGCAAATCGAACTCCAGTTCAGTCTCGAAAAAGGCGAGTTTCCCCTCTACGTTCCGGGGTTTGCCATGGGCCATTCCGCCACTGCCCTCACGCTGGGGCAGCTGTATCATCCGGTGCGCGTCCTTGCCGCGATGTTGCCTGGCTACTGGGAAGGCGGGGCGCTGACCGCCAACACCATCGCCAAACTGCTCGGCGTCGGTCTGGTGCACCTGTTTGCGTTTTACTTCTTCACCGCCCTCAGGCTGAGGCGCGACTTCAGTTTCATTCTGTCGTTCATCGCCGTCTACAACCTGCGCATGCTCGACATGTTCCGCTACGGGTCATCCCTCGAAAACTATCTGGCGTACATTCTGGTCTGTGTTGCACTCGGATTTCTGTATCTGCAAAACAGTAAACTGACGGGGCTCATCGGCACTGCCGTCGCCACCTGGCTGCTGTGTGTGGGCGGTCATCCGCAAATCATGTATCTGGGACTACTTGGCGTTGGGGTTTGCTTTGTGATCATGCCATTCATTATCAACGCGGTAAAGCCCGATGAAGACCGGTCCAAACAGCGACTCATTCGATTTTATATTTACGGCGGACTGGGACTGTTCGCCGGCATTGCCCTGGCCGCAGTGTACATCCTGCCCTTTTACGTTGAATTTGTAAAAGCCAATGCCATTCGGGTGGGCCAGGACTACCAGTGGTCGCTGGCATACTCCGATTCATGGGGGGGCGCCCTGTGCAATCTGTTCAGACCGCTCAACGCGGTGGTGACCGGGGCCTACGGCGGCACGGCGCTCATGATGACGGTCGCGCTGTTTCCACTGGCCATCGCGGCGGGACGACGTTTTTCCATCATTTTGGGCATCACCTGGCTTTTTACCCTGATTATTTTCCTCATTCAGCTGGGCGAGGCCACCCCGCTGCACCGATGGTTCTGGGAATACTTTCCTCTCGCCAATTCATTTCGCGTTCCCGGACGGGTAACCATGATGATGGCCATGCCCATGTCGCTGTTGCTGGCGTGGCTGTTTGGCGCGGTGGGGGAATCCATTCGATTGCTCAAACTGCCCCTCCACGTCTGGCTTGGCGGTCTTTCCATTTTGGCCATGGTGCTGGCCAACAACGTGCTCATCAATCACATTCCCGAGCCCACCCATTACATTCCCGCGCGCATCCTCGAACTGCCCGACTGGGTGGAGCCGCAGGTGTATACCCTGGGCATCGTCACCCTTGTGATGCTGATGGGCCACGGTATTCTGGCCGCCATTCCCCGTTTTCCAAAGGCGATGGGCATTTCCCGCACCGTGCTTGGGGCCGTACTCGCCGCGACAGTTGTCATTCAGGTGGGCATCTGCATGCGATGGGGCACCTGGGTCGCCCCCGCAAGAGAAACTGTCACCTGGGAAAAAATGACCGAACTGAAAAAGCAATCCCCGGATTTTTTTGGCAATGCGGGGTTTGGCATGGAACTGCCCAGCGTCACAACGCAAATGGAAAAATCAGTCCTCGATCCCAAACTGGCCCGCTTTTATCGCAAAGTGACCCCGGTGTCCGTTATGGCGGAATCCTTTGACAAAGTGACCAGCCGCACAGCCGACGAAGTGGTGGTGGCGTCAAACAGCGACATGAAAGAGACATCGTCCCCGGTCAGCGCCACCGATTCACTGGAACTGGTTTACAATACCTTCAACACACTCAGGTTCAAAGTCGCGGCAGGCGCTGCCGGTGTGATGACCGTGAATTATCCGTTCATCCCTGGGTTCAGGGCGTATGTGGATGGGACCGACACCACTGTGCTCAGGGCCAATGGATATCAGATTGGGATAAATGTGCCCTCAGGCGAACACGACGTCGTGATTGAATATCACAGCAGCGCATCTGTGGCGGGCATGATTGTCTCGCTGCTCACACTGGGGACGCTCATTCTCCTACCGGTATTTCGGCGATTTGGCAAAGGCCGCGTTTTTTATATCGCGACAGGGGCCGTTGCCGTGGCGATGACATCCGTTTTCGCGGCATGGCTGCACGCCACCCACGCCGGGGCGTCCATCGAAACCGAATACAGCTGGCGGTCGTCTGCACAAACCGTGCGCACGGACAACATCGCGTTTGCCAAAACCTCCCGCGCCAGCTCCATTCACCTCTCTCAGATGCCCTACTATCACTACACGGGCCGGGCGGTGGATGGCGAACCTGGAGGCCGCGGCTGGCTCGCCCATCCCAGGGATCGCAGTCCCTACTGGCAGGTGGATCTGGGCCAAATGCGGCATGTGCGGCGCATCGAATTCACCGGTGTCAGAGGCAACATGGCCACTGCCCGGCGGCCACTGCACATCCAGACCTCTGCGCGCGGCGACAGGTACCAAACCACCAGACTGCTCAGACAGCGCCCCACGGTGGCGGGCGGCAAATGGGTAATTGACCTCGATGGCGTCGCCACGCGATTCCTCCGCATCTGGGCGCCTGGTCCTGGCGGTTTTGGCCTAAACGAAGTCGAAGTGTTCGAGTAATTTTTTTTGCGCCACCATCGGTGTGCACACTGCATCCTTCAGGTGAAACTGGTCATAAAGTTATGAAAACCCAGATGACCTATTGCCCGCGAAGGAGGCTGTCATGCTCGATACCAATCTGAAACATATTGACTCGGACGAAGAGTTTAAAAAAGTGCTCGAAGAAAACGAGAACGTCATGGTCTGCTGTGGCCGCATGGGACCCATGTGTCTGCCGGTGTATGACGTGATGGAGAACTTTGAATCCAGATATCCGAATGTGGCGTTCAGGGACATGGCATTCGATGAACCGGTGGCGCACAATATCCGGGAATTGCCGGAAACCCGCTCATTTATGGGCTTGCCATTTACGGTGTATTTTAAAAACGGCAAAGTGGTCAAAGCCACAAGCAGTATCCAGAACAAAGCCCAGGTGGCCGAAATTCTGAATGACCATTTTGAAAACTGATTTACAAACGCGGCGAGGGTGACCATGAGCAACGCATACGATGCAATTATTCTGGGGGCCGGACCGGCTGGATTGACTGCCGGCATTTACCTGGCGCGCGCCAAAAAAAAGACTGTCATTATTGATGAAGGCATTGCTGGTGGCCAGATGATCCTCTCCCATACAGTGGCCAATTATCCGGGGGTTGGCGAAGCCACGGGGGCCAGCATTGCGCGCACCATGGTAAAACAGGCAAAATCATTTGGCTGCGATGTGGTGACGCAGTCAAAACTGCTTGGTATCGACCTTAGAGGCGATATAAAATCAGTCGAGGTTGATTTTGAAGGAACATACACGGCCCCAGTGGTCATTATTGCCACCGGCGGCATTCCCCGGACCCTCGGTCTGGAAACGGAATCAAAGTTCAAGGGACACGGCATCTCCTATTGCGCCACCTGTGATGGTGAATTTTTTACCGGCAAGGAAATTGTGGCCGTGGGTGGTGGGAATTCCGCTCTGGAAGAGGCCGTCTCCCTGTCGCGCTATGCGTCTAAAGTCACGGTGATTCACGAGTTCGATCATTTTCAGGCCCAGCCCTGGATTGTTGACGAAGCCAAAGCCAACCCCAAACTGTCGTTTCTCATGAATCAGAGAATTGAATCTTTTAAAGGCGATGACACCCTTGAAGGGGTGGTATCCGTGGATAAAACCAGCGGCGAACGCATCACTACCCCCGCTGCCGGATGCTTTGTGTTTATTGGCTACACGCCCGCCACCGCACCGTTTAAAAATGAGATTCAGTTAAACGACCGGGGTGAAATCATAACGGACGACGATTTACGCACAAACAGGGAAGGCGTGTTTGCCGCCGGTGACAGCCGCCAGAAAAAATACCGGCAAATCACCACCGCCGTTGCCGACGGCACCACCGCCGCCCTTGGCGCCATTGCGTATCTGGACAGACGCGTTTCCCAATAAGCAGAAATAAATCAAAGCAGTCCACTTCTCAAAGAACACAGCGCAACGCCTCGCCGCATTTCGCATGTATTGCGCCATCCCGGTCCCCCTGGTATCAGTCCCGTCAATCGGTCGAACCCGAACTGATGAATTCGTTCACCGCCACGCGCTGTCCCCATTTTTTTAGATAATCTTTGGCGGCAACGACCCGGTTCGAGGAAAAAAACACACGGATATACGAACAGTGCGTAAATTTGCCAATCTGGAGGATTAGGAATGATTAAATCACAACGGTACAGTGCGATTCTTTTGATATTGTTGTTAAGCTGTGCTTTCGGCTGTGCTGAAAATTCAGCGAATGACAACGATAGTACCGAAAACAGTGGAGACACCGACTC
>JAFGWT010000551.1 GCA_016937015.1 Deltaproteobacteria bacterium | reverse complement strand
TTTCTGATGCATTAATTCTAGAATCAGAGGTACGTCCAGTCCGGCGTTGCAGTCAGCACAGACCTGACCGCAATGACCGCAGGCAATGCATAGCAACGGATTAATCTGCAGGTGGTTGTTTTCGAACTCGATGGCGGGACAGCCCAGTTGGGTACATGCAAAACAATGAGTGCAGTGATTTGGATTGATGGTCGCGGGAACGTCGAACTTCAATCTGGCTTTGAGTGCACAAGGTGCATCGGCAACAATGACGGACGATGCTTCCCGCCGCTGTTCCTCGTCGATGATTCTTAATGTGCCCAGTAAATCGTATGGGTTTGAAATACGCACGGATTCGATGCCCAGACTTTTACAGAGCATCGGAATATCGATTCGCTTTGCCACCTCACCGCCGATGGTTTCGCCGGAGCCAGGGTGCGCCTGATGTCCGGTCATCGCTGATGTGTGGTTGTCCAAAATGATAGTTGTGGTGTTGGCGCCATTATACAACACGTCGATTAGTCCGGAGATGCCGGAATGAAAAAATGTTGAATCACCGATGACGGCGACCAGACGCTTGCGCTCGGGTTCATCGAGAACCTTTTCCATACCGTGCGCCATCGAGATGGATGCACCCATGTTGATACTGCAATCGACCGCTTCCAGAGGCGCCAGTGCGCCCAGTGTGTAACACCCCACATCGCCGGAGACAATTGCGTTTAACTGTTTCAGTGCGTAAAAAGTGCCACGATGAGAGCAGCCCGCGCACATTACAGGTGGACGTGGCGGCAGCGCAATAGGCAGACTGGATGAAGGACTGACATGGCTGGCCCGCGACGGTTCAAGCGCAGAGCGTAGAATATCGACAGACAGTTCACCACAGCGCGGCAGAAGGTTTTTGCCTTCCACCGGTATTCCCATGGCAGCAATACGTTGTTCGAGGAATGGCTCGAGTTCCTCAACCACAATGACCCGCTGACGGCCTTTTACAAAAGCGCGGATTTCGCTGTGGGGCAGAGGATAGACCATTCCCAGTTTCATCACTGATGCATCGGGAAATGCCTCGCGGACGTAGTGGTATGACGGTCCTGATGTAACAAAAGTCAGGTGAGACGTGCCTTCGAATATCTGAATGTATTGAGCGGATTCTCGTCGTAAGCCAGGTATTTGGGCGGCCTCAATGCCGCTGTGTCTGGCGCGGCTGACATGAGGCAGAAGTATGTTTTTCGCAGGCAGCTTGCGATAGGGTTTGAGTTCAATTGAGTTGCGCTGACCCACTTTTACCGGTGCCTTGCCATGGGAAATGCGCGTGGTGGTGCGAAGCATTACCGGTATATCGTATCGTTCTGATATTTCAAATGCGGCAATGACAAAATCCCGTGCTTCCTGACTGGAGGACGGTTCCAGTACCGGGACCCGCGCGGCGGCGGCGATAAGTCGATTGTCCTGTTCATTTTGCGACGAATGCATGCCGGGGTCATCGGCAGAGACAACAACCAGTCCGCCATTTACGCCAGTGTAGGCTGCAGAAAAGAAGGGATCTGCAGCCACATTTAATCCGACGTGCTTCATGGACACCAGCGCTCTGGCACCGGCGAAGCTGGCGCCAAGTGCAATTTCCAGCGCAACTTTTTCATTGGTGGACCATTCGCAACTGATCTCGGGGTATCGGGAAAGTGCTTCGAGTATTTCTGTGCTGGGTGTTCCCGGATAGCCACAGGCCACATGAACGCCTGCTTCCCATGCGGCCTGCGCGATGGCTTCGTTGCCGGAAAGCAGCTTTCCGGGATTGCCAGGGGGGGGGACAGTGAGCGCGCGTGATTTGGGCACGTATGCCCCTGTCTCAGGTTTCGCAGTTGATTTTTGTCCGGTTGTGCGCTTCACAGTCATGTCTCCAACAGCAGAATATCGGGGTCGCACTTTATTGCCCCGGCATTTACCAGTTCAGGTTCAACGTATAATGCACATTTATATTCATGGTCTGTCGCGTCTTTTAGTAAGGGTGTCAAGCGCTATTGGCAGATAGCGCCGTATTTTTTTCGGATGTTACAACAGCGACACAAACTTTCCTTAACCACGCTGGTGTGTGTGGAAAAAATGTAAAATATTCTAAAATTCCAGCGGCATTATTGGTGTGAATCAGAGTGAAAAAAGTGTGAATAAGGGAACAGGCGCTACCAGGAAAGGTCGACCAGAAAGTAAATGCTGCGAATGCGCTGATCCACGGCGCTGGTGGGGCCAACAAAAGAGCCGACATAACTGCGTTTGAGCTCCATATATCCAACCCTGCAGAAAAGATGTTTGGGCACCATCTGCTGAATCACATACCCCTCAAACGCCAGTCCCTTGTTGCCCAGTTTGTTCAGCAACTGGTCGTTGGGATGGGACCAGGCCACATGGTACCGGGTACCCCAGTTAACCTCTGCACCAAACCGGGTGGGATAATTTTCACTCAGTGGTGGTGTATATCTTAAACCACCGTAGACCGCGTGTCCAAAGTGGGTGGCTGTTGGGTTCTTATCATCAAATGATACCAGTCCGATTTGGAGTTCTTGCATTTCAGACGCCACAATGGGCTGATTAGTCGCCGGGTTGAGTTGAGGTTCGCCCGTGGTGGGATTGATGATGTTCAGGTCAACAGGATACTCATACACCATGCGGCTGTCAGTGGGTTTGGCCATCGTCAGATTGTATGATGCGAATATGTCCAGTCCAATATCGAACAGATTTTTCATCAGCAATAGCGTGCTCGCCTGTAGAAACGAACCGAGATTCTGTCCTGTTGGTTCGCCGGGAGAGAGCAACAGATCGGTTCCAGGCGGTACAATGTCAATGTCCCTTGGGGAGAATTTGGGGATGTGCATGAAGCCCAGCTGGAAAATGCTGTCTTCCATTTTGGGAATTGCTGTTTCGAACAGGGCGCCCCATGAATGAAGGATATCGAGCCCCTGGTCATCGAACAGACTGACATCATTGTTGACTGCAAAGTCCATGTGCGTCCCAAATGGCGAGTAAAAGGTGCGCAGATACATTTTGTCGCGCAGATACACGGTGGCCATGATGGTATCGATGGTGGCGTTGACCATTTGCACCCCCCAGCCAGAACGACGGTTCTGATTTTCCCTTAGTTCAGTGGGCGGACCGTCAGGGGAGGCAATGCGACCAATGGAAAAAGCCAGCCAGTCAGATACAAACCAGTCAAAGTAAACCCGTTCCAGGCGAAATGCGTTGTCACGTGGGTACGCATTTGAACCGTGGTCAATCAACCCAATTGTATTCAGCGTTTCGTTGAAGTATTTATATACGCCCAGCTGAGAGTAGAACCTGAGCGATTCCCCAAAATCGTAGGTCATGGCCAGTTTGAGACGATGGGTCCATGAAGGCGAGAGCCATTCCTTTCTATTGCGATACCCTGCCGGTATGGCCTCTGTTGCATATCGACCGTCAGGTCCAAGGACCGGCCCCTGTGGGCCAATAACCACCTCCAGGTGGGTTGGATAGGCGTCGAAGGATTTGTCAGTCAGGTGGTAGAAGTTGGTGTTGAACCGATAGGATCCGGACCAGTTGAGGCGATCGAGCAGACTTTTTTCCGTTAATTTATCCTGCTGGCCGATCAGTCGTTCGATGTCGCCTTCCATCATATCGAGGCGTTCTCTCAGTTCGTCATATTCTTCACGGGTTGGCGCCGCGTCGGTCTCTCCTCCGCCGGGGGACGGCAACGCAGCGTCGGACTTTTCTGGGCCGGTGAGCGGTTCACCGTCGTCGGCAACGCCGGTTTGCACATAGAGGGTTGCAGTGAGAAGGACAAACAAAAAGTACTTATTCATTTCGTTATTTCTTCCTTTCTTATGAACTTGGGTCTTATGAAACCAGGTCTTATGAAATCAGGATGTCCCGTTTATTCTGTATGTCGGTTTTAACGGATGCCCGCGATTCCGCTGTTATTGGTTTTGCTTTTTTCGACAATGGATAAAAGATATGACTCGACGCGGCGCAACTCGGTTTGGGAAAACAATGTTTTAAAATTGGCATGACGTCTATGTCGATTGTGAGAGAAAAAGTATTCCCACTGGCTTGAGGTCTTCGACGTGGCGTCAACGCTGTGACATGAGCCACAGCCGCTTTGGGCCACTTTGGCCCCGCTCCAGTCTCCACTAACGCTAATATATTGCGAAGAGGCGGTTTTTTCTGATTTTGCCGGCCCAGGAACCGCCCGATGTTGAGTGGATTGCTCAGGGCGCGTGTCCTCCAGTTCGGCCGGGGAATTTTGAGGAGACATCGAACTCGACAAGACTGCAGTGGCGCCGGTGGCTCCCAGAGGTGATGACTCAGGTTCCGATAACTGATCACGGTCGTGTTCGGTCAGTGATTGTTCGCTTAAAGAGTATTTGGGATCAATGGATTTCCCAGTATCGGATGATGGTTTCGACGTGGCCGCGACCTGTTGACGTTCAGTCTGTTTGTGTTTGGTCCATGATCGGGTGGCGGTACCATTCGGATTGACGCTGCGGCTATTGCGTATTTTGCTGTTGGTGCTGGGCTTATTGGCGTCATTATCCGCATTTGCATTGACCAGTATCGTATCGGTTGCGCCATTGGTCGCGTCGGCAGAGTCTGCCGCTGTAATCAGGATGGCATCGTTGGATGTGAGCATTTTGTCTGAAACCGTACCACGATCATGGTCTGTTGATGTTGCGGCGATTGTGCTGTTGCGCCCCAATGCGAAAATCAGAACGGCAGCAGCAGCAACTGCAATGGCCCCTGCGAAAACAGCAATTTTCACGTAGCCACTGGTGGCTCCCCCAGCAAATCGATGCGATTCCTCGTCCCTGTCCTGGGCATCCAGTGGCGGTGGTGGTGTGGTTGGAAATGAACCCACAGAAGCTGGCGGTGCCATAAGTGGTTGCCCTGAGGCTGATTTGGGTCCAATTCCGGCTGATGAGAGGATGCCGCTTTGGGTGCGTACCGCTGAAGAACCGTTGGCAGTGCGATCCATCAGCCCCGTTGCAAAAGATGCGCCGGATAGTGACTCAAGGCCGGTGACCTGGCAATCCGTATCGCCAGAGGTGGGCGCAATCGAACCGAATTGCAGTCGTTCTCTGGGGGTCATAGGTGGCACTGAATCGGTACTTTGGTCATTTGATGCCAGGGACTGCCTGGCTTTCATCAGGGCGTTGGACTCAAAATTGCGCCGACGGGTAAGCCGTTCCTGGAACTGGTCGTTAAACCATTCCTTTATTCGACCGTTGGTTGCAATGCCGCAACCGTATTCAGGATGGTTGGCAAAGTGTGTGAGGGCGAGGTGCAGCTCATCAGCGGACTGATAGCGCTTTTGCCGGTTTTTGGCACAGGCTTTTTGTATAATCTGTGCCAGCTCATCGGGGATGTGAGGATTCAGCGTCTGGGGAGACGGGAGCGGTTCGTTGATAATTCGCTGGATAGTATCTGCCAGTGCCGCTGATTTTTCAAAACGATAGGGGCGCTGGCCTGTGGCGATTTCAAAGAGAACCAGACCAAGGGAATAAATGTCGGCGCGGAGGTCAATGTCGGATTCGGTAAATACCTCTGGGGCCACGTGGGACAGCTTTCCCTTGAACATATCCGGAGCGGTCATATCCGTTTGCACAACAGTGCGCGCCACCCCAAAATCGATGATTTTCAGATATCCGTTTGAATCCACCATCAGGTTGCGCGGGTCCAGATCACGATGCACGATGTTGAGTGGCTGCCCGGTCAGAGATGTGGCGCAATGAATGTATTGCAGGGCTTCAAGCGCCTGCGTCATCAGCCGAATGCCAATGTCCAGTGGGACACGGTCTTCGCGGCGTCGCAGTATGTTCAGAATGTAGCCAAGATTCTCGCCATCGATGTATTCCATGATGATATGGAAATTCTCACCCTTCTCCGTAAAATCAAATATCTGAACAATATGGGGATGGCTCAGGGTGGAAATGATTCTCGCCTCATCGGCGAACATCATTTTGAACTTGTCGCTTTGCTCGCCGCTGTTCATGTTGTGGATTTTTTTTATGGCAACAAATCTTTCGAGCAGCCGCTGGTCGA
Source organism: Deltaproteobacteria bacterium (assembly GCA_016937015.1). Classification (GTDB taxonomy): domain Bacteria; phylum Myxococcota_A; class Polyangia; order JAAYKL01; family JAAYKL01; genus JAFGXQ01. The sequence goes on along the minus strand of JAFGWT010000551.1, from coordinate 6,700 downwards.
GGCGGACACCTAGAAAAATGTCTGCCATACCTCCTGAACATAGTCTCGAAATGATTTTATATCGGTTTTTTTTGCCAGAATGCTGCGTCATTTTCCCCACCATTAACGATTCGTTTGTATCTGGTTAAAATTTTTCTGTTTTGGGCAAAAGTGTTTGTCGCCGTTCATCTGCGGCAGCGCGATGGACGCGATTTTGGGTTGCTGCGCAACACGCGAGGAGGAAAAAACAGAGATATCCATAAGCATCAAGTCCCCACATCAACCCGAAAGTCAACGTTTCCAATTATCTGGCATCGCCGCACCGTGAAACAGAATGCCTCGCTTTCGTGCCCATGAAAGCAGCGCAAATGCGTTTCCGGATTTCTTTTTTATACGACAGGTGCATACTATTTTTGCCTTGGAATAACAAGAAATGAGTTGTCATTATTTGGGCAGATGGCCTATTCGTGAAGTCAACACGACATTTATGTGGAATCGGCCGTTGGTATGCCATGGATGTATCGGAATATATTCGTGCCGGTGTAAAAAGATTTAATATTCAAAAATAAAGCCGCCCCCGCTGGCGCCTGCGCCGTGTCCCATGAGCAGTACGGTCATTCCTTTTTTGAGTTTCTCCGTAACGATGGCTTCGTTCAGATTGAGGGGCACCATGGCGGCAACGGTGTTGCCGTATTTGTGAAAACAGCTGCAGCTTTTTGATTCGGGGATGCCCAGGGTTTGCAGTTGCGCTTTCCAGGACATGGCAGTCTGATCGCTTGTGATAAAAAAATCGATGTCGTCGACGGTTTTGTTGCACAGGGAAAACAGGCGGGACGAAATAATCAACGTTGAATCGATGATGGACTGATGGATATTGGGACCATTGGGCATGTGCAATACAAATTCCTCCTGACCGGGTTGGTGGGCTTTGCACAGCGTTTCGGTGCCAAAGGGGATGTAGGCAAAATCACCGATGGATGAATCGGTGTAAAAATATCGGCCAAAAAATTTCTGTCTGTCGCAAACGCCAAACAGCGCTGCTGCGAAACCGTCACCATTTAGAAACACGGTGCGGGTATCCTTTTGTACATTGGCCTCCACATCAACGGCAGCCCGATCACCTCCAAGTACCAGAACATACTCATCTCCGGCGTTGATACAATTGAGGGCCAATTCGGTGGCGTGGACAAATCCGCTGCAGGCCACTGATACATCCATTACAGGAATTCCCGTGCGCACACCGAGCCGCGCGAGCACATTCAGGCTGGTTGCCGGAATCGCCTGGTCACCGGTGAGCCGGGCATATATGATACGACTGATTTTTTCCGGCGCGACCTTCGCCCGCACCAGACATTCACGGGCTGCCCGTTCGAGATACACGGAGGGTTTATTGCCCCTTTTGACATGGCGACGTTCCCGGATGCCAATGGAGTGTTGAATGGCGCGATCCGATGCGATCAGGTCCATGCCGTCTATGAGGGCCTGATTGGACACCACTGTACCGGGCATGCCTGCTCCGGTGGACAGCAGTTGACCAAAACGTCTGTGCCGAAATGGCCGGGCGTCGGGATAGGCCATCGTCGAACCTATCATTTTGTCGCTGGCATAACTGTGCATAAATATGCTCCTCAGTGGCTACTGTGCGGCGTTTAACATGTCATGAATCTGGTCCACCAGATTCCGGAGAATCATGTTTTCTTCAGTGGGATTCATGATGGGAATGCCAAACGCTTCGCTGAACTGAAATCCCAGTTCGACCATGGCAAGTGAATCGGCACCGAGATCGTTCACAATATGGCTGTCGGGGGTTGCTTCACCCGGATTCAATCGAAGGTATGCCGTAAGAAGTTCAGCGATTTTATTGAAGATGTCATCCTTGTTCATAATTTCTCCTTCAGATTTCAGAATTGATAAATGCAGCCGCCCCCAAGGAATCCTTCACCCAGGGAGATGAGCATCACTTTTTTGTGAGACAGGTCGCCGAGACGGTGTTGCCAGGCCGCCAGCTGCAGCGGTATATTGGCTGCGAGTGTGTTGCCGGTATGGGGCAAAACTGAAATCAGCTTTTCATCGGGCAGATGCAGGTAACTCACGATGGATTGCCAAATCGGCAGGGTCATCTGGCTTACGCAGAATATATCAATGTCGTCGGCTACGCACTGTGCACTTTCGAGCAATACAGTCATAATGTGTTTGGCGGCATGTTGGTAAAATGACTCAGCTTCTTTAAGATTACCCATGTCAAACAGTTCGAGGGCACCGCCGTTTAAATAGTTTGCCACAAAATGATAAAAATCCACGGCATGGTGAAAATCCTGAAGCGAATGATTGCTGAATTCATACTGGGCAAGCAGATGCCGTGTTTCGCTGGCTCTGAGGAGAAGCGCGGTGGCGGCGTCCCCGAACAGAAATGCTGTTCTCGAATCGCGGGAATTCATCAGTTGCTGATGGATACCGCCCGATGCAATGAGCACGGTATCGTCGCCGCCGTCCAGACATCGTCCTGCCATTAAAAATGCCTGTAAAAATCCGTTGGCACCGCCATCCACGTCCAGACACTGCACCGCGATGCCGGAATTCAGTTTTCGTTGCAGCAATGCGGATGTCGGGGGCAGAATGCGATCTCCAAGCAGTTTGTTGACAAAAATTTTCGACAGCGCATTTACGCTGACCTTTGCCTCATCGAGGCATTTCTGCGCGGCGATGCAAAGCACATCTGAATCGGCCTGTGCACTTTTTGCAATATGACGGGTCTCCACCCCCGTCGCACGGATAACAATTTTATCCTTTAGCTGGAGACCTGTTTCGTCAATCAGCTGAGCCGTGCTTTTTTGGGTGGACGGCAGGTAACTGGCCAGCGAGACGATTTCGAAATAGCCGTTGTTTGCGTGATTTGCGACCGGTGGAACTGGAAATTCAACTGTAAATTGAGCTCCTGATTCAGAATGAGATTTGTTGTGAGCGTTCATGATGTTCAGCTTCCGTATTATACCAGAAATTGTAAAGATCGTTGGCCACTCTGGGGACCCGCAGCAGGTTCAGGTGACCGGATTTGTATTCCATGGTGTGACACAAATCCCAATGTTTCACAAGAGAACGATAAAGATCCGGTGATGTTACGAGGTCGTAGCAGCCGTATCCAAGAAAAATTTTCTCGGCAGGCGTTTGTGGCTGAGCATAACAGATGGGCTCAAAATCGGCATACGCGTTTTGCAGCTGCTTCAATTCGTATCCCGCCTGTTTATAATCGGCCTTGATGGTTCGACACAGGGGCGAATCCCATACAATATCTGACAGTGATACCGCAGGATTCAATGCAACGACGCCGTTTGGTCGGTGACACAGCGAGGCGTGAATCAGCGCGACGGCGCCGCCCATGCTGAATCCGCCGGTCACGGCCGGGCATGTGAAGGTATGGGATACCCAGGCAGCAATATAATGCAAATCATACACTGCCTGTTTAAAAGCGTTACGGGTGCGTTCAAAGTATGCGCTCCAGAAAAATTCTCCACTAAACGCGGACGGTGCCGGCATTCTTTCGTAATGGTAGGGCATGGTACACAGAAAAACGCTGATGCCCAGTCGATTGAGGTTGCTGAACAGAAAATGATAAATCTCACGGTTTTCCTCGAACAGCCCATGATAAAATACAAGATTCATTTTGGGCGTCGCGCTCAAAAACACGTGGACTGGAATCGATTGATTTTCGGTGTGAATGGATGGCACCAGTGAGTTGAATAGGTAACCGTTTTCTGATGTCGCCAAAGGGGCTTTCCCCGTGGCCAGAGACTGTTCGACGCGTTGGCTGTATTCGTTAAAGTCGTCAAACAGACCGCCTGGAAAGTTCAGGCCCGTTTCAGGGAAGTGATGCACTTTTTCAAGTTTTTCCGAGAGCAGCTTTTCCAGGGTAATCTGATCAACGTAACGTGAACTGGCTTCTTTCATTTGGGCATCTCCTGCGAAAAAATGGCAATACTGATAACGTGCGTTCCGTCCAGAAAGCTGTGCAGACGGTACGGGGACAGCGCGTCAATTACGGATACGGATTTGAATGGCAGGATGCTCCCTTTTCCCAGCAGTTTACTAATGGCTTCCTTGCGCGTCCACAATACATTCACCGCAGAAACAGTATCCATGCCGCTGTGGGAAATCCAGTCCTGCTCTGCACTGGACATAAAATATCGAACAAACGATGGGGGACGGGTTTCATTTTTTTCGATGTCAATACCCGCCGGCGCCTGGCCAACACACGCAAGGGCAATGGTGTCGGTGTGAGAAATACTTAAATGAATATGGGGATGATTTTTAAATACCGGTTGACCTGTCGGGAGATTGACGATGGGGTCATTTGCCCCGAAGCGCCAGTTGGTGAACATCTCCAGAGCACTTTTTGCTGCGATTCGGCCGGCTGTCCGATGCCGTGCGCGGCGCTCGTTTCTGATGCCCGCGACGGTATGGGTGACCAGTGATGCCGGCAGTTCGCGTTGTGCAATGGGCGGCATTGGCGTGAGCGGGCATGTGCCCAGACTTATATGATATCTGTTGTACAGGTACGACTGAATTTGCGCCAGTGACATGGGATGGACGCTGTGTTCTGTCGATGGCGCAGGTGTTAACAGCGGCGCAATTGCGCCTGGCACACCCTCAATGTGAATATGTCCTGTGGTGTTTCCAGAAATTCCCTGTGACATGGCAGCGTCCAATGCGGATTACGAAATTTTTCTGAATGTAACGCCGTATGCGGCGGCACAGATGATGTTGTCTTTGTTTACCAGAAAGATATCGTACTCAAATAGGTCTGTATCGCGCCGGGTACAGCGGGCGTAGTTTTTTAGCCGCTGCGGCTGGTCACACTTATTGTAGACAATGAATTTCTTCGCGCCAACCGGCAAGTGAACTTTGCCGGTCTGCAGGACAGTATGCACCACGCCGGCCTGATGCAGGGAATCCATCAGACAAAAATTAATTCTGAGTTCTTTTAGTCGATACTTCGGGTTGGTCAGCCCTTCCATGGGGAAACCGTAGTCCCGCATGAAGCAATCGTCATTCCATTGATATACCATCCCGGTCAGGTCTGCGCCGTCGCGTTTGAAATCGTGATACAGATGGCCAAATACAACGTTTTTGGGCAGGCGGTCAATGCCATCGAACACTTCGAAATGACCTCCTGCGTGGGTCCACTCGGGCGCCGTCCAGACGTCGGCCCACTCAGGTGCATGGGTATCGGCGCTTCTGACATCTCCACTGAAATAGAGGCGGGTGTCTGTGAAAAGGCGCCCTTTTATTTCTGAGTGGATGTTGATTGCGAGCGTGACGTCTCCGTTGCTATCCGGTTTTGGGATAGCGTCAATATAAATGTCACGGGGCGTTTCATTGTAGAGTTTGAATGCATCGTGAACAACCAGGTTTTCAAATGAAATCCCATTTCCAAATGGATTTTGCCAGCAGTGAATCTCGGCCAGCATTTCGAGGTAACCCACCGCCGGCAACAGGGGCACATTGACCAGTCGATGCTGGTTCAGCCATTCGTCCGTATGTATGTCCAGCGTTTTGAAAAACCGAAATCCGGCATCTGTTTTTTCAACCTTATCTATCAGGGGCTGCGGAAATCCGGATGTTAAACGCCATTGCTCATTAAGCATGTGGCCAAGTCCCCGATGAAGGATCTGAACAGACGGGCCGCCAAACGTTGACATTAGCGCCACCGCCTCTGATGTGCCAACGGATGGGGGAATGAGATGCAAACCAATTTTCTCTGCGTTCTCCCGAACGTATGAGTTGCGCCACGCCATGCCAGTCTCTGCCCATCCGGACCACGCCATGCTGCGAACCAGCGCCGTTGGATATCTGCGCTGAAGCTCGAGGGTGAAAAAATTTAAAAAGGAATTGGCGGCGCTGTAGTCCACCTGCGCTGCGTTGCCAAATACGCCGGATATGGATGAGAAGCATACCCAGAGTTTGAGTTCAGCGTCATTCACACAGGAGATGAGATTGAAGGCGCCAGACACTTTGGGATCGATGATGCGGAAAAAGTCGGATTTGGTTTTCTTTTCCAGCAGCGCACTCTGCTCAATTCCGGCGCCGTGAATGACGCCATTGATACGACTGAATTTTTGGCGGATGGCATCGAATGCAGTGTGCACGCTCTGAAGCTGCGTGACGTCACATTGGGAAAACATCACTGCGGCCCCTGCATCCTCAATGGCTTTGACGGTTTGTTGCATTTCTCTTTGTTTGAGCGCTTTTGAGAATGTTTTTTCCACATCCACTGGCCGAACTTTTCCGCCTTGCGCCAGGAGTTGTTGATGAATTTCCTTCCTGCGGTCGTCGTGATGTTCGTCGTCCCAACGGGGGCTCAGGTAATCATCGGTGGAGAGCGTATCGATGTCGAGCAGCGCTATTGGGGATTTGTGTTTTTGGGCAAATGCGATGGCGATGCGCGCGGTAATGCCGGTGGCGCCCACCGCCACAAGGACATCATCAGCGGTCCAGCTAAGCGGGGCGGTGGACGACTGCTGACCAATGACATCACAGGCATCGTTCAGTTCGTTAGCGCTCGCAGCGCGCCATGCATAAATATCTGCGTCAATCACTTCAGTCACTGCGCTGTCCGGCGTTTCCGTCATCCGGGTGAGCAAATGGGACCATGCGGTGGCGTGATCATTAAGGGGCGCCGCTGGCAGCGGCGCTTCCGCCAGGGGCGCCTCTGCCAGGGGCGCTT
>JAFGWT010000550.1 GCA_016937015.1 Deltaproteobacteria bacterium | reverse complement strand
GATGTGCAGACAGCATTGTTGTCGGCTGAACCGCAGGCGCTGCTGTCACAGCAACTGTCCCATGAATAACTGGGGTTGGGGCCGCCCGTCAGATAACCCGGGGCCGGTCCCCATGTGGATGCGCCAACCCGATCCCAGTCCGCACTGCCGTCGGCAAACCAGGAGTGATAAAACTCGTTGACGCTGTTTTCGGCGCCGAAGTCATACATGTTTGACAGGTATACCAATCCAAGGGGATTCACGCCGTGAATATAGTGGATGTAGCGTTCCGCTGCGGTGGCAGTGTCGGCGTTGAGGCTGTCGTCAAGCCCATAGGTTTGATTGGCGGCAAAAATAAGCCCCTGGTTGGACTTTGTGCTGTTGCTGCCCCAGGTATAGCTGTCCAGATAGGCGCCGTAGGGATCGAGATTGCCAGTAAAAGACGGCAGGTTGTCACCGCCTGCCAGGCCGGTGGAATAGACTGAACGGATATTGGCAGCCACCGACGACGTGGCGTTCGCCAATTGGCTGTAATACAGCAACATGTCCTGATTGGCCTCCTGGTAAGGGAAGACATATGTCCACTCCATCATGTTGACGCTTTCGTAATTGTTGTCCACAAAATCTCGATAGGTGGATTCCCCCGTAAAATCAAAGAGGTAAATGGCCGCGGCAATTTTTCTGGTGAGGCGGCCGTAATCGTCGGTTTCCTGCTGTCCGGCCCCAAGTCCCTGACTGCCGTAGGCGCTGTCATTGTTGTAGAACAGCACATCCGGGTTGGCGTCAGCCCATTCCCATGCAGACACCGCTCTGTCCATTAAATCCGCAGCATAAGAGTCGAATCCCCAGTCACTTTCCATGGCAAATACTTTTGCGCCGTAGGCAAATGCGCCGGACGCTGACAGGGTGGATGAGGTGCTCGCGGTGCCGTAATAGCTTGGACCGGTCGCAGATGACGGAGGGCTGGCGTGATCGAGCCCCACAACACTGAGCACGGAACCGTCGTCATTCTGCATGCGAACCAGGTGATCCATGCCCCATTTCACTTCATCCAAAATGTCCGGTACACCGTTTCCGGATTCGGGAATATTGAAGTCATCACCAAATGCAGCGGGATTTTCCTCGTAGGCGCGCAGCAGGCCCACCACATAACCGGCCGTCCACGAAGTGTACTTATTGTAGTCGCCGGCATCGTACCAGCCGCCGGTCACATTCCGTTCGGACGATTCATTGTCGGGGTCGTCGTACACACGACAGTTGGCGTCCTGCAGTGGGCCCACATGACTCGCGCCATCGGCCCATGCGGCATCGGCGTATGGCGTCTCCTTGGCGAAATTGGCGCGCTGGTAAAAAAATGTACGCAGGGCCTGTTTTAGAACCTGCCGATACGGATTGGCGTCAATGGTGAATGTTGCGGAGCGGACGTTATTATCGATATCCAGTACATAATACTCTCCGTCACTGGTGATACTGGAGAAATCGAACCACCACGCGGCGTCCCCGGACGATTCATCTGTGGCCCCGTTATTCCATTTCGTGGGCGTGGCGGAATACACCTGTTCATTTCCATTGGTATTCACGAGCGCGTAAGTGTCGCCTGGGGTAAACGATTCATCGGCGTCATAGCCCACCTGTGGATCGCGAATCACTGCGATTTTCTCGGCATTGGTACGATAGCCAAACTGGTCCACCACAATGAAATGACTGACATCGCCATCCGTATCAGTGTCGGAATCGCTGTCGGAATCGCTGTCGGAATCGCTGTCGGAATCGCTGTCGGAATCGCTGTCGGAATCAGTGTCGGAATCGCTGTCGGAATCAGTGTCGGAATCGCTGTCGGAATCGCTGTCGGAATCAGTGTCGGAATCGCTGTCGGAATCGCTGTCTGTGTCGGCGTTGGAATCCGTCCCTCCTTCAGGGGAACCGCTTTTTCCGCCGTCCTCCGAGCAGGACGCTGAAAGCGCTGCCAGCAATGCAAGAATCAATGACACTGTTAGATACTTCAGTGGATTTCTCTGTCCCATGAGCCATTCCTTTCGATGTTTATTCATGTGGTGAGACGTATACCATAGCACCAAACCGAAAATCTGCTAAGCGGAACTCTCGATGACCGACGTATATTGCAAAATTTGTTTAGAAACTGTGCCTTGACGGAATAAGCAGTTGACTTTGCCGCGTTTCAGGTATGAAACACAATGAATCACCAGTTTGGGAGGTATCAAAATGAAGACGCAATTTTTTGTAAAATTATCGGTTTTTTTACTGTCAGGAATTTTCTTTGGGTGTGGCAATCAGGTAAGTGAGGCCGCAGCAGAGGAAACAGACCCAGGTCAAACCGTATCGCAGGATGTGGCGGTCAAACCACCGGCGGCGCCCGCAGAGAATACACAGGACGCGACTGCGGCCTCTCCGAAGCCTGAGCCGGCCAATGCGGATACGCAGGAAATGGTGATTGAAGAGGAAGAAGCGGGTCGCGCCGAAAACGACAACGAAGCTGATGAAACCAAACCTGTTACGGGTGACCTGGCCGGAACCGAAGACGCGCAGGACGGGACTCTGAGCGATGGCAGTATGACACCGGAACTCATCGACGTCGAAGGAGTGAAGCTGAATTCCATCATCCTCGCCAAAGGTGTGGACAAGCGTGAGCCCGTGGAGCCGGGCACACAGTTTACACTGGCGGACGGTGAAAAGATTTACGCCATTATGGATGTGAGCAATACGACCGAAGATGCGTCCGAGTTAACGGTATCGTGGAAAATGCCCAACGGCGACAAGGAAATTGGGAAAACATCCCTTGACGTAAAGGCGGCCAAGTCATGGCGCACATGGGCCTTTACCAGATACGCAAAAAAATCCGGAATCTGGGAAGCGATTGTTCGAAATGCTGAAGGTGAAGTCATCGCCCGTGCGCCGTTTGAAATTGTTGAGTGACAGAGGTCAGGAACTGTGTTTCTGATTTCCTTCCCTGCTTTTCCCCCTAAGATTGGAAGTCCCTTTTTCAGGCAGCGCCGTATGAATTTAAGAGCGCAACAGGGTCAGTCTATCCTGCGTCTGCTTACCGGATTTGGATAACGCGCCGAGACAGTCTATTGTTTGCAGCAGTTCGTGAGGCTTGAATGGTTTGTGAAGAAATTCAAATCGGGGCAGTTTGGTTTTCAGTTCTTCAAGCCTGGTGGGCTCAGCGGTAAAGCCAGAGACCAGCACCGCGGGAATCATGCACTGCATCTCCCGAATTGTTTTTAGCAGGTGAGCGCCGTCCATCTCCGGCATTGCCAAATCAAACATAAAAAGGTCGATTTCCAACGCATTCTGAGCGTACAGCTGTATTGCTTTTTTACCGCTGTCGGCACTGATGACAGTGGCCCCAAGAACAGACAGCAACCGTTCACTGGCGCGGAGCACAATGGGGTCATCGTCCACCAGCAGCACGGTCATTTTGGTCAACGGCGTTTTCATGGATTTATATGTCCGCTCTTCCAGGTCGTTGGGGATATCAATTGGTCCGTTGTATCGGTTGAATGTAATTGTCATGGATGTGCCCACCCCTGGAGTGCTTTCCACCGAGATGGTGCCATTGTGTTTTTGCACCGCACCGTAAACCATGGCCAATCCAAGACCTGTCCCTTCTCCAATGGGTTTCGTCGTAAAAAAGGGTTCAAACACGAGGTCACGGATGCTGGCATCAATGCCAACCCCAGTGTCGGTAATCGCAAGAGAGAAATGTCCATTGAGTCGATCGGTTTTTATTTCCAGCGTGCCGCGTTCGCCCATCGCATCCAGTGCATTGATGCACAGATTCATGACGGCGCTTTCAATTTCTGCGGGATCGCCTTCCATTACAATGGGCTCAGGATCAAGCGACGTGACAATATTGATGCTTTTGGGAGAGGTTCTGTGAATGATGGCCAGCACGGACTCAATGATTTCGTTGATGGAAAAAATTTCGCTGGTTTGCGTTTGCTTGCGCGCGAATCCAAGCAGACTTCGCGTCAGTTGCGCCCCCTGATCACAGGCCCGGTCGATTGTTTCAAGGTCAGCTGCGACAGCACCTCTGGCGGCTACATTTTGGCGAAGCGCATATGATGCGGACATGACCGCATTGAGAATATTATTCATGTCGTGAGCGATGCCGCCTGTCAATCGACCGATGGATTCCATGCGCTTGCTTTCCTGTAGTTGCGCTTCCATTTTGCGCTGTTCCGTGGTGTCTTTGAACATCAATATCCAGCGGGTGGATTTTCCCTGCTGATGGATGTTCGACACAGATGTATCCATGGTCCGCGATGATTTATTTGTCGTCTGGACGTGGATGGTAATATCGGTTCGCAACACGGCGTCCTCGGACGCCATCAATTCCGCAAGTTGCGCCGTAAAATGCGTTGGCAGGATTTCCACCTCCGCAATTGGTTTGCCGATGAGTTTACTGGAGGGGATGCCCAGCAGGGTGGAGGTCAGCGGATTGGCTTCGGTAATTATCCCGTTGTTGTCGATGCAAATGATACCCTGGGCGCTGTTCTCAAAAATCAGGCGGTACTGTTCTTCTGTGTCTTCTAAATCGCTCTGGGCTTTCTTCTTCATGAAAAAAGTTTTCTTCGCCCAGTTCACTCCGATGCAAAGAACGGCATTGATGCCAACTGATAAGAAAGACTTGGGCAGATATTCTTCGGGCGGCATCGGAGAAATGATATCGAAGACGCCTGCTGTAAAAAGAATTATGGGGATAGTCGATACCAACCCCACCCGTAAACCAAGGAGCAGTGTGGCGAGAACTGGCAGTACAAAGGAAAGTGCGTTCACTGTAACACCAAAAATGGGAAACAGTGTGTACAACAGGATGGGATGCAGAATGCCAACCGTGATAACGATAATCCAGCGTTTTTTTAGAGACAAAGTCGAATCCTTTTCTATTGATAGCTGTTTTTTTCAGCTACAGTGTGCTGACGCCTTAGCATGGCTCAAAAAAAAGTAAAATGGCGTTGTGCTGCAGATTTTCCATCCCCCCAAACCTGTATTTAAATTTGGGATATGATTGACACCACCATGGGGTAAGCCATTAAACAGGAGGGGGTAAAAACTGATATATGGGTCGGGAAATCAGGTTAAAAATAAATCATTTTGCGGGTACGCGTTTTTGACCGCTTTTGTTTATATTAATGGATGGTATACAACGTGTACCCAAGGGTGTCGTCGACGACGTGAATCATGAGTGAATTTTCAGAAGCGCTGCCTGTCATCCAGGCGGCATTGCCCTCGAGGGCAAAGGCGTCGTCTCCCCGGTGAAGATGGTGGTCTGCGGTTACCAGAGTGGCCGGTGCCAAAATGTTTCCGTCCTTGTCGATACGCATGGCATATACCCCATTAAAGGTGCCCCTGTACGCCTGCCATCCGCTGCTGTTTGGTTCAATGAGCCATTCTTCAAAAAGCACGGTGTAATTGTTGTCGCCTGTTGATACCAGTTTGGGACGCTGGGCGTGCAGGTTTGAACCATCTTCGTAATCGGTCAGCCATCGCATGTGGTTGGTGGTATCACCAAAAGACTGAGTATCAAATGATGTGTCCGGCGCATTGTTGGCGCCAATTCGTGTCAGCGCCAGATTCATGCTGCCGTTAATGTCGTCGTCGGTGCTGGTATTGTTTTCGGTTGCGTTTAATGACAGATACCGCCAGTCGGCATCGTTTTCAATTGTCGCCATGTTGCCCAGCTGTGTCCATGTGGCATTTTCCCCGATGGGGCCCTTAATGTCGATGATGCCGTGATCTCTGCCACCTCTCGAAAATACCACCTGACGCGGATAGGCATCGCCAAGATAGTTTTCCAGGATTTCCGTCCCGTCGTAAAGCAGACGCTGGTCAAACGAATGGCTGCACCAGATAGACGATACCCCGGTAATGTCACCCGTATTTGCATCGACAAACGTCTGGGCAATGAGCTGGTGCCGCGTGCCATCAATATCGGGGTCCGGGTCCCCATTGCGGCCATGAACCAGCAGAACGGTTCCACCGCCAAAAAGCAGCCGGGATGACGATGCCACCATTGGATTAATGAGTTTATCCGCGTCGGCTTTGAATGCCTGCCGCAGGGGATCCAAATCGAGGTTGAAGAGGACATCGTCGGATGCATCGAGTTTGACCAGCCGCACAATATCCGACCGATATTCATTCAGTCCAGGATAGGACGCATCGACTCGATCATCTTCGGAAATGCCAGTGGCGTAGTATCGATTACCCTCGTCATCCACCGATATGCCCATAATTCGGTCCAGTTGTGGCATGTCCGTCAGGGCCTGGGTGACAACGAACTGATCGTCATTGGGTTTGATATGCAGCAATACATGCCGGTGGGAGGCCGTCGAATAATTTTGGGCCAGTACGTCGAGTTCGCCATTTGCCGAGACGGCAACCGCAATTTCGGGCGGTTTACCGTATTTGGTGTCCCAGCTGCCGTGGTACGTTAAATCGGATTCATTTGCATCGAATGGGGTTAGTACGTCCGCCACTGAAATCGTTGGGCCAATATCCGAATCCGAATCCGAGTCCGAATCGCTGTCGCTGTCGCTGTCGCTGTCGCTATCGGTGTCCGAATCGGAATCGCTATCGGTGTCAGTATCCGAATCTGAATCCGAATCCGAATCTGAATCCGAGTCTGAATCGCTGTCGTTATCGGCGTCAGTATCGGAATCCGAGTCCGAATCACTGTCAGTGTCAGTATCCGAGTCTGTGTCACTGTCTGAGTCGGATGGGGTGCCACTGTCCTGTTCTGAAGAAGTATCGACATTTTCCGCGCTGTCGTCGCTGTTGCTGCCGCCGCCGCTGCAGGCAGTTGTGGCAGCGAATGCAGCCAATAGCAAAAGGACGGTTCGAATTCTGTTCATAAAAATGTTCATCAGGGCTCCTTTTCAGTAATAGGCAAACCAAAGGTACATGAACGGGCCATTCATGGTATCTGTAAAATTTATCCTTTGGAAAGGTTGAAGTAAAGGGGCGGAAGTGGGTTATCGGATTTGGTTATCGATAATGGACCGATATGTGTGGGCGAATCCGGGAGGGATTATGCGATAATATCGAGTATTGATTTTGTTCGTTCATCTTCGGCTTTGATGACGCTGATATCCGCTTTGGTAATGTTGATGGCTTCAATGCGCGTCACCGCTTCTCTGGCCAAATCCACCTTTGCGCCTTCTCCTTTGGGGTCGCTCAGTTTGGCAACGTTTTGGGCGGATTGTTCCATTCTGCGAGTTTGATGCATGATCGATGAGGTTGCTGTATCAAGTATTTTCATATGACGCCTTTCCTGGCAGCGGGCACGGCCCACGTATTCCAGTTAACCTATTCGGCTGTGGGCTTTGTTTCTTGAGTGGATAAGTGAAATTTGAACAAAAAATATCAATCGGGATGGGCAACTTCGATTACTGCACGGTTAATGATTTTCACTTGCGGTCGTTACTTTCCCTGTGATTTCAACGGCATTTCAAGGGAGCAGCTGTGGACGACGCCAGATTACGTGCCGCCCTGGGGTACAGTAGATTCAAAGGGCCACCGAATGTATTGATTTTTGATACGCAGTATCACATGGTTGACGATGCGGTGGATGGGGCATTGGAACTCGGATGGCAGGTGCACCGGCTTGCGTCACCCAAGCGAGGGAACGGGTCAACTCAGTTTATCGCCGCGCTGCTCACTGCGCTGGTGACTTATCGTCCGGATTTTGTACTGACCATAAACCATTTGGGATTCGATGCGGAAGGTGTCCTTGCAACGCTTCTGGAGCGGTATGACATTCCCATTGCGTCATGGTTCGTGGATCATCCCATGCCAGTGCTGGGGGGGGCAGACAACAACGCCACATCCAATCTGCAGCTGTTCTGTTTTGAACGCACCGCATTTGCCTGGCTCCAAAAAAGCGGTTACGCCAATCCGGGGTATTTACCCACGGCATCCAACGGCAAATATTTTCGCCCGGATAGACTGAATCCCACGCTTATGGACAGGTACCGCTGTCAGATCTCTTTTGCCGGTAATTCATGGTGGTACAAAACCCGGGTTGAACCGGCCAAAGGGATTCGCAAAGCCGCAAGGGCGATGATGGCCAGGCAGAAGATAGGTCGGTCCAACGTGGCGGGCGCATTTGAGAAGATGCTGGAAAAGGGCGATCGAAAGGCGTTTGCAGCGGCGCAGGTGGTGTTGGCAGAGGCGTCGATGGCATCCAGACAACGTTTTGTTAAGCGTCTTCAGGCGCTTAACCCCACTTTGATTGGGGATGAATACTGGAAAAATATTTGCCCCGGCGTAAAGGTGTCGCCCTATCTTGATTATCACACTGAACTGCCATCATTTTTTGCCGCCAGCCATGTGAATATGAACATTACCTCAGAGCAGATGCCGACCGCTGTTAATCAGCGGGTCTGGGATGTCCCAGCAGTGAACGGCTTTTTGCTGACAGATGCGCAGGATGACGCGCTGGAAATATTTACGGATGAGGAAAGTATGGCTTTTTACAGCAGTCTGGACGAAGCGATGTCAAAAGCACGCTTCTATCTGGCACATCCTGACGTTCGAGAGCGAATTGCAGCAAAGGGGAGGGCAATTGTTGAGCAGTCACACCGCATGACCCATCGCATGCAATCCATGTATCATGCCATGAAGCTGCGTTTTGGATAGGCTGGTCGCTTTTTACTGCCATTTCTTATTGGTTTTTCCATCACCTGACACAATAATGGCGTTTGGAAACGGATAACCGATTTTTCTGGAAGGCATATCAGCAGCATATGATGACCCAGTCCACATTGGATGACAAATGTATAGAGGTTCAGCAGTTGATGAGCGTCGCCCCGCAACTGCAGTTCGAGTTAACATCCCCATTGCCCGGTGACAGGCCTTGCGGTGGGGAAATCACAGTCAGCGGGTGGATGATTACAACTGATTCGAACAGTTGTCTGACTGTGGAATCCGGTGGGCATACGCGCACATATCCGATGGGAACGGTGACAGCGAGTGGGGAGGCGCCACAGGGCGTTCAGCCTCAGACGACTTTGGTGCGATTTCGATTTGAGTTCAGTCATGTATTGCCTGCCAGTGATGTGGGGCCATATGGCCGGATTCGTCTTGGCGTTACCATGCATGGGGTCTGGTACTGGATTTTCGCACTAACAATGGAAAGGCAGAAACCCAAAGGGATTTTGCTTGGCGGGTCCAATTCGGTGGCGCTGGGAGGGCTTTGGGACGGTTTAAAAAAAATCCTCCCAGAGATGGTCAATGCGTCTGCGGGCGCATCCTCATCTCTTCAGAATCTGTTTGAACTGATTCGACATGGGGCCCTGGCAGGTCAGGCGGATTTTGTCATCACGGAGTCCAATGTAAACGATGCGGTTATCGCCCACAAACTGAATAGGGAAAAAGAGGTGCTTGAGAACATCAACTGGCTGTACCACGAATTGAATCTGTTTGATGTACCGGTGTATATTATATTGCTCCCATTGATGTCGGAGATGGCGGTTCCGGGAAATCCGGCCCTGGTTGACGCTGTTAATGCCTGTCATCGGGAGAATGCGAATCGATATGGGTTTCATATAATCGATGTCGCTCAGCGATTCTCCCTTTTTCGCAACGGTCAGATTGAGATGGTAATGAACGACGCGCTTCATCCGCTTCGCGTCTATATGTTTCACCTTGGACAGAATCTGGCGCGGCATCTGGCTGAGAATCGGCAAAGGGAGACTTTGCCGGAGGCTGACTGGCAGCCGTCGCTGCAACATGAGGTGTACCTCTTTGACGAATATGAAGCACAAAAGGTGCAGAAAGTGAATACCCGTTTCGACGAACAGGTGCTTTCCGTTGACCGACCAATGTCTCTTTGCGGGCATCTGGATGGAAAACGGCTCGCTGGTATCGCTACATGGTCGGACGATTATTCATCGATTTCTCTGACCAACAGTCAGACCCGTGTTGTGAAGCGCTTTACGCCTTTTATGGCATTCAGTGAGATATGGGAAACGTTTATTATCGACAGGTGTTCGCAGATTGATTCCAATTACAGGTTGCCGGAGACAGAGAAATCCCTCGATGTGCCTGCTGACGCCCGGCTGACTTCCCCTGTTAAATTGCTGGGACTGCTGGTGCGAAAGAGGGATGCCGCGCCTGTCACGGAGACAACCGTTCGCGGTGCGTTTTCACTTCCGGAAGTGATTCCGGAGATAGGTCCGTATTTTTTTACGGTTGATTCTCTGTTTAAAAGCCGAAAGGCACTCCGCGGATCCGGCAAAACCGGGTTGCTCAAAAAGTTGCTGATTCGCAAATGAACAACATGACCCGGTTATCGGATGAAAAGAAACCGGCGTATCGTTTATATCAGGGGTATCGAGTTCTAACGCTCCGTCATTCCCGCGTAGGCCTCATGATTCTACACAAGTATTGCTTGACTTCTTGGGCGCACCGTCATTGCCGCGCAGGCGGCAATCCAGTTGTTTAAAGCTG